>DGEY01000072.1 GCA_002391385.1 Firmicutes bacterium UBA3914 | reverse complement strand
GTTAAGCCCTTCAGCGGCGATGGTACTGCCACATCTCGTGGTAGGAGAGTAGCTCGTTGCCAGGAACTATTTTACTCCTATGCGGTGCTGCTGGATATCCCGGTGTCGCATTGGAGGTCGCTCCTCGGTAGCTCAATGGCAGAGCATTCGGCTGTTAACCGAAGGGTTGCTGGTTCGAGTCCAGCCCGAGGAGCCATTTTTTTATGTAGAAAGCGAAAGGGCTCTTGGGAGGTTGATCCTCTCAGAGCCCTTTTTGTCTTTACCTGCGCCTACTCTTGCCCTTGGTTTTCTTCTGCTTCTTGAGCCGGTGTGTCGTCCTGCAGCCTAAACCTAAGCGTTACCGGATTATGATCGCTGAACTCAAAGCCCAGATCGTGTCCCTGCACCTCCAGAATCTCGATGTTGGGCGAGACCAAAAAGCCGTCGATGGTACAGGTGAAGGTACGCAGCGGGTCATAGGGTGCTTCCAGGGTGCGCACAGACGGAACTTCCTGGTCATAGGCCCACGCAAAACCGGCTAAGAAATCCTCAGGCAGAAGCTGCAGCCACGGGGGCCAGCTGGCCGAATGGCGGGCCCGCACTTCTTGGGGATTCACGGCCAAGAGGTGGTTCCAGTCTCCGCCCAACAGGACGTAGTTGCCCTTGGCCAGTTCAGCCCGGGCATAGGACTCCACAAAGGCCAGCTGCTGGCTGCGGAGCTCACCGCCGCCATCAAAGGCTTCCAGATGCACATGGGCAATAACCAACTCCCGCCCGTTAGTTACCGGAATTCTGGTCTCCAGCAGGCAGCGCTTGAGGTGGGCCAGGCGCACCGGCCAGGAGGCGGTGCTGGGAAGCGCATATCTAGTGGCTTCATGCACCGTGTAGCGGGAAAGGGTCTGCAGCCCAGAAAGCACTCTACCCATGGGCTGGGTCAGGGGCACCGGAACCCACCCCACTTGATAGTTCACGGCGTAGCTGGAAACGTAATCTGGCAGCGCTTTGGCGATGTTTTCCCTCTGGTTGATCCCGAAGCTTCTGGTGCTCTTTTCATCCACTTCCTGCAGGAGGTAAAAATCGGAATCTAGAGACTGCAGCACCTGGATGATCTTGTTGAGGTTCTGCTCCACACGGCCCTTGCTCAGGCCCCGGGACATGGTACCGCCGTCCATGAAAAAGTCCACATCGCGCTCTAGGGCTGCATAGCCGATGTTGAAGGTGGTAATAGTCAGTTCCGATGCTGCATCTATGGGGCGGTTCTGCTGTTGGAGGATCTGCACGGGCATGGCCTCGGCCGGTTTGTACTCGGTGATGCTTAAATAGAGGATCAATCCGCCGCAGAGGAGCACTGTGAGGACCAGGAGGGACACAACCGCTCTGAGCAAGAACTTCACTGCCTTCACTCCGTTCAGGTTTTGCCTGCTAATTTCTCCCCGCAGGGGAGGTTTTCCTGCGCCCTGGGGGGAGAATCATAGGCAGGCTCTCAGCGGCGGTTGCGCAGGCGCAGCGCCCCCTTCAGGCGCTCCAGGGCCGGGGCAAACCCCCCGGCGTTGACTACATAGAAGACCGCTACACCTGCGGAAACGAAGAGGCCCAGGCCCAGGGCACTGCGCCTGGCGGCCCCCGCCTGGCTGCGGCTCGCTGCCTCGGCGCTGGGGCCGTAGAAATAATGGTCCACCACTTCCGCGAAGAGTGAGATGCCCCGCTCCGCGGCGGGCCTGCTGTTGGTATGGGCCCCCACTTCCAAGAGCAGGCTGAGGGGACTCAGGTCTTGGTTGTAGTTGCCCCGGCCGTAAAAGATGCCCTTGACCAAACCGGGGTAGAGGTCGTCAGCCACCTTCTTCAGGGACTCCGCGTACTTGCGATTAACCCCCAGGTTTTGGTTCTGCCGCCCCACTACAAACTGGATGCTGGTCATCCACTGATCCTTGAGCTGGATGGCGTAAGCGCTGCTGGGGGCAGCGTCGCGGTGTACGTCAAAGATGGCATCCGGTTCCTGGGAGATCAGTTCCAGCACCGTCTCCCGGGAGCGGCGGTAGGCGCCCCGATCGTGGGGTAGGTGGAGCTTTTCGGAATAATGGACGGTGACGCCCCGCTCCTTAAGGGCCTCGGCGAAGGTGGCTCCCACTTGGTGGATGCCGCCCTTGCCGTAGATGCTGTCTGTTCCATCGGTGGGCACGTAGCTCTCCGCATTGTGGGTGTGGTAGAGGGCGATGGTTCCCCGCGGACCCCCTTCATCGGCGGCCTCCACTGCCGTCAAGCCCAGTTCCCGCCGGAGCTGAGACCAGGGGGTAACCTCCAGCTCCACCTCGGCCACGAGCTTGGCGCGGGCGGTTTTGGCCGCATCATCCACTTCCACTACTTCGTAAAGGCGGTTATCTTGAGTGAGGTACTGGTCTTCCAGGTAGATGCGCCTGCCTGTCTCCAAAAGAACCCGGCCGCCTGGATCCAGGAGGGTGTAATACTCGCCGGTGGGGAGAAACTCGTCCCAGAGGTCGCCTTCCTGGGCCAAGGCAGAACCGGCCAGACACAAGAGGCAGAAAAGCAAGGGGAAAGCTGCCAGGCGCCTAACCATTTTGTCCGCCCCCTAAGTGCAGGGCCTCCCGCACTTCGCCGATCACTTCCGTGATGATCACCGCCAGGAAAGCGCTCAGGACCATGCTGGAAAAGAGGCCGCCGCTGCCCAAGGTGAGCTGCTCTTCAACTCCCTGGAGCAGAAGCTGGATCACGCTGGCCAGATCCACCAGAAGAACCCCAAGCAGGCCCGCGATGAAGGCGCTGCGCCGGGACCTCCCCCAAAAGGTGGCGGTAAGTCCGGCAAAAATACCGCCGCTGAACACAGGGTCCAGAAGGCCCGGCTGGAGGGGTAGGAGCTTATCGGTGAGGAGGATCAAGCCGGCGGTGACCAGGGTCACCCCCGCGGCCCTGCCCCGCTCTGGACCGGAGGTAGTCAGCAGCAGGTAAACACCTACCCCCAGGGGAATCAAGCCCCCCAGGTTCACGGCAGCACGGGAAGTTAAGGAGATGGTGGGCAGGAAATGACCGCCGATCATGAGTAGGAGGATGATGAGGGCTTCCCCGTCCGTCAGACGCATGCGGTCCAGCACCCGCTGGCCAAAACCGAGGAAGAAAAAGACGGTGAGGAACGTAAGCAGAGCGACACTAAAGGGCAGGGTGACCATGGCTGCACTCCTTGTCCGCAGATTGCCCGCGGCTGGTCCGCGGACACCACCTTTAGTGTACAAAAAGAAAGCCCCTTTTATGTAAGGGGCTGGGGAGACTACTTGTCTGCATAGGGCGGGAACTTGAACAGGCCCGCCACGGTTGTGGCCCGGATGATAATGGCCAAGACGGGGCCGAGCACCAATCCCACCACGCCGAAGAAGACCACTCCGCCGTAGATGGCCAGGAGCATGATCAGCGGGTGCAGACCCACCGAATCTCCTAAGATCTTCGGTTCCGCGAAGTTCCTGGTGGCGAAGATGATGAAGTACAGGATGGTGAGGTAAACTGCCCGGTCGATATCGCCTGAAATCACGCTCATGGCTACCCAGGGCGTGAAGACGATTCCGGGACCGACGACGGGAACTTGATCGATGATGCCGATGAGGATGGCCAGAAGTACCCAGTAACGCGTGCCGATCAGAAACAGGCCCACCGCGGTGATTACCGTGGAGATGATGAACATGAGGAAGCGGCCTTTGATATAACCGAAGAGGTCCACGCTCAGCGTTCTGCGGAACTCCAGGGCCTTGTCCCTGGAGCCGGGGGGCACGAAGTGCATGAAAGTATCGATGATCAGCTCTTTATCCCGGGAGAAGAAGTAGGTGGCCACCAGGGTGATGATGCTCACCAGCAAAAAGGAAGGCAGGCCCGAAAAGGCGCCCAAGACCCGGTTGATAAGGTCCCTAGTGCTGTCCTCCAAGGTGACCAGAAAGTCCTGGACGCTGGTTTGGATGTTCACGCTCACAATGGGCGGCAGGCTTTCATTGAGGGTCTGGAGATGGCCCAAGAGGTCTTCGGTCATTTCGGTGATGGTTTCGCGGTAGACGGGGAGCAGCGAGGCTAAGTCGATGAGCTGCCCCACCAGCTGGCCGACGATGAGGACAATCCCATACCAGGCCAGCCCGCCCACGGCCACCAAGGTGGCCAAAACGGCCAGGGAGCGGGGAAAGCGCAGGCGCCTTTCTAGAAAACCGATAACCGGCTCAAGAATAACGGCAAAGCTCACGGCAATGAGGAAGGGCAAAAGGACTGTGCCCAGCTGCCTGGAGAAAAAGATCAAGAACAGGGCTGCAAGCAAAACGACTACGACTCGCTTGGGCGTCAGCAGCTCGCGCAGAAAACTCATCCGCCTACCTCCTCCGCACCTCTAGTATATTACGTCCCCCGAAGCTTGGCAACACGGCTTTGCAGACCTGGATATTTGACAGGCTGTCCCCGGCTGGCTATAATTGAAATACTCACCCTATGTAGAAAGAGGTTCCAGACGTGCTCAGTAGACTGCCTGATCCACAGCAGAATATGGTGCGTTTTGCCTGGGCGGCCGCGGCGGTTGTCCTGGTGTTCTCCTTTTCTGCCGTCGGAGAGCCCCTGGGCTTGATCCGGCAGTCCACACCTCCACAGGCGCCTGCCCTGGAGGTTCCCGGAGAAGGGGAAGAGCCAGGCGACCCTCCTGCGGATGGCTTAGCACAAGATCCGCAGCCGGTTTCTCCTGAGGGGCAGTTCAGCGCCTTGACTGTGCACACGGTGGAAGCGGGGGACAGCCTCTATTGGATCGCCCTCACCTATGGGCTCAGCATTGCGGAACTGAAGGAGCTGAACAACCTCAAGTCCGATGTGCTGCGGGTAGGCCAGCGCCTTTTGGTGCCCGTGGATCAAGTTAAGCATTACCCGGTGGGGGTGCGCTTGACCAACCAGGAAGTGGAATGGCTGGCGCAGATGATCTACGCCGAAGCCCGGGGTGAACCCTATTTGGGCCAGGTGGCGGTGGGAGCTGTGATCATCAACCGCATGCTCAGCCCCCAGTTTCCCAACACCCTGCGGGGCGTGTTGTTTCAGACCAATGCCTTCCAGCCCATCCAAAACGGGAGTTTTTACATGACGCCCAATGAAACAGCCCGCAGGGCAGCCCTGGAGGCGCTCAACGGGCATGATCCCACGGGGGGAGCGCTGTTCTTCTTCAACCCCCGCAGAAGTTCCGATCGGTTCATGCACAGCCGGCCTGTGAAGGTGACCATCGGCAACCACCGGTTTACCATGTAAGCGAAGGGGCTGTCTCTTATACACATCT
>DGEY01000088.1 GCA_002391385.1 Firmicutes bacterium UBA3914 | reverse complement strand
ATGGGCTTGGCCCCCAGCTTTTCCACCTCTTCATGGTTGACCAAAAGCAGCGAGATGGAAATGGCATAGGGAATGGCGTACTCGCTCTGGGGATCGTAGTAGTTGCCCAGATACAGGGGGTTGATGTTGCCGTAGTTGGGCAGCTTGGACTTATCGAGTGCCTCCAGCAGGCCGTTCTGCCTGAGGATATCCACCATGTAGTCGGTGACGATGAGCAGATCGTATTGATCGGGGTTGGCTTCCAGCAGCGACTGCATGTCCTCGTTGGAGGTCACTTCTTTGTAGTTGACTCTAATGCCGGTTTCCTGTTCAAACTCCTCGATGACCGCCCGGGGGACAAAATCACCGCCCCACGTCATGAGGGTGATTTCCTGTGCCGCCAGGGCACCGGAAACAGCAAGGACCAAAACGGCGATAGTCAGCAGTACAGCGCTTGTTCTCTTCACTTAGCAAACCTCCTCTGTTTGGTGATGATCTGACTTAACCCTATTATGAAGAACGTTCCCACTAAAATCAACGTGCAGAGCGCGTTCACCTTAGGGGTAACGCCCACACGCATCATGGAGAAGATGTGCACCGGCAGCGTGGTGCTGCGGGGGCCGGACATGTAGGTGGAGATGATCACATCATCCAGGGACATGGCCAGGCACAAAAGGGAAGCGGTGACGATGGAGGGAGCCACCAGCGGCAAAATGATGGTGCGCACCATCTGTGGTACGCTTGCCCCCAAGTCCAGCGCCGATTCCAGGATAGCCGCATCGATCTCCTGCAGCCGCAGCCGCACCATGATGTACACGTAAGGCACGCAGAACAGGGAATGGGAAAGAACGAGGGTCAAGATCCCAAAGGGCAGCCGCAGGGCGTTGAAAAAGAAGAGAAGCGACACCCCCAAGGCCACCTCCGGGACGATGAGGGGCAGAATCATTATGCCCTGGATGGCCCTTTTCATGCGGGCGGTGACCCACATGGAGACAACTGCGGTGAAAGTGCCCAAGACTGCGGAGAGGATGGCGGTAAGCACAGCCACCTGTATACTCACCTTAAAAGCCTCCCCGATCACCCGATCCCTCAGCAGCTGGCGGTACCACTCCAGACTCCAGCCGGTCCACTGGGCCGTGGAAGAACTGGCGTTGAAGGAATAAAGAACGACGCTGAGCACAGGCAGGTACAAAACAACAAAGAACAGCGACAAGTAAAAGACGCCGAACCTGCTGGCTTTACCCCTCATTGGAACAGCCCCTCCCCGCTCTTATCCTTGGTCACCCGCCAGTAAAAGAGGAGAACCAGCAGCGCCAGGGCCACCATGCCCAAGGAGAAGGCCGCGGCCAGGGGCCGGTTTCTGCCCCGGGTGGCCAGGGTATGGATGAGATTCCCCAGAAACACCGTATTTCCTCCCCCCAAGAGATCGGAGACGAAGTACAGGCCCAGGGCCGGGATGAAGACCAGGGTAAAGCCGCCCACGATACCCGGCAGGGTGAGGGGTATGGTGATTTGGAAAAACGTCTGCCACCTGCTGGCCCCTAAATCGTAGGATGCTTCCAGAAGCGAGCGGTCCAGTTTATCCACGGAGTTAAACACCGCCACGATCATAAAGGGCAGGAGCATATAGGCGGTGCCAACCAGGCTGGTACCGAATTTGTACATCATGGGCAGGGGCTGCTGGATGATCCCCAGAGCCTTCAGCAAATTGTTGATGAGGCCCGCATTGCCCAGCAGAATCATCCAGCCATAGGTCCTGAGCAGACTGGAAATCCAGAACGGCAGCATCACAAGGCCCAAGGCCAGGGCCCGCCGGCGGGGGCTCAAGTTGGAGGTGATGTAAGCCACCGGGTAGCCCACAACCAACGTGATCAAGGCGGTGAGCAGGGCCAGACGTAAAGAGTTCCAAAACACCCGCAGGTAGATGGGATCAAAGGCCTTGCGGTAGTTATCCAGGGTGAACTGGTAGACGATGTTGCCCAGGTGGTCACGGGACAGAAAGCTGATGGCCACCACCAAGAGCATGGGTATGCCCACCAAAACCCCGATCCAGAGCAGAATAGGTACGGCCAGCAGATTATTCTTCCAGCTTCTCATCTTACCAGCCTCTCTCTTCCCAGCCGGCTTCCTTGGGGAGCAAAATCGCTCCGCTCTCTTCCCAGGCTGCGTAGACCGTATCGCCCACCGCGCAGTCGCAGTCTGTTTTCTGGTATTCCACGATGGTCAGCACCTGATCTAAAACCTTCACTTCGATGCGGATCTGCGAGCCCGCGTAGTGAATGGACAGAACCTCGCCCTTAAAGGCGTTTTCCACTGCCTCGCAGGAGAGCCGCATTTTGTCCATCAAGATGGCCAAAATCGCCTCTTCACCGGCGCGCAGGGCACCCTGGGCGCTGCAGGAGCGGCGCACGGTCACCACGTTTTCACCCAAGCGCACCCGGCAGTACTGCGAACCAGCTTCCACAACCTCCACGGGGAAGATGTTGCGGTCCCCGATGAAGCTGGTGACAAACAGGTTGGCCGGGTTGTTGTAGATCTCCCGGGGTGTGCCCAGCTGCTGTACCTCTCCCTGATCGATGACCACGATGCGGTCGGACATATTTAAAGCTTCCTCTTGGTCGTGGGTGACGTAGACAAAGGTGGTGCCCGTCTTGCGCTGCAGCCGGGAGAGCTCGGTCTGCATGTGCTTGCGCAATTTCAGATCCAGGGCACCTAAGGGTTCGTCCAAAAGCAAAATGGCCGGCTCGTTGATGAGCGCCCTGGCAATGGCAATTCTCTGCCGCTGCCCCCCGGATAGTTGATGGGGCATGCGCTGTTCATAGCCGGACATCTGCACAAGCTCCAGCACCTCCGCCACCCGCTGTTTCAACGCAGCCTCGCCCAGGGACTTTTTCATGCGGGGGCCGTAGGCAATGTTGTCGTAGACATTGAGATGGGGAAAGAGGGCGTAGTTCTGGAAAACGGTATTCACATTACGCTTATTGGGCGCCAGATCCTTGATGGAAGTGCCGCTGAGCAGAATATCTCCCGATTGAATGCGCTCCAGCCCTGCGATGCAGCGCAGCAGCGTAGTTTTGCCGCACCCCGAGGGCCCAAGCAGTGTGAGGAACTCCCCTTCGTTAATGGTGAAGGTGATATCCTTCAGAACATGGACATCGCCGTAGTACTTGTTCAAATTGACCAGTGCGAGTAGTGGCTGCTTCACAGACAACTTCCTTCCCCAGCGTACTACTAAAAAGAACCTCCAAGGTCAGTATAGTTTAGTTACTGGGCAATGTCAAAGGTAGAAGGTGCTTTTCAGCCTTCCCGCAGCGCCTCCACGGGCGGCAGCTTAGCCGCCTGCCAGGCCGGGTAGAGGCCGAAGAGCTGGCCCATGGCCACCGCCACCACAGCCGCGAGCAGCGCGGCCTGGGGGTGCAGCCCCCCTACATCAGCCAGCCTGGAATAGAACACCTCCGCCAAAATGGCGTTGAGCAGGGTGGGGGAAGTGAAATAGGCGGCCAGAAGGCCAAGGATCGACCCGGCCAGGGAGAAGACCAGGGATTCGTTGAGGATCTGGGCCACAATGGACCGCTTGGAAGCGCCCAGGGCCTGCCTTAAGCCGATTTCCCGCGTCCTTTCCACTACGCTCACCAGCATGATACTTAGAATGCCAATGGCACTCACCAAAACGGCGATAAAGGCAAAGGCGCCCAAAAAGAGGCTCACCGTCCTCAGCTGCTCACTTAAGAAGCGGTTGGAGTCCTTTACGTACTCCCCGTTTACTTCCATATCATCCACAGAGCGGTCCGCGAGCAGCACCCGGGCCTCTTCCACCGCTTCGTACAGCCTGCCCGGCTGCGTCTTGATATAGATGTACTGGTAGGACGGCTCAAAAACGTCATAGGAAACCCACACCCTGGTGGTGCCCAGGGGAAAGAGGAGGTGAGCCTGGCTGATAAAAAACTCCAGCAGCGCGGAGTGGGGTTTGTAGACGCCGATGATCTCAAACTCCATGGGCCCTTCCCCGAAATCGCCCAGGTTGATGGTTTTACCCAGGGCCGACTGGCCGGGAAACAGCTGGGCTGCCACCACATCGGAGATCAAGACCACCCGGTTTTTCTGCTCTTCGTCGGCTTGGGTGAAGAAATGCCCCTCCACTAGCTCCAGCCCCATGGCCTCGCCGTAGTGGGCGGTGGTTTCCGCGGCGGTCTGCACGGAGTAGGTCAGACCCTCCACAATAATCCGCTGCATCCAGAGTTCTTGGAAGATAAAGGCCTGGTCAATGTGCTCACCTTGGAGAAGCTTGACCAGATCGTCGTAGCGGAGATTGCTGATACTGGAAACAACCTGCCCTCCACCGGGAATCTCTTCGGTTCTGGAGACCGAAATCTTCGCCAGGGTTTCCCCGAAGGTGCTGTGCACCCCCTCCAGGCTTCCCGCGGTCTGGAAGTTGAGGGACAGGATCAGCGCGACAATCCACACCCCCAGCCCCACCTGCAAAATGGTGAGCAGGGAGCGCAGGGGTCTCTTTTTCAAAATCCGCAGGGTAAACTTCAGGGTTTCCACCATCTTCCCCCCTCAATCGGTCCGCAGGGCATCCACGGGATTGGTGCGGGAGCCCAGGTAGGCCGGGTATACTCCGAAGAAGAGGCTGACCAACAAGCCCAGGGCGATGCCTAACCCTAAACGGGACCCCCATCCCCCGGACCAACCGCCCAAGCTCTTTTTCAAAAGCTCGGCGAAGGCAAAGGAAAGGGCGATCCCCAAGACGGAACCCGCCAGCCCCAGTACCACAGCTTCCAGCATGAACTGCCTGAACACCTGGCCGCGGGAGCTGCCCAAGGCCATGGACAAACCCACCGCCTTGGTGCGCTTCAGCACCCTGGCCAGCATCAGGTTGAGGATGTTGATCACCGCGATCACCAGGCCCACGGAGGCGAGCATCCCGATGAGCAGGGCATAGCGCTGCACCTGCTTGATGGACTCCCGCCAATCGTCCACCGGACTGCGCAGGGCAAAGGCCTCTTCCCCCCAGAGCAGCGCGGCTTCACTTTGCACCACTTCCCCAGCTGAGGCCAGGTCCACCCCGGGATCCACGCCCACATAGATCTGGTAGAAGTGGGTGGTATCATCGGGCCCCCCTCTATAGGAGGGATGCACCGTCACGGGCATCCAAGCCGTGCGGCCGTCGTTCAGAGCCATATAGGGATCGCTGTCGTCAGGTGGGGCCAGCACCCCGATGACGGTGAAATCCACCGCCTCTTCGCTGTGCAGGTCCAGGGGGACGATCTGTCCGATGGGATCCCCATCGCCAAAAAGCTCCTCCGCCAGCCTGTGGGTGATGACCAAAACGCGGCTGGCGCCCAACAGATCCGCCTCCACGAAGAAGTTTCCCTGAGCTAGCTGGGAGTTCTTGAAAGAGAAATAGGCGGGTACAGTACCGGCAATGTATATTTCGTTGCCCCGGAAGCGGTACCAATCCTCATCCTCTCCCACCTCCTCGGGGAGCAGCTCCGTGGCGGCCAACCACCCCTGCTCCACGTAAACGTGCATGGTGGGCGGCAGGCGCCGCTGCAGCTCCAGGATCTCTTCCAAAGTGACGCCGGACCAGCTCAGGCTGTCCTGCTCCGGGCCCAGGAGGGTGATGGGGACCTGCTGCCACATCAGGGAATCCTCCCTGCCCAAGATCTCCAGGGTGCGGAAGTAATCCAAGCGCTGTATACTGCTGTACTGCTGACCCACGGAAATGAACATGGACAAAACGGTGATGATCACCCCGATCCCCAGCCCGATGGCCAGGATCACCAGGATGGATTCCAACCGCTGGCGCCGGGAGTGGCGCAGCGCCCATTTCAGCTGATCCGCAACGGACATCTCAGCACCTCCTAGTTCACAACCTGGAAGAGCGCATCCTTAAGATCGCGCCCGCAGAGCTGCCACAGCTCCG
This sequence comes from Firmicutes bacterium UBA3914, assembly GCA_002391385.1. Lineage (GTDB taxonomy): Bacteria > Bacillota > Limnochordia > Darwinibacteriales > Darwinibacteriaceae > DTU010. The sequence continues at coordinate 1,429 of DGEY01000088.1, read as the reverse complement.
CGGCCCTCAGGGCATAGTCCAGCTGGGCGTGGAAGTAGTCAAACCGGGCTTTCTCTGCGGCTAAGGCAGCTTCCGCCACCTGCAGATCGGTGACCAGCCCCGCGGCCTGCTGCCTCCGGCGCAGCTCCAAGTCCTCTTCCGCTGCGGCCAGCAGCTCTCCCAGGAGGCCTACCTGCCTCTGCGCGGATGTGAGGGCCTGGAGGCTGCTGCGCAGCTCGCCTAGGAGGGCATTTTCCTGGCCCTGCAGGTTGTGCTCCGCCTTGGCCGCGGCCAGCTCCAGTTCTTCCACCAGCACATCCCTGGGATAGAGGGCTTTGGAGGCGGTAAGCCCCACGCTCCAGTTCAGATCCTGGCCCGCCTGCACTCCACCGGAGACCTTCACCTGCCAGCCCCTGCTTTTCCGCTCCAGCTCCAGCTGGGCCCGGGCCTGCTCCAGTTCCGCTTCCGCCCGGCGCAGCTCTGGACTTGCCGCGAGAAATTCCCCCTCCAGTTCTTCCTGGGAGAATTCCAGATCCAGGCTGTGCACCTTGAGCTGCGGTTCGTAGAAGATGGGCTCCGTGCTGCCTAGAACATTTTGGAGCTGGAGCTGCAGCTGGTTTACCCTTTCCGCCGCGGCTGCCAGGGAAGCGCGCTGATCCCTCAGTTCCCGGCGCAGCTGCAGGTCATCGTAGTTGGGCACCTGCTGCGCGGCGGCCAGCTTGGCCTCCAGGTGCTCCAGGACCCCTTGGGCGTAGGCCCTCTGATCCAGCGCCTTTCTGAGGTCAACGAGGAGGCGGAAAACCTGGAGTACCAGGCTGTTCACCTGGCGCTGCCTGCTCTCCTCCACTGTCAGCTCCGGCGCCGCTTCCTGGGCGGGGGCAAAGAAGTCGTAGTCCAGGTTCAAACTGCCCTGGGGCTCGATGCCCAGCTCTTTGTCCTCCAGGCTGACTGTGACCTTCCCGCTGAGCTTCAGGTGGCTGCCCAGGGGCATGGTCAGGGACAGCGAACCGTGGGGCCCCTGCCAGGTGCCGTTCTGCAGCCCCGCCGGATGGAGCTCCGCCGCGATCTGCGGCTGCTTCTGGAGAGCCGCCCGGCGCTGGGCCAGATCCTGCTCCCAGAGGAACAGGGCATGGCTGGTGTTGTGCTCCAGGGCTGTTTCCAGAGCCTCCGCCAAGGTTAGGGGCCTCAGCTCACCCGCGGCTGCGCAGCTGGCCGCCAGGGCGGCAAGGAGTACCAGGGTCAGTGTGAATCTGCATCTAGTCTGCATGCTGCTCACCTGATTCTTCCTGCTGGCCCATGGCCTGGAGCAGCTTCACCCGGGCCAAGCTGTACTGGAGCAGGCTGGCGCTGTACTCCTGTTCCAGCTGGGCCAGTCTTTCCTGCTTGGCCACGATGTCCGCGTTGCTGATTACACCCGCCTGGTACTTGCTCTGCTCCGCCTGGAGGGCTT
>DGEY01000024.1 GCA_002391385.1 Firmicutes bacterium UBA3914 | reverse complement strand
TGCTTCCCATTTCGGAAAGACTCTACGACTTGAGCATATTTCTTGTCTTTCGCTTTGACGATACGTACGAACATGATGTTCTTTTAAACCATCATATTCCGGTAGAAGAAGACGGCAGAGCAGGCGGAAAGACTGCTGACTCTGCTGGCTTCTCCAGGGGCTGAGCTGTCAGAGAGTGAACTGGAGGCGGTTACAGGGGCGGACAAGGGACATGAATATGGAGAGCTGTGTACGGACGAAAGGGAACATGACGTCGTTCCAGTGGAACCACCGCAGTACGACCCGGCCACAGGTATGCGTATCTGGCAGTGTACGCGGTGCGGCAGCCTGTTTTACCGCGACAGGTGAGCTGCTGTTGGCGGTGCTCTATGCGGAGAAAAGACACTGAAGCGGGCCTGGCGCCCGCTTGCCTTGTTTAGAGAGGTCGTTTCATATTAGAAAAAACTGATCTCGATCCAGTAGGCCACAAGGCCTATCACCAGAGCAGGAATAGTGGTGATCAATGTTGCCCAGAAGGCTGACCGCCTGTCGATGGCAATCAGGGGGAACAGGGCATCGCCATCTTGGGAAATGGCGTTGGCCAAAACGGCGGCAAAGGGCACCAAGCCTTTGGTAAAAAGGGTGACGAAGATGATCTGCGGGCCGCAGCCGGGGATAATCCCGATGAGTACTCCCACCAGAACCGCCAAAAGGCCAGTCTGGGACAGGAACCCGGCGATAATGCTTTCACCCGCGGCATGGCTGCCGGAACCGAGGAAGAGGACAAACAGTTCATAGGCTAGATAGGCCGCAAACACCCAGGTGCCCACAAAGGCCGTCTCCTGAGCGTTGTGGATCAGGGTTTCCTTGAGGCTGGCCAGCTTCATTTCCGACTCTTCGTGGGTGTCAGCAACGAAGAACTTCTTGCTGAACACCATCATGATCACGGAAAAGACGGTTCCCAATAGGCCGAGCACCAGCCCCAAGTTGGGGACAAACAGGGCATTGATGTCCATCTGCAGGATATCTAAAACGCCCAAAACCAAGCCGACGGCGATCACGATCCAGTAGATGATATAGGCGTTGTGCGTCAGTTTGTAGCCCAGCGTATCCGTGGGCTGGTGACCTTTCACCCCATGGTGGAGGATGAGGTCAATCTCATCGCCCTCGGCGTGGCCGATGTGCTTCCACTCTTCAGGAGCGATACCCGTTTCCGTCTCGAAAACATGGTCCATGGCCGCATGGGCTTCCCGCTCCAGCCTCCGGCGCTCCTGGTCTGCTTCGAATTTTGCCACGAGGCGCTCGCCCAGGGGGAAGAGGTCCACGATATACCCAACGATGATCGCCAGAACAAAGGTGATGGCGGAAACCTGCACGAACTGCTTGGGCATAACCGTTAGGAAGACGAAGGCCGAATCGCCCATGGTGGCAATCAGCGCGGCAACTACTGTACCGAAGCTCACGATCCTTCTGGGAAAGAGGGGCATGAGGAAAATGGCTCCTCCGCAGCCCGGGGTCAGCCCCAGAAGCGCCCCGATGATGGGCTGGAACTTTTTGGACCGCTCGATCATTTTGATCAGGCGCCCGGAAAGCAGGTAATCCACATAGCCAAAGAGGAGCAGGACTGCGCCCACAAAGGCGGTAACCTGCACGAAAGAACTCTCAGCGCTCTGCACGACCAAATCCAGCACTTCTGCGAACATCGCTGTCACCTCTGGCCTAAGTTTAGCTCTTCCTTACAGTATAGTAGATGCTTAGATACTAGGCAAACGTACTCAGGTCAGCGCTGGCAGGCGCGGACAATGGCCCTGATGGCCTCCGGGTCCACAAACTGGTGGAACTCCTGGGCATCCTGGGCCCCCACCGCCACTGCAGCGGCGGATTTCATTTTCGAGGGCACCTTAGTTCTGCTGCCCGTGTGGATCTCCCCAATGGGGAGCTGGAGGAGTTCGTGTACGTTGTGGGGGCGCACGCCGCCGCCTGGCATGATGGAGATGCGGCCGTCGGCCAGTTCGATCAGCTCCCTGAGCAGGGGTAGGCCCTCCACAGCGGTGGGCCGCTGGCCTGAGGTGAGCACCCTATCTACCCCCAAGTCCATCAGGGTTTGCAGGGCCTGCCGGGGGCTGGGCACATTGTCGAAGGCCCGGTGGCAGGTGACCTCCAGCCCCAGGTTTTTGGCCAGCTGCACCAGGCGGGACATGGCCAAGGAGTCCAGGGAGCCTTCTGCGTCCAAGACTCCAAAGACCACGCCCTGGGCCCCCAGCTCAGCGGCGATGCGGATATCCTCTTCCATTTCCGCGATCTCGGCGCTGTTATAGAGGAAATCGCCGCCGCGCGGGCGAATCATTACCATGACACCGATATCGCCCAGGGCGGCACTCTTTTTGATCAGGCCGTAATTGGGCGTGGTGCCGCCGGCACCGGGATCAGAGCAGATCTCCACCCGCTGGGCGCCACCTTGGCGCGCCCGAAAGACGTCTTCCAGGTTGTAGCAGACAACTTCCACTAAGACGTTCATGCAGGGAAAACTCCTTTCCAGGCAAAAGCAGCCTTACCCGGGAATGGCAAGGCTGTTTAAGGCTGTCTATGGAAGCAGCTGTTTATTGCCCCTCTGCCAGGAGCGCCTGGACACGATCCACCACTTCTTCCGAAGTCAACTCGGCGATTTTTGTCCAGAAGCTCTCTGTGGTGGAACTAATAAACTCGCTGACTATTTTCGTCCCTCTGTTGTTCCAGACCGTCAGCTTGGGACGGTCGCCCTGAACGCGGAGCCGGACAAAGAAATCTCCAGCCTTAAACATGGTGCTCAATGCAATTACCTCCCCTCGTGGTTTTAATACCCTTTTTGCCTTGGAAACTCCTGCCGGTGCAGAAGCTTTTCTTAACAGATTAGACATGTCCCAGGCGCGTAAATCTGGTACACTGAGGAACAGTAAGTTGGAAAGGGACGACCGCGATGTTCAATGAACTAGCCAAGGCCTCGCTGCTCATCTTCCTGGCAGAATTGGGGGACAAAACACAGATTTTGGCCATGGCTTTCGCCCTGCAGTACTCTGTGGGTCAAGTGCTTTTAGGGGTAGCCCTGGGCTCCTTTTTCAATCACGGCTTAGCAGTGATCATCGGTTCTTACCTGGCCAACCTGATTCCCCTCTCGGCGATCCGGTTGGCTTCCGCCGTTATGTTCCTGGCCTTCGGCCTGTGGAATCTGTGGTCGGATGAGGAACACCTAAACGGCGGTCAAAAAGCACTGGGAAATCCCGTCTTAGTGGTTGCCCTGGCCTTTTTCCTGGGGGAGCTTGGTGATAAGACCCAGCTGACGGCCATTGCCCTGGCGTCCAGCGCCGCCTTCCCCGCCGCGGTTCTAGCCGGGACGGTGCTGGGGATGGTGTTGATCAGCCTGGGCGGCATCTTCGTAGGCACGCAGCTGGGGGAGCGCATCCCTGAACTGGCACTTAAGCTCATCTCCAGCCTGGTGTTTATAGGTTTCGGCTTAATCAACCTGAGCCAGACCGTTCCCGAGAGGTTTTTGACCCCGGTAAACGCGGGGCTCTTTTTGGCCGCGCTGGGGGCGGTGGTTCTCTTGGGCACAGCCGGCCTGCTGCGCCAAAGGACTTCCGGCAGCCAGGGCGAGCTGCGGCGCATGGCCCGCCAGCTGCAGGCCTTGGATCGCCTGCTGGGTGAGATCTGTTTGGGAGAAGCAAACTGCCGGGCGGAGCGCTGCCCGGTGGGTTACTGCAAGAAGCTGATCAAAGCTGAACTAAGCGGAGCCGGACAGAAACGCCGCCCGCCAGTTGTCCAGCCCTATGTGCAGCGGGGGCAGAGTTTCAACCGGCGCAAGCTGGAGGAGGCCCTGGCTCTCTTGGAAAAAAGCGGGGTTGCTCCGGAGCTTTATGCCGAGTTGAAGACCAATCTAGAAAAGCTCCTGCGCCCGCTCTAATCTTCACCCAGGATGCGGATTTCTGGTTCCAGCCTGACTCCGTACTGCTCCCAGATGACTTTCTGGATGGTGGCGATAAGGTCGAGGAAATCCCGGGCGGTGGCTTCCCCCCGTTTGACAATGAAGCCCGCGTGTTTGGTGGACACTTCCGCCCCGCCGATGCGCAGGCCCTTGAGCCCCGCCTGCTCGATGAGGGGTCCCACATAGTGGCCAGGGGGGCGCTTAAAGGTGCTGCCCGCGCTGGGGTATTCCAGGGGCTGTTTGCTGCGGCGCTGGGCCTGCAGGTCGTTCATCTTCTGCAGGATCTCCCGGCGCTCGCCGGGTACTAGTTCCAGTTCTATCTCCGTCACGATGGGTAAGGTGGGTTCGGTTTGGAAGCGGCTGCTGCGGTAGGCGAAGCTGAGCTCCCCCCGCTGCCAGGTCTTCACCGTCCCGTCCTGGACAAGCTGGGCCGATCTGACCAGGGGACCGATCTCGCCGCCGTACGCTCCGGCGTTCATGTATGCGGCGCCGCCCAGGCCGCCGGGGATGCCCACCGCGAACTCCAGCCCGCTCAGTCCGTGGCGGAGGGCCAGTTTGCTTAAGGAGCTCAAAAGGCAGCCGGTGGTCGCGGTCAAGAGCGATCCTTCCACCGTGGCCCGGGCAAAGGGAGCGGCGATCTGCACCACTACCCCGCGGATTCCACCGTCTCGAATCAAGAGGTTGGTGCCGTAGCCGATGACCGTAAGGGGCAGGCCGCGGTCCAGAGCAAAGCGCTGGGCGCGCACCACTTCCTCCAGGCTGGAGGGTTGGATAAAGAAATCGGCGGGGCCGCCCACGCCTAGAGAAGTGAGATTAGCCAGGGGGTAGTTGCGCAGAAACATGCTGCTGCCTCCAGTCGTTGCGCTAATTACCTTATTATTCTACCACAAAACCCTATTGGGGTCTGTTGTGTTTTATGAATACCGAGGGGTGCAGCCAGAAGTCCGTGACTTTAGACCTGCTCCAGGCAACCCCGCCCGTCCTGGGCCAGGCATTGGCCGGCAGATCCGCCTTGCGGATCTCAAAATGGAGGTGGGCGGCGAAGGTGTTATTGGGACCCCTGCCCACGGTGCCGATGGGCTGGCGGCGGTACACCCGCTCGCCCCTATCTACCCAGCGTTCCTCCAGGTGGGCGTACTGGGACCAGACAAAATCGGTGGGCGAGAGGGCATGCTTGATCAGGACCACATTGCCCAAAGCGGTGTTCCAGCCGGAAAAAACCACTTCTCCGTTGGCCACCGCGTACACCGTTTCCCCCCAATCGCCATTGCCGGCTCCGGGGATGTTCCAGTCTTCGCCGGGGTGGTAGGAGTTGCTGTAGCCGCTCCACTCCAGAAAGTCGTAACCGGTCACCGCCCAGCCCCGGCCATCTGGGTCGCCCACGGGGAAGTCAAAGCCATCGGTGAGGAAGTATGTACCGCCGGGAGGCGGAGAATTTGCTCCGGGATGGTCAGGGGACAGGCAGCCTGTGGCGAATGCTGTGAAGAGGCAGAGCATCAGCAGCCAGCATTTTCTAGTCAAGAAAGATCCCCCCTTTTGTGGTAAGATTATTGTATACAACCAGGGGGAGACCGGCACGAATGGTGTTTACTGGGAGGGCGTGCCGCAGCCGTGAGGGAGGGCTTGCCATGCAAAAACGCATCCGTACAATTCTGCCAGCTTTGCTGATCCTCATGCTCTGGACCGCCGCAGCCTGGGCCCAAGGAACTCCTGTCGATCTAGGGGAAGGAGGGGCCCTGCGTATTGAGCTCCCTGTGGAAGCGGGGAGAAGCTATGAAATCAGCATGGAAGTGCGCACCAACCTGCAGGATGCGGTGGCCAGTATGACCCTGGAGCTGATCGGGGAGGATGACCGGGTTGTGGAGACGCTCAAAGCCCAGAGCGCGCTGCCCAACAGCGGTGAGTGGACCCTGCTTGGGTTTGCCCACGTGCCCCTTCCCCAGAAATCAGGGCGCTGGGAGCTGGTGGTCACCGCCGATCAGCCCGGGCGCTACTATTGGCGGAACCTCAAGGTTCTGCGTTCGTACAGCGAGGCCCAGGAAGCTATAGCCTACGGGGAAGAAGAGCCGGCCCCGGAGCGGGAGTTTTATACCGGACTGGTGGTGGATGCCCGGCATCTGGATGTGCGCCGGGGGATCAGCCCCCGCATCTACAGCGAATCCGGCCAGCTCATCTACGGCGGGGTTCTGGCACCCCAGGACCTGGTTCAGGAGCGGGGTGTGGTGGCCTACGGTTCGGAGCTGACACCGGAACTTCTGGAACGGCTGAGGATCAGCCCCGATGATCCCTATGTGAATCCCTTGGTGATCAAGGCGGTTGGCGTGGCTGATCCGGCCAAGACCAGCGTGTATATCACAGCCGAGGACACGCAGAGGATTCTCCAGGCCATGGCCCAGTACGACTTTTTCGCGCGCTATGCTGTGATCTTTTTAGTGAACTAGCAGGCGCGGGCGGAAAAGAGGAAGAAAGTAAATAAGCTGAAGATTTTTCAAGAAGAGGACGCAGGAGGAAGGACGATAATGCAAGAGTTGTTGAGAACACTCCACAAACGCCTGGAGGGCTTGAGCCCCGCGGGCCTGCGGGTAGTGGTGGGCTTCGATGGCTTTGTGGATGAAATCGTGGAAGCGGTGGACCGCAGGCATTCTTTTGCTTCCTACACGCGGATGACCAAAATGGAGCAGTTTGGCCAGCGCATCCTAAAGGCCGCCGGTTTGAGCACCAACATTGAGCTTGTTCCCAAGGCCATTAAGCTCGGGGGCAACGGACCCATCATGGCCAACGCCCTGGTGAAGTGCGGAACAAGTGTAACGTATATGGGTTCCTTAGGTACCCCCAACATCCATCCTGTCTTTGGCGAGCTGGTGGAGGGATGCAGCCAGGTTTACGCCATCGCCGAACCGGGTCACACCGATGCCGTGGAGTTTGATGATGGCAAGATCATGCTGGGTAAAATGGAAGGCCTCCATGCGGTTACCTGGGAGGCCCTGCAGGAAGTTGTGGGCGTGGAGCGGCTGAAAGCGGCCTTCACCGACTGCGATTTGGCCGCCACCATTAACTGGACCATGACCCCCTTCCTGCAGGACATCTGGGACGGCCTGTTAGGCCTGCTTGAGCCAAGGGAAGACGGGACTAAGCCTTTCCTGTTCATTGACCTTTGCGATCCGGGTAAGCGCCAGCCCGAGGATCTCCTTAGGGCCCTGGAGACCATGCGGGAGTTTGCCCGCTTCTACCGGGTGATCCTCGGTTTGAACCGCAAGGAAGCCACGGAGGTGGCCAATGTGCGCCGGCTCCAGCTGGGCAAACCCGCGGAGGAGGCGGATCTGGAAGAGATTGTCACAGCTCTAGGTGAGGATCTGGGCCTGTGGTGCCTGATGGTTCACCCCGTATCGGCAGCCGGGGCCTATCTGGAGGGCCAGTATTTCGAGGTGGAGGGCCCCTTTACCTCCAAGCCGCGCCTCACTACCGGCGCGGGGGACAACTTCAACGCTGGCTTTTGCCTTGGATTGATGTTAAAGTTAGAGGTGGAATACTGCTTGGCCCTGGGTAAGGCCGTTTCTGGCTTCTACGTCCGCCAGATGCGCAGCCCCAGCTGGCAGGAGCTGCTGGACTTTGTAGACCTGTGGGCCCACAAGCATGGAGAGGATTTCTAAAGATTGGTTACAAGATGGAGGGGTAATTGATGCTCAGTATGCAGATGAGAAGGAACATCAGCTTGGTCTTATTCATCGCCTTACTTGTGGTCACCGGCGTGGTCTGGTCCATGGGCAGCAGCGAAGCAGGGCTCAAGGACGGAGTCTATTTCGGCAGCGCCCAGGGCTTTGGCGGCCAGGTGGAGGTGGATGTCACCATCAGCGGCGGCAAGCTGGCCAAAATTGAGGTGCGACCCCACCTGGAGACTCCGGGCATAGCGGATCCAGCCATTGCCACCCTGGTGGAGCAGATGCTATCTGCCCAGGATGCCAACGTGGATGTGGTTTCCGGTGCGACCTATACCAGTAAAGCGCTGATTGCCGCTGTCCAGCAGGCCCTGCGCAAAGCGGAAGGGTTCAAAGACGGGGTTTACACCGGCAGTGCCCAAGGCTTCGGCGGCACCCTCACCGTGGAAGTGACCGTCGCGGGCGGTGCCATAGCCAAAGTGGCGGTGCTGGAAAACAGCGAGACGCCCTTCATCGCCGAACAGGCCCTGAAGGAGGTACCTGAGGCCATCGTGGCCCAGCAGAGCTGGGAAGTTGAGGCTGTGAGCGGCGCCACCGTAACCAGCAAAGCGATCATGGCCGCCGTGGAGGCAGCGCTGTTCACAGAGTGATCCCCTGATACTTCGCTGCGCTCCGGGCATACTAGGGGTATAACGGAAGGAGCTGGTTATACAATGCCTAGTCTGTCTGATCTGCGCATGGTGGGGCGCACCTGCAGTGCCTACGAGCCGGAAGCCGAAGGGGTAGAGCGCAGCTGCGAGACCTGCGTGCACTGGGGCGGCGAAGCGAGGGACTGCATTCTAGATATCTTCTGGGAACAGCTCACCAATTTAGATCAAACCTGAGGAAGGGCCCTTGGTCAGCGGAGGTTGACCGGGGCTTTTTCTTTGATGGAAAAAGGAACGCAAAAGGTGTATGATGAATTGGGGAGTGATCAGCTTAGTATGGCACAGATAGGTCTCTTTGATATCGTCGGCCCCATTATGGTGGGGCCCTCCAGTTCACATACTGCCGGTGCCGTGCGCCTGGGCTTGGCGGCCCGGAAGATTTTGGGCTCCCAGGTGAAAAGGGCCCGCTTGGAACTCCACGGTTCCTTCGCCGCCACCTATTGGGGGCACCGCACCGATGTGGCTTTGATCGCCGGCCTTTTAGGCATGGCCATGGACGATGAGCGCATCCCTGAAGCCTTGGATCTGGCCCGGGCCGCCGGTTTGGAGTACACCTTTGCCCAGGCGGATTTGGGCGATGTGCACCCCAACTCCGTCCGGATATATGCTGAAGGCGATGCCGACAGCATCACTGTGGCCGGTTCGTCCATCGGCGGCGGGCGGATCAACATCTTTGAACTCAACGGTTTCGAGGTGTCTGTGGACGGAAGCTACTGGGTGCTGCTCACCCGGCACCGGGATACGCCGGGGGTGATCGCGGAGGTGACCAAGGTCCTGGCCGTGCACGGCATCAACATCGCTCTCTTGGATGTGAGCCGCAAGGCCCGGGGCTCCGATGCCCTGCTCCTGGCCCAGACGGATGATCCCATCCCGGAGCTGGCCGTGGAGCATGTGAGGCGCATTCCCCAGGTGCTCACGGTGCGCACTTTGCCGTGTTTTTAGGAGGATGGATGTGCAGATCACAAGTGCTAGCCAGTTGTTGGAACTCTGCGGGGAGCGCAATCAGAGCTTAAGCCACGTGGTGGCGGAGTACGAGGCTTTCCGCGCCGGCACCACCGTCCAGGCGGTGCGGGAGCGCATGGGGGAGACCCTCCAGGTCATGCGGGCGTCGGTGGAAAAAGGCCGGGAAGATCAGGGCGAGCTCAGCCGCCTGATCACAGGGTACGGGCGGCTGTTTGCCGAAGCGGACCAAAAGGGCTGCCTTTTGGGACAGTCTTTGTTCAAAAACGCCATCCTCTACGCCCTTTCCGTGGGTCAGTACAACGCCAGCTTAGGCCGGATTGTGGCCTGCCCCACCGCGGGGAGCTGCGGTGTGGTGCCAGGCGCCCTCCTGGCCGCGGCCGAGGAGCTGGGAAGCGGCGAGGAGGAACTGATCGATGCCCTGCTGGTCATGGGCGGCGTGGGCATTGTCTCCGCGGCCCAGGGCCCCATCAGCGGAGCGGAGGGGGGCTGCCAGGCGGAGTGCGGGGTAGCTTCCGCCATGGCCGCCGGGGCCGTGGTGTATCTCGCCGGCGGCAGCGGCGAGGCAGTCTTCGGCGCCGCATCTTTAGCCCTCCAGAGCCACTTGGGGCTGGTGTGCGATCCGGTGGCTTCCTTGGTGGAAGTGCCCTGCGTAACCCGGAACGCCACTTCCGCTGTGACCGCCCTGGCCGCTGCCAACATGGCCCTGGCCGGGATCCCGGCCCTGATTCCTTATGATGAAGTGGTGGGGGCCATGAAGGCGGTGGGCAAAGCGCTGCCGGAAAGCCTGCGGGAAACTTCCCTGGGGGGCCTGGCGGCAACGCCCACGGGCCAGAGGCTGGCCCAACGGTTGCAGGAAAAACACCGCCTGTAAAAGAAAAGCGATTCAGCAAACAGGGCTGAATCGCTCCTAAGACAAAAGAATGGCGGAACCGACGAGACTCGAACTCGCGATCTCCGGCGTGACAGGCCGGCGTGTTAACCAGCTACACCACGGCTCCGCGCATGAGTATTATACATGGAGTTTCGTGCTTTGGCAAGTCCTTTTATGTCAAGCTGCAGGAAGGAAGAGGATTCATGCGTCATCGAGGAAAGATCATAGAAAAGAACGGCCAGGAAGTTTTGGTGCAGGTGGAGGATCCGGCGAAAACCTGCGGCAGCTGCAAAGGCTGCGTGCGCCTGTTTCCCCCCAAGACTTCCCCGGAAGACTATGTTTTGTGCATCAAGGACACCAGCGGCAGGTACCAGGTGGGGGATGAGGTCATCATAGATGGCGAGATGCGGCCCTATGTGCGGGCGCTGGCGGTGCTGTACGGCTTGCCCTTTGGCTCCCTGTTCGCGGGCTACGGGATCGCCCGGTTGGCCTGGGGCAGTGATTCCCTGGGCGGAGTGGGGGCCATCATCGGTCTGCTCCTGGGCGCCGTGGCGGCCCGGATGATCACCCGCCGTATTTTGACCAAAGAACCGGAGTTCACCATCGTGGCGCGTGCTTGTTCCTAAGTTTGGGGGGGTAGGGCATGTCATTAGTGGTCGCGGAGATCACCAAACGGTTTCGGGATGTTACCGCCGTCGATCAGCTTAGGTTCACGGTGAAGGAGGGCTCCCTGTTCGGCTTTTTGGGTCCCAACGGTGCGGGTAAAACCACCACCATGCGGGTGATCCTGGGCATCCTCAAACCCGATGAGGGCCAGGTAACCTGGCAGGGCCGCCCCTTTGACCGCCTGCCCAGGGGTTTTTACGGCTACCTCCCGGAGGAGCGGGGGCTCTATCCCAAGATGCGGGTGGTAGAGCATCTGGAATTCCTCGGCCGCATCCACGGGCTGGACAGGATGAGGGCCCGCCGGGAAACCACCCGCTGGCTGGAGCGCTTTGAACTGGGGTCGGTGAGCAGAAAGAGAGTTGAAGAGCTCTCCAAGGGCAACCAGCAGAAGGTCCAGGTGATCGGGACCATGCTCCACGACCCAGAACTCTTGATTCTAGATGAACCCTTTGCCGGGCTGGATCCGGTCAACGCCGGGCTGTTGAAGGAGGTGCTCCTGGAGGCCCACGGGAAGGGCAAGACCATCATCTTCTCCAGCCACCGCATGGATCAGGTGGAGGAGATCTGCCAGGACATCGCTTTGATCAACCTGGGGCGGCTGGTTCTCCACGGCAACCTCAGGCACATTAAAAGGTCCATGGGCCGCCAGATCCTCCGGCTCAACCTGGAAGGTAACCGGGATTTCTGGGCCAGGATCCCCGGCCTGCAGCTTCTGGAGGAGCGCGCCGATTACCTGGAATTCAGGCTGGACGGCTCTGTGGATCCCAATCTGGTTTTGGCGGAGGCCATGGAAGCGGGGCAGGTAATCCACTTCGAACTGGTGGAACCCTCCCTGGATCAGATCTTCGTGGAGAAAGTGGGTGCGGGGGCATGAGCGTCATTCCAGTCCTGGTCAAACGGGAGTTCACCTCCCGGGTCAAGGGAACCGCGTACATTTTAACCACCGTCATTGGGGTGCTGGTCTTTGTGGGCCTGTCTTTCCTTCCCCCCATTATGCAGCGGATCTCCAGCTCATTCGCGCCGAAATCCATCGAACTTGCGGTGCTGGATCACGGGGCCGAGCCCAGTTTGGTACCCTTTTTGCTGGAGCTCAGCGGGGAAAGGGAAGGCTTAAGCGTCCGGGACGTGAGCGGCTGGGACGAGGTGGAGGCTTACCGCCTGGTCCTGGAGGAAGACCTCTCCGGCCTACTCCTGGTTGACGGACCCCTCTGCACGTTGGTGACACCGGACAGCAAAAACGTGGTACTCAATGACGAAATCAAGAATGTGGTGAACCAGGCCGCGACCAGGTGGCGCGCGGCGGAGCTGGGGCTGACCCAAGCGGAGATGGAGAGTTTGTTCCAGGCCGTGGATTTCCGCATCCGGGAAGTGGCACCGCAGCAGGGGGACAGTGGGGAAGTGGACGGCGCCGCCCAGGCCCAGGCCATGGTTCTGGCTTACTTTCTGCTCTTTATGATCTACATGGCCCTGATCATGTACGGCAATATGGTGGCCACCGGGGTCGCGGAGGAGAAGAGCTCCCGCATTATGGAAGTGATGGTCTCAACTGTCAAGCCCCTGGAGCTCATGTTCGGGAAGATCATCGGTGTGGGGGCTTTGGGGCTGCTCCAGTTTGTGATCTGGGTGAGCACGGGACTGATCATGGCTCTCCTGGGGAGAACAGGGTTTTTGGGGATGATGTTTGGGCTAACCGAGCCCCTGAGCAGCATTCCCCTCACGAGCATCCTCTGGTTCGGCCTTTACTTCCTTTTAGGCTATTTCTTCTACGCCTCAATTTTCGCCGCGGCGGGGGCGCTGGTGGCCCGGGTGGAGGAAGTGAGCCAGGTGGTGAGTCTCTTGATGATGTTCATCATGGTGGGCTTTTTCGCAGCTTACATATCTTTCCTGAACCCCAACAGTAATCTCGCGGTGGCAGCTTCCCTGATCCCCTTTACCGCACCCATGGTCATGTTTGCCCGCATTGTGCTGGCTGATCCTCCCTTGATTCAGGTGGCCGCCTCGGTGGTGATCATGCTCCTTTCCATACTGGTGGGAACCTGGTTTTCCTCGAAGATCTACCGGATCGGCATTCTGCTTTACGGCAAAAGGCCCAGTCTGCGCCAGGTGGCCCAGCTCCTGAAAGGTTAGGCGATGGTTATGCGCATCAGGCTCGAGGGCTTGGGACCGCTGCTAACTGAACTTCTGGGCGGCCGCCAGGTGCTGCTAGGACAGGTGCAGCGGCTTACTGCCGCCTCCGTCCTGCTCCGCTTCGGGCAGGAGGAAGTGGAACTTGCCCTGGAGGAGCTGAGCCCGGAGCTCCAGGCTGCCCTCGGGGAGGGGGTCGCCGTGGAGCTGCACCGGAGCCAGGGGGCATGGGCGCTGCGGGTGAAGCCCGGCGCTCCCCTGCCGGCGCCGCGGGGCCAGGAGGTCTCCCTGCAGACGCTGGCAGAGGCCCTGGTGGCCTTGGACCTCCGCCCCACGGAGGAAGTGCAGCTGGTGGCCAAGGGCCTTTTGGAGCGGGGCTTTCCCCTGCACAGGGAGTATCTGCTGGCCCTTTTGCCCTGGGCAGAACGGGGCCAGCTGGAAGAAGCCCTCTGGCTCTGGGAAGCGGGCTTTCCCCTGACGCCGGCCCTGGTGGAGCTCGTGGCCGACCTGCGCAGGGAGCCCCCAGATCAGCCCATCTTGGAGCAGGCCGCGGAGAAACTGCCTCCCAAGCTGCAGGAGGCCCTGCGGCTGCCCGGCAGGCAGGGCCGCACGGCCCTAGGTTTGGAGCTCGCGGAGGGTAGGCTGGGCAAAGACTTGGCCCGCCTGTTGAGCGCGGAGCGGCTGTTCCATGCCCTTGCCGCGGCCCCCGGCGGCGAGAACTTTGCGTTTGTCTTTTTCCTCCCCTTTCTGCGGGGGGCGGATCTTTTTGCTGCTTGGGCGAAGATCACTGACGAGGGCAAAACTGCCCCGGGGGAGAGCCGGATCTTCCGGCTGGAGCTGCTCCTGCCCACGGAGGCCTTCGGAATGGTCCGGGCAGAGCTGGCCGTATGGGGTAAAGAGGTGCGCCTTAACCTCGCTTCTGAAAGAAACTGCCGCGGTCTAGCCGCGCAGATGGGTGAACTAGAAGCTGAACTGGGCGCCGCAGGCTGGCGGCTCCAGGAGGTAAAGGTGGGTGAGCTGGAGCCGTGCGCAAAGCCGTTGCTTTACGCTATGATCGGGAAGTGAACAGGGCGCCGGAGGTGGTAGCCTCCGGACAGGGCCTTTTGGCCGAGCGCATTCTGGAACTGGCCAGGGCCCATGGGGTCCCCTGCCATGAGGACCGGGAACTGGTGGAAGCCCTGCTCAAGCTGCCGGTTGGCACCGAGATTCCCCCGGAGCTCTACCAGTTAGTCGCGCAGGTTCTGGCCTTTGTCCTCAGGCTGGACGAACAGGAAAGCCGCGGCCAAGGCGGTAAGGGGAATGGCCAAGGTTAGGCCGATGCTGCCCGCCATGGACCGCACCACCTCGGAGGCTACCAGATCCAGGTTGAGGACCTGCCGCCAGCTGGTGCTGCTGGCCTGAAAGAGCAGCAGCAGGGGCAGGGCGGAGCCCACATAGGCCAGGATCAGGGTGTTGGACATGGTGGCGATCATGTCCCGCCCCACGAGAATGCCCCGGGTAAAGAGGGTGAGAAAGTCGGTATCCGGATCCGCCGCTTTGATCTGCTCCATGGCGGAGGCGATGCTGATGCCCACATCCAGAATGGCCCCCAGCGCGCCGATGATGATCCCGGAAAAGAGCAGCCCCTGGAAGTCCAGGGAGGAAGACATGAACTGGAGGATCTGGGCTTCCCCCGAGGAAAGCCCAGTGAGGGAGCTGGCTTTCCCCGCGGCGTAGGCCAAGAGGCCCGCGGCCAGAAGCCCGCCAACGGTTCCCATGATGGCGGCCGCGGTTTTTCTCGTGGGCCCGGTTATAAAGAGGATCAAAAGGCCAGTCAAGACAGAGCTGAGGCCCACCGTGACTACAATGGGGTTGAAGCCCTTGAGGATGAGGGGCAGGATCATGGTAAGGATGATCAGGCCCATGCCCACAAGGGAGATGATGGCCTTCACACCCTGCCGGCCGCCAACGGCGATTACCGCAAGGATGAACAGGGCGGTGATCACTGCCAGGGGCCTTGTGCGGGAGAGATCCGCTAGAAAAAACTGGGGCTGCGGGCCGGTTTCATCGGCCTGCAGGATGACCCGCTGGCCCTCCCGGACCCGCAGGTCGAAGTAGGGGTGGCCCGTGAGGGTATGCAGGATCTCCACAGTCTGGCCTTTGTAGGGTCCGGAGAGGAGCTCCACGGTGACCAGCTGTTCTTCCCAGCCTTCCTCGTGGTAGGGCTGGGGATCCAGGGCCTGAACGCGCAGCACGCGGCCTTCGTAGGTGCTGAACTCCGGTTCCGCCTGGGCTTGGGCCGCGGCCGCGAGGGCAAGGGTGAGCAGTAGGGCAGCCAATAGAGCAAGGGTTCTCTTCATGGGAAAACCTCCAAGCACAAAGTTAAGTCATATTATACCATGGGGTGCAGGGCCGGTGTTCATTGTTGTTAGTGTAAGGTTTT
>DGEY01000007.1 GCA_002391385.1 Firmicutes bacterium UBA3914 | reverse complement strand
GACCTCACGAAGTACAGTGTCGGGATTGTGTCGCAGTTCTACGAACGGCGGTAGATTCTTCAGGAGCGGTGTACGCGGCCCGTACGCACCGTTCTGTGAGAGGAAAGCCGCTAGGCTGATCACCTAGCGGCTACCTACTCGATTTATGTCCACCGGGAAATCGCGCTTTCCCGGGTGGGAGTGGATCCCCTCGGGGTGGAACCGGGCTCTTTGGTTATGCGGCCGGAGGCCTTTGATCGCCTGCTGGTGAGCGTGCATGCCCTGGATGAAGCGGGGCAGGTTCTCTCTTCCAGCGCGGGCCTGCACTTCGGGGGCGAGAAGCCGGTTCCGGGCGAGATCCCGGTGCAGGCAGGCTTAAGGACTGAAGCGGAAGAAGTGCTCTTCCAGAGGAAGTATAATGAGGCGGTGGAGCTTCTGGAAAGACAGCTCGCGGAAAATCCCGAGGATGTGGACACTCTGTGGCTTTTGGCCCGCATTTACTACGCAGGCACCTACGACCAGAGGGAAAACGCCTGGGACCACCGGCAGTTTGCCCACCGCAACCTGCAAAAGAGCCTGGAGCTCCTCCAGCGCATCCAGGAGCTGAAGCCAGGGCCGGAGGTGGAAGAGGCTCTCCGGACTGTGCGCAGCGCTGTTCGCTAACTGTCGGGCGGGTTTGACCCACCTTACAATGAACCTGATGCCGGCAACAGTAGGTATTTCCAGCATCAACTAAGACGAGCACTGCTTCCCCGCGTGGGAGGAGGAAAGTCGTGGGTGGCCGCCGAAGTCCAAGGAAAAAGCTGGAGGAGAGGGTGCTCCGTGGCCCACCACAAACGAGACAGAAGCAAGAGACTACAGGCTGCGCAGCAGGGGACGGCCTCACTGCAGGGGGCAAAAGTCGCAGAAAACCTGCAGTTGAGCAGATACACAAACCCCAATACAGGCCACGGCTCAGCCGCGGAAGATGCCAATGCACTCCACGATCTGCTGAGAGGCCGGCCGGTTGAGCTGACCGGGCGCAGCAACGTTAAGGACGGGCCGGATAGGATAGTACATGGAAAAGTCATGATTCAAACAAAGTACTACCAAACTGCTCGGGAATCAGTAAATGCAGCTTTTGATGGAAAAACCGGGCTCTACCGTTACAAGAATCAAGTGTTGGAAGTGCCCAAAGACCAGTATTCCGAAGCTCTGGAACTCATGAGGCAGAAGATTAAGGAAGGCAGGGTTCCTGGGGTAGTCAATCCGGAAGAGGCGGAAAAGCTGGTCAAGGCCGGCAGTGTAACCTATCGGCAGGCACGCAATATTGCCAAGGCTGGCAACATCGATTCGCTGTGGTTCGACGTCAAGACTCAGAGCGTTACCGCCGCCTATGCCTTTGGAATCACCTTTGCCGTTCAATACGCTACTTCCCGGTGGAACGGCCTGGACCACAAAGATGCCCTCACGCTGTCTCTTACGGCAGCGGCGGGTACGGGAACAATTGCCCTGGGGGCGGGGGTCCTCACTCAGCAGTTGCTGAGAACTGCCATGGGCCAGAGTTTCACATCTTCCGTTGCACGGCAGGTAGTTGATGGTCTGTACGCGACGGAGGTCGGCAAAGAAACGGTGCATAGGCTCGCCTCGGTCATGTTCGGGAAGAACGTCACCGGTGAAGCGGCGAAAAATGCGGTGACGAAGCTGCTCGGGACGAACCTGGTTATTTCAGCGGTGAGCATCGCGGCTGTTTCCTTGCCTGATCTGTATCGTGCCCTGGTGAGCAAGACCATTTCCTGGCAGCAATTTGGCAAAAACTTTGGCGTGAATGCGGCGGGTGTGGGCGGCGGAACCGTTGGTGCCCTTATCGGAGGTGTTGTTGGCACCCTCGTTGTTCCTGGTGCCGGCACAGCCGCTGGAGTCAAAATCGGGGCAGCAGCGGGCGGTATCGGAGGAGGCGTGCTCACCGCCTGGGGCGCCAAAAAGCTTTTGGATCCCGTGGTCAAAGACGATGCAGAGAAGATGGTCGCCCTGGCCCAAGAGGCCGTGTCGGAGCTGGCGTTTGACTATATGGTTACGGAAGAAGAGTTCACGGAGAAGATTGCTCCGCGCCTCGCGGAAACGATCACTTCTAAGTGGCTCAAAGCCATGTATCAGGCGGGAAGCCGCAGTAAGGAACAGGACCAGACCCGCTATGAGTTTGCCTACAGGGAACTGGAGCCGCTTTTTGCTGAAGTGATCAGTCAGCGTTCCCCAGTGCATCTCCCCGCCGAAAGGTTGGTCAGAAGGGAAATGCGCAAGATTTCTTGGCGGCTCCTTATAGAGTATCTCAGGGCAAAACTAGCATTTTGGTTCCGTCGCAAATGGGAACTAGTCCAAGAGTAACGTGTCAGCGTAATGCTGGCACTTTTTTTCTGGTTTTCTCAAAGCAGGTTCTAGACAGTGTTCCGGCTTGCCGGGGGTAACTTGTCCCAAACCGTGCGTGTATTTATCTATCCAGAAAGGAGTGATGCCCTGTGCGTAAACTGACTCTGCTGCGCACAGCCGAAACGGAACGGCGGAAACCGGAAGCCAAGAACGCCGACGGAACGGAACCAAAGGATCGGACGGGTAAGGGCAAACTCGAAGCTGCCCGGGGGAAAATGGAGTGGGCGGAGGAGCTGCTGGACCAAGAGAGGCCGCTGAGGCTCAACCAGCTGCAGAGAATCTACTCGGAGCTGCTTGGGGTCAAGGAGGAAGCTCCGGAGCCGTTCGCGGGAGATGCGGCCTATCTTTGGGAGCGGCTGGCCTTCGCCTTCAACTACTACGGCCAGCTCAAACAGGCGGAACGCTGCCTGCGCATCCAGGCGGAACTGCAGCCAGACCAAAGCGATGCCTTTTTGAACCTGGGTGTGTTCCTCACCGATGCCGGTTACTATGATGCAGCCATCGCCGCCTGTCGGGAGGGGCTGAAGCGCACCCCCAACTGCGAATTCCTCAACTACAACCTAGCCGGCCTGGCTTCCCTCCTGGGACGGCAAGATCTGGCCCAGAGCGCGCTCAACGAAGCGCTGGTGGCCAATCCTTCCCGGGGGTTGAACCAGCTGGCCAAGGGGAACCTCTGCCTGGAGCGGAACGAGTATGAAGTGGCCGTGCAGTACTTCCAGGAGGCCTTGGCCTGGGCCGTAGAGGAAGAACTCCCCGGCCAGCAGCTGGAGTGCCTCCAGGGGCTGGGGGTTGCCTATCTCAACCTTGAAGAGCTGGACAAGGCCCGGGCTGTACTTGAACAAGCGGTGGATCTGGATCCAAGCTGTTCCGCTTCCCATGAGCTTTTGGCTTACTGCCACAAGCGGCTTGGTAATGAGTGGCTCTACCGCCACCACCTGAAGCAGGCCAGAGATCTGGCCAGGTATTTCTAAGAAAGAGGTGCCCATATGGGATTGACTTTCGAACTCACCGATGTCCAGGTGGAACAGGTCAACAAGTGGCTGGAGGAGCATCCCTGCCCGGTTAGGGAACATGTGGAGCGGACCCGCCGCCTGCCGGCCGCGGGGGAGCGGATGCGCTTTGTGTTCATCCCTACCTTCCTGGGTATGCTTGCCGGGGTGGAATGCGCCTGCGGTGCCCGCCTGATGCTCACCGATGATCTGTAGGCCGCTGGGCGCATTGCCCAGCGGTCTAGAGCGAGCTGGAAAATGGTTGCCAAAAGGTTAGCTTGGTGTTAAACTGGAGTTGACCACTGGCGGACACGGAGGTGTTCGCTCCCCTTTTTAGCTTTGTGTGCACACGGTTGCACGCAGGAAAAAGCGAGGAGGAATCCACATGAAACTGCGTTTGCGGGTAGTTGGGCTGCTGTTTCTCACACTGGTGGTGCTGCTTTTCCCGTTTGTGGCTGGAGCGGAGGAAGGGATCACGACCATCCGCATCCACTACCACCGGCCCGATGGGGAATACGAACCGTGGAACCTCTGGATCTGGACACCGGGACGGGAAGGCCAGCGCTACGAATTCGACGGCGAGGACGATTTCGGCAAGGTGGCCACCATTGAGCTGCCGGGCCTCCACGAGCGGGTGGGCTTTATCGTGCGCACCGATGACTGGGAGAAAGACGTGTCCGCGGACCGCTTCATCGAAGAGTTCCACTACGGCAGCGCGGAGATCTGGCTCATCTCCAGGGACCCTGTGATCTACACCTCTCCTCCGGAGCACATGGGCCTGGAACAGACCCTGCCGGAAGAGGTGACCGTGACCGTCCACTACCGCCGCCACGACCAGGATTACACCGGCTGGAACCTCTGGATGTGGGTGGAGGGCCAGGAAGGCTTCGGCATCGAGTTCACCCACGAGGACGATTTCGGTAAGGTGGCCGTGGTGCCCTTTACGGGCCTACATGATGTCTCCAGTTTGGGCATTATCGTGCGCCGGAGTACGCCCAGCAACGCCTGGGCCCAGAAGGATGTGGAACATGACCGCTTTATTCCCCTGTTCAGGGCGGATGAAGAGGGGCAGATTGAGGTTTGGCTCATGGAAAAGGATGCTAGATTGTACTACCGCTTGGAAGATATAGATCTTGATCCCCGGTTCATCTCCGCGGTGATCGACGACACCCGCCTGATCACCGCCCGGGTCAACCTGCCCTTTACCGCCAGCGACGAAGAGCTGGCCGGGTTTACCCTCACCGCCCATGGGGAGGAGGTGGCCATCGCCCAGGTGGTTCCCACCCGGCTGGTCCAGGGCAGCGCCTCGGAAGTGCAGATCTTCACCGAGGAAGAACTGGATCTGCAGGCAGACTACGTTTTGTCTAAAGAGCCCTATGGCGAGATCTTGGTTGGCTTTGGCCAGATCTTTTCCAGCAAAGCCTTTGAGGAAGCGTTCCATTACGACGGGGACGATCTGGGCGCAGTGTACACCCCGGAGCGGACCAGGTTCCGCCTGTGGGCGCCCACCGCTTCCCAGGTAACCCTGGTCACCTATCCCCACAGTGTGGCGGGGCTGGGCAGGGAATACCCCATGGAGCGGGATGTCAAGGGCACCTGGGTTGCCGAGCTGGAAGGGGATCTCCACGGCACCTACTACACCTATCGGGTTACCGTGGGGGGCAGGACTAACGAAGCGGTTGACCCCTACGCCAAGGCCGTGGGTGTGAACGGGGAGCGGGGCATGGTGATTGATCTCAGCCGCACCAACCCTGAGGGCTGGGAGGAGCTGGTAAAGCCCCCCTTCCAGCACCCGGTGGATGCGGTGATCTACGAGCTCCATGTGCGGGATCTGTCCATGCACCCTGCATCGGGCATCACCCATAAAGGCAAGTTCCTCGGGCTCACGGAGCGGGGCACCCGGGGACCTGGCGGGGTGACCACAGGCCTGGACCACCTGCTGGAGCTGGGCGTAACCCATATCCACCTTTTGCCCTCCTTCGATTACGCCACGGTGGATGAAACCCGCCTCTTTGAGCCTCAGTTCAACTGGGGTTACGATCCCCAGAACTACAACGTACCCGAAGGCTCCTATTCCACCAACCCCTTTAACGGCGAGGTGCGGGTGCGGGAGTTCAAGGAGATGGTCAAAGCCCTCAACGAGAGCGGCCTGCGGGTAGTTATGGACGTGGTTTACAACCACACCAGCAAGAGCGGGGACAGCCACCTGAATCTGATCGTTCCCGGCTACTATTACAGGCTCAACCCAGATGGCAGCTTCTCCAACGGGTCAGGCTGCGGCAACGAACTGGCCGATGAGCGGTCCATGGTGCGCAAGATGATCGTCGATTCGGTGGTGTACTGGGCCACCGAGTACAAGGTGGACGGCTTCCGCTTTGACCTGATGGGCCTGCACCACCTGGATACCATGAACGCGGTGCGGGCGGCCCTGGATGAGGTGGATCCCTCCATCATCATCTACGGAGAAGGCTGGACCGCAGCGGAAAGCACCCTCCCCTTGGAGCAGCGCACCCTCAAGGCCCATGTGAGCCAGGTGCCGGGTGTGGCGGTGTTCAGCGATGATGTGCGGGACGGCATCAAAGGACATGTGTTTAACGACTTGGAGCCCGGCTTTATCAACGGCCAGCCCGGGATGGAAGAGTCGGTGAAGTTCGGCATTGCCGCAGCCACCTTCCATCCGCAGGTGAACTACGCCTTGGTGAACTACTCCTCCGCTCCCTATGCCGCCGACCCCGGGCAGACCATCACCTATGCGGAGTGCCACGACAACCTCACTTTGTGGGATAAGCTTCTGGTCACCAATCCAGATGAACCAGAGGAAGAGCTGATCAAGATGCACAAGATGGCCAGCGCCATTGTCCTCACTTCCCAGGGCATTCCCTTCCTCCATGCAGGGCAGGATTTTCTGCGCACCAAGTACGGTGATGGCAACAGCTATCAGTCCCCCGATTGGGTGAACCAGCTGGATTGGGAGCGCAAACTGCAGTATCTGGATGTGTTCCAGTACAACAAAGGCCTGATCGAGCTGCGCAAAGCCCACCCGGCCTTCCGCATGCGCACCACAGAGGAGATCCAAAGGCACCTTGAATTCCTGGAGATGCCCGCCCCCCAGATGGTGGGCTACGTGCTCAAGGATCATGCCAACGGCGACAGCTGGGGGCAGATCGTGGTCCTGTTCAACGGGGGCACCGCTCCCCAGAGTGTGAGCTTGCCGGGGGCAGGCTGGGTCGTGGTGGTGGACGGCGAACGGGCGGGCCAGGAGGCCCTGTGGGAGGTGCCCGGCAGCGAAGTTAGCATACCGGCCCGCACCAGCCTGGTCCTGGTGGATGGGGCTAGCTTCGCCACTGGCCGCTAACCCCAGGAAGCCAGCCCGGTGCACCACACCGGGCTGGGAACCTTTAGATCCTCTCAAGAGCAGCAGGGATCGGCCCGGCGGAACAGAATAGACCAAGTGTCTGAATGAATTGAGGGGTGATGGTATGTGGCAGGAATTTAAGAAGTTCGCCCTGCGGGGCAACGTCGTGGACATGGCCGTTGGTGTTATTGTGGGAGGCGCTTTCGGGAAAATCGTCACATCCCTGGTAAATGATGTGGTCATGCCGATTTTGGGCCTGCTGGTAGGACGCGTCGATCTCACTTCCCTCAAACTTGTGCTGCGCCAGGCCAACGACACCACCGCCGAGCTGGCCCTGACCTACGGTGTCTTTCTCCAGAATGTGCTGGATTTCCTGATCATCTCCTTCAGCATCTTCATGGCTATTCGCATGATCAACAAGGTGCGCAGGAAGGAAGAGGAAGCTCCGCCCGCGCCAGAGGCGCCGCCTGAGCCCAGCACCGAAGAAAAGCTGCTGACCGAGATCCGCGATCTCCTCAAACAGCAGGTGGGTCGTTCGGCCTAGGACGAAGGCCGCGGGAGAAAGGAGTAGGTTATGCGCAAACTGAGGACCATGCTCCTGGCCTGGCTTTTGGTCGCGGCTGTGGTGCTGCCCCTGGCGGCAGCTTCCCCCGCCGAGCAGGAGCTCTATGCCAGCAAGCATGGGGTGTTTTACCAGATCTTCGTGCGCAGCTTTGCCGATGGGGATGGCGATGGCCTGGGCGATCTGCGGGGGATCATCGAGCGTTTGGATTACCTCAACGACGGGGATCCGCAAACCACAAGCGATTTGGGCGTTACGGGAATTTGGCTGACTCCAATCCACCCTTCCCCTACGTATCACAAATACGATGTGGTGGATTACTACGCTATCGACCCGGAAATCGGTACCCTGGCTGATTTCCAGGAGCTGATTGACCAGGCCCACGCCCGGGGCATGAAGGTTATCCTGGATCTGGTGTGCAACCATACCAGCAGCCAGCACCCCTGGTTCCTGGCGGCCAGCTCAGATCCGGAAAGCCCCTACCGGGACTACTATATCTGGGCTGATCCGGAAACGCCCCTCACAAGGCGGGGCCCCTGGAACCAGATCGTCTGGCACCCCGCGGCAACGGGCCACTATTACGGCCTCTTCTGGAGCGAAATGCCCGATCTGAACTGGGCCAACCCAAAGGTGCGGGAGGAGTTCAAAGCGGTGGCCGCCTTCTGGCTGGAGCAGGGGGTGGACGGCTTCCGCCTGGATGCCGCCAAGCACCTCTTTGAGCACGACCCCAGCCGGAAAGCGGTGGACTGGTGGCTGGAGTTCAGCGACTTCGTGCGCTCCCTCAAGCCAGATGTCTACCTGGTGGGCGAAGTGTGGGACAGCCCCCATGTGGTGGCCCCCTACTACGGAGCCTTCGATTCAGCCTTCAACTTTGACCTGGCGGACCGGATCATCCCCATCGTGCGCTTTGGCCTGGATACAGGGTTGGTCGCGGCCCTGCTGCAGCAGCACGCCCAGTACAACGCATACGCCCAGGGCTGGGCCATAGATGCACCCTTTTTGAGCAACCACGATCAGGATCGGGTTATGTCGCAGCTGTTTGGCGATTGGAACCAGGCCAAAATGGCCGCGGCCATCTATTTGACCCTGCCGGGCAATCCCTTTATCTACGCCGGGGAAGAGATCGGCATGCAGGGCCGGGGCGAGCATGAAAACATCAGGGAACCCTTCAAATGGTACGAATTAGATGGTCCCGGACAGACCGCCTGGCGCTCCAGCCTGTTCAACACGGGCCGCTGGCAGCCTTCGGTGGAAAGCCAGGACGGCGACCCGGGATCGCTTCTCAACCACTACCGCCGCTTGATCCACCTGCGCCTCAGGGAGCCCGCCCTGCAGCTGGGAAGCCTTTCGGAGGTGGACTGCGGAGACAATCCCCGGATCATCGCCTATGGGCGGAGGTGGCAGGATGAGCTGGCCCTGGTGGTCCACAACATCTCCCGCCAGGAGCAGGAAGTGCTCTTGACAGGGGTGTCCCTGCCAGGGGAGATCCTCTTTGCCTCGGGACCTTACAGTTTTGAGCTTGATGGCCCGGGCTGTTCATTGGTGCTTGCGCCCTGCACCACCGTGATTTGGAAATAGGGAGCTGTGTTCTCGCCGGTTCGGTTTCGCCGAGCCGGTTTCTGCATGTTGCGAGTGTTTTTTTGGGGCATCTATGTTACAATTAAACAGTACATTAAGGCACTAGCATTGGAAGCAATCTAGCTGCAGACGTTGGAGGAAATCTGAAGTTGAAGATCGGTATCATCGGCAAACCTCAAGCAGGCAAAAGCGTCTTGTTCCGCCTGCTCACCAAGCACGGCGCAGCTGCCAGCGGGAAAGCCCAGCTGGCAGTGGGCAGAATCCCTGACCCCAGGGTCGATGCCTTAGCCGAGCTTTATAAACCCCGTAAGGTGACCTACGCCACCATCGATTTTTGGGATGTGCCGGGCTTTCAGCCGGGCCGCAGCTCGCTGGACTTTCTGCAGTCCGTGCGGGATGTGGATGCCCTGGTGGCGGTGCTCAGGGCCTTTGAGTCGGACCTGGTTCCGAGCATAACTGGGATCCAGCCCTACACCGATTTCAAAGATCTCCAGCAGGAGCTGCTCATCGCCGACTGGACCCTCCTGGAAACCCGGCTGGAGCGCCTGGCGAAGCAGCGGGGCAAAAACCCCAAGGCCGGGGAAGAGCTGGCCGTGCTGGAGAAGTGCCGGGAAACCCTGGAGCAGGATCTGCCCCTGCGCAGCCTAAAGCTGAATGCAGAAGAGGAGAAGCTTGTGCGGAGTTACGATTTCTTCACCAAAAAACCTCTGATCGCCGCGGTTAACCTGGACGAAGGGCAGATGGCTGCAGGAAGCTATCCCCAAGAGGAAGAGCTGGAGGCAGAACTGGCCCGCATGGATGTGCCCCTGATCAAGGTGAGCGCCCAGATCGAGGCGGAGATCAGCGAGCTGGAGGCGGAAGATGCCCGGCTGTTCCTGGCGGAGCTGGGCCTTGCCGAATCGGGTATTGCCCGCATCGCCCGCACCGTCTATGCCCATCTGGGGCTGATCTCCTTCTTTACCGCTGGAGAAAAGGAAGTGCACAGCTGGACCATCCGGCGGGGTGATACCGCCTGCCGCGCGGCGGGCAAGATCCATTCCGATCTGGAAAGGGGTTTTATCCGGGCGGAGGTCGTGGCCTACGAGGATCTCCTGAGGTGCGGCAGCATGCAGAAGGCCAAAGAACAGGGCCTCTTCCGGTTGGAAGGGAAGGAATATATTGTGCAGGATGGCGATGTGATCACCTTTAGGTTTAACGTGTAGTAAAGGAGGCGGGATGCGTGGAAGTGCAGAAGAAAGCTGAAGAACTGGCCCAGGCCATTATCGACAGCCCCGAGTACAAGCGCTTGCTGGAGGCCAGGACCAGGGTGAACAGCCACCAGGCGGCCAGGCTCATGCTCCGGGATTTCCAGCAGAAACAGCTGGAGCTGCACAGAAAACAGATGGAAGGGCAGGAGTTAACGCCTGAAGAGGAGGAGCAGCTGCAGAATCTCTTCGGCGTGATTTCCATAAACCCCTACATTCGGGAGCTCTTTGAAGCGGAGTTCGCCTTCAGCGGCCTGATGATGCAGGTAAACGATGCCTTGGCTAGAGTGTTGGATTTCCAGGATGAGGAAGAAGGTGGGGAGGAGCCCAAGCTGGAAATCCCCAAAAAGAAAATCCTCATTCCGGGGCAGGACATCTGAGTCGTGGCTGGACTGAGAATCGGAACGGCTGGAATTCCTGCATCCGCCAAGCCGCAGACTACTCCCGACGGCATCCGGCGCCTGGCCGAGCTGGGCCTGGACCATATGGAGATCGAATTTGTGCGGGGGGTGCGCATGGGTGAAAAGACCGCCCGCACCGTGGGGGAGCTGGCTGAGGAGCTGAGCATCTCCCTCACTGTCCACGCCCCCTATTACATAAACCTCAATTCAGCGGACCCGGAAAAAATCGAAGCCAGCAAAAAGCGGATCGTGCAGGCGGCGAAGGTGGGGGCCGCGGCGGGGGCGGTGAGCGTCACCTTCCATGCCGCCTTTTACCACGACGACGATCCCCAGCAGGTGTACCAGCTGGTGAAGGGGCATATGGAAGACATGCTGGAGGAGCTGGCCAGAAGCGGCGTGAACATCCGCCTGAGCCCGGAAACCACCGGCGGGCCCACCCAGTTTGGCACTCTGGAGGAGCTGATCCGCCTGGGGCAGGAGCTGCCCGGCGTTTACCCCTGCGTGGACTTCGCCCACTTGTATGCCCGCAGTCTCGGAGAGTACAACTCCTACCAGCACTTCGCGGGCGTTTTGCAATCGATCCGCGATGGTCTGGGCGAAGAGGCCCTCAAGGCCATGCACATTCACCTCTCGGGGATCGAGTACGGGCCAAGGGGTGAAAAGCGCCATGTGCCCCTGGAGGAGACGGAACTGGATTACCGGGCTGTGCTCCAAGCCCTAGTGGACTTTGACGTTGCGGGCTGGCTCACCTGCGAGAGCCCCATTCTGGAAGAAGATGCCCTGATCCTCAAGGGCCTCTACGAAGAATTACACCAAAGGTAGAAGGAGAGGAGAAGTGGTGGAACAGGTCTATCTCAAGCACATCGGCCAACATGTGGGCAGCGAAGTGGAGATCAGGGGCTGGTTGTACAATAAACGTTCCAGCGGGAAGATCCTCTTTTTGATCATCAGGGACGGCACCGATCTGATCCAGGGCGTGGTGGTGAAAAGCGAGGTTCCCCAGGAGGTTTTCGAAGGGGCCAAACGCCTCACCCAGGAATCCTCCCTGATCGTGCGGGGGGTTGTCCGGGAAGAGCCCCGCGCCGTGAGCGGCTATGAGCTCGCGGTGACCGATTTGGAAATCGTGCAGCTGGCGGAGGAATACCCCATCACCCCCAAGGAGCATGGGGTGGAGTACCTCCTGGACCGCAGGCACCTCTGGCTCAGATCCCGCAAGCAGCACGCCATCATGCTGGTGAGGAACGAGCTGATCAAAGCCACCCGCAAGTTCTTCGACGAGCGGGATTTTGTGCTCATCGACGCGCCGATTTTGACCCCGGCCTCGGTGGAGGGCACAACTACCCTGTTTGAAACCGACTATTTCGACGACAAGGCCTATCTCTCCCAAAGCGGGCAGCTATACATGGAAGCCGCGGCCATGGCCTTCGGCAAGGTGTACTGCTTCGGGCCCACCTTCCGGGCGGAAAAATCGAAAACACGCCGCCACCTGATGGAGTTCTGGATGATCGAGCCGGAAATGGCCTTCTACGACCAGGAAGACAACATGAAGCTGCAGGAAGAATACGTGAGCTACCTGGTGCAGCACGTTTTAGAGCACTGCCAAAAGGAGCTGGCAGTGCTGGAGCGGGATATCACTAAGCTGGAAAAGGTGGTTCCCCCCTTCCCCCGCCTCTCGTATGATCAGGCGGTGGAAATGCTGCAGAAAAACGGCTCCGATATCCAGTGGGGCGAAGATCTGGGGGCGCCCGATGAAACCATCATCGCCAACCACTTCGACAAGCCTGTGTTCATCTACGGCTTTCCCACGGAGATCAAGGCCTTTTACTTCAAGCCCGATCCCCAGCGGCCGGAAATCGTCTTAGGCAGCGACCTTCTGGCTCCCGAGGGCTACGGCGAGATCATCGGCGGCGGCGAGCGCATAGCCGATCTGGATCTCATTGTGCAGCGGATCAGGGAGCACAACCTGCCTGAAGAGCACTACCAGTGGTACATTGATCTGAGGAAATACGGGAGTGTGCCCCATTCCGGCTTTGGGTTGGGGCTGGAGCGCACCGTGGCTTGGATCTGCGGCCTGGCCCACCTGAGGGAAGCGATCCCCTTCCCGCGCATGTTGAACCGCATCTACCCGTAGCTCTAGTTAGTGCCCCAAAAGATGAGCAAAACGCCCAGGGCCACCAAGGTCAGCCGGGGCCAGGGGAGCTGGGTGCTCAGGCGCAGAAGTCCCACGCCGCTCACTAAAGTGAGGATCACCGGGCCGATCAGCCCCAGCACCGCGTTGATCTTCAGCGCAGATTCCACCCTGCCCAGCTTGACCATGAGGAGCCCCGCTGAAATCTCCAGCGTTCCCGCGAGCAGACGGAGTAGGGCCATGGTGAGCACGGCACGCAGTTCGGTGACCATAAGACCACTCCTTCGAAGGGAGATCCCACAAGAGAGGTGATTGGGTTTGCTTAAGTTCCTCCGAGAAACTGACCCGGAAATTCTGCAGGTGATCAAGGATGAGACCCGCCGGCAGAACAAGAAGCTTGAGCTGATTGCATCGGAAAACTTTGTCAGCTGCGCCGTCCTGGAAGCCTTGGGGAGTCAGCTAACCAATAAATATGCTGAGGGGTACCCAGGTAGACGCTATTACGGCGGCTGCGAGTTTGTGGACGTTGCGGAGAATTTAGCCATTGAGCGGGCCAAACAGCTCTTCGGCGCGGAGCATGTCAACGTCCAGCCCCATTCCGGTTCCCAGGCCAACCAGGCGGTGTTCTTCGCCGCACTCCAGCCGGGGGATACCATTTTGGGCATGGACCTAAGCCACGGTGGACACCTCACCCACGGCAGCCCCGTGAACCAGTCGGGGGCCTGGTTTAAGGTGATCCACTACGGTGTGCGGAAAGAAGATGAGCGGATCGACTACGACCAGGTGCGGGATCTGGCCCTCAAGCACAGGCCCAAAATGATCATCGCCGGTGCTTCCGCCTACCCCCGCATCATCGACTTCAAGATTTTCCGGGAAATCGCCGATGAGGCCGGCGCCCTGCTCATGGTGGACATGGCCCACATTGCGGGTCTCGTGGCCGCGGGGGTGCATCCCAGCCCGGTTCCCTATGCGGATTTCGTTACCACCACAACCCACAAGACCCTGCGGGGACCAAGGGGAGGCATGATCCTCACCACCAAAGAGCACGCCAAGGCCATTGACAAAGCCGTCTTCCCAGGTATGCAGGGGGGCCCGCTCATGCATGTGATCGCCGCCAAGGCGGTGTCCTTCAAGGAAGCCCTGCAGCCTGAGTTCAAGGACTACCAAAGGCAGGTTGTGGCCAACGCCCAAACCTTGGGCGAGACCCTCAAAGACCACGGCTTCCCCTTGGTCTCAGGTGGCACCGACAATCACCTCTTGCTGGTCAAGGTTAAGGCCAAGGGCTTCACCGGTAAGCAAGCGGAAGAGCTTTTGGACAGCGTGGGCATCACCGTGAACAAGAACACCATCCCCTTCGAGACGGAAAGCCCCTTTATCACCAGCGGGATCCGCATGGGCACAGCCGCCCTCACCACCAGGGGGATGGGAACCGAAGAGATGCGCCTGATTGGCAGCCTCATTGCCCAGACGCTGGAAGAGGGACGCACAGATTTCAGCGAAATCCGGGAGGCCATTGACCGGCTCACGGAAGCATTTCCCCTGTATCCCGAGTTGAACTAACCTCTTAGGAGGGCTGGCGTTGGTCTTCCCAGTCACCAAACGGGTACGGAAAGCTATGAAGTTAAATACGGTGGAAGGGGCCTTTGCGGTGGCTGCCGAGAACCTGGCAGCCCCGTATCTAGGCCTTTTTGCCTTGGGGCTGGGCGCGACGCCTTCCCAGATCGGCATGCTCACCGCCTTTCCCAACCTCATCGGCAACCTCCTGCAGATCCCCGCGGGCCTTTGGTCCGAGCGGATGAAGGACAAGCGGATCCTGCCCATTGTGGGAGGCTACTTGGCCCGTTCCACCTGGGCCCTTTTGGCCATCGTGCCCTTCTTGGTGCCGCCGCAGTACAGGGTGGGTGTGGTTATCTTACTTGCCACCTTCCGCATTCTGGCGGCCAATATCGGGGTGCCGGCCTGGACCGCGCTGCAGGCGGAGCTGATTCCCAGGGCCATCAGGGGCCGCTACTACGCCAACCGCAACATTGTGTGCAATATCAGCGCGGTGGCGGCCACGGTGCTGGCCACTGTCCTTTTGACCCTGCGCTTTCCCCTCAACTTCCAGCTGATCTTCGGCGGGGCAGCGGCCCTGGGGCTCACCGCGACCTACATCTTTTCCACCATCGAATTTGCCCAAAGTCCGCCCAAGCCTAGGCAGGGTATTTCCTTTCGGGCCAAGGTGCAGGCGTTTTGGGGGGAAGTGCGCACCCAGAAAGATTTCAGAAGCTATGTGCGCAGCTCTCTGATCTGGAACTTCGGGGTGAACCTGGCCAGCTCCCTTTTCGTGGTGTATTTTGTGGAAGATTTAGGGGGCGCTGCAGGCTTTTGGGCGGTCTTTTCCGGTGTGAACCTGGCCACACAGGTGCTGGTTCAGCGCTACTGGGGGCGCCTTGCTGATGTTTTCGGCCAGAAGAACGTGATGCTGGCCTCGGGCATCGGCGCGGTTTTCCTGCCCCTTTTGTGGTGGGGAACCCGCAGCACCTGGTTTCCCCTGATCATCTACATAATCAACGGGGTGGCTTGGGGAGGCTATAACTTAGGGGCGTTCAACCTGCTTTTGGAAATCACCCCCGACGACAACCGCACCGTCTATGTGGGGGCCTACAATACCTTGATGGGCCTGGCCATGGCCGCCGGACCCTTAGTGGGCGGGTTCGCGGCGGAAAGCTTCGGGCTGCGCCCGGTTTTCCTCGCTTCCAGCCTGTTCCGGGCGCTGGGCCTGTACGTTTTCTACCGCTCGGTGGAGGATGCCGCCCAGCGGCCTATGGGGCTGAAGGATCTGCTTCCCCGGGGGAGGCAGAAGCAGCGGCGTTTGCCGGGTGTTTAGAAAGAGTTGATTTTAAAACTGGCTTTGGGTATAATCAGATATAGTTTCAAACAGTGATGAGGGAGACCTACTAAGGCCCTTCCAGATCCAGAGAGCTGGTGGGCGGTGTGAACCAGCCGGAAACCTTAGGTTCCAACTCCTGAACTGCACAACTGCATAGGTAAATGAGGTGAACTGCGGCTGGTCCGCAGTTAATCAGGGTGGCAACGCGGGTTTCAGACTCGTCCCTGGGCTTTCGAGTTCAGAGACGAGTTTTTCATTAAGTGCAAAGGGGAAGGTGCCATGCTAGACCTACGAATGATTCGCCAAAACCCAGATAAGGTCCGGGAGGGACTGGCCAAGAAGGGCGAAGCTGCCCCCATCGATGAGGTGCTGGCCCTGGATGAGCAGAGGCGCAGCCTGCTCACGGAGGTGGAGCAGCTCAAGGCCAAGCGCAACGAGGTGTCCGAGGAAGTTGCCCGGCTCAAGCGGGAAAAGCAGGATGCCCAGCATCTGATTGAGGAAATGCGGGTGGTCTCCCAGCGGATCAAGGAGCTGGATGACAGGGTCCGGGAGGTAGAGACCAAGCTGCAGGATCTGCTTTTGCGCATTCCCAACCTTCCCCACGAGTCGGTGCACGTGGGAACCAGCGAGGATGACAACCTGGAGATCAGGCGCTGGGAGGAGCCCCGCCAGTTCGCTTTTGAACCCAAGCCCCACTGGGATCTAGGCGTAGACCTGGACATCATCGATTTCGAGAGGGCGGCCAAGGTGACGGGGGCACGCTTCTACTTCCTGAAAGGCCTCGGTGCCCGCCTGGAGCGCGCGCTCATCAACTTCATGCTGGATCTGCACATCACCGAGCACGGTTACACCGAAGTTTTCCCGCCCTTCATAGTCAATGCCGCCAGCGCCACGGGAACTGGGCAGCTGCCCAAATTCGCGGAGGATATGTTCAAGCTGGAAGGAATGGACTATTACCTGGTGCCCACCGCGGAGGTGCCGGTGACCAACCTCTACCAGGACGAGATTTTGAACATGGAAGACCTGCCCATCTACCATGCGGCCTATTCCGCCTGCTTCCGCTCGGAAGCCGGTTCCCACGGCCGGGATACCAGGGGGCTGGTGCGGGTGCACCAGTTCAACAAGGTGGAGCTGGTGAAGTTTGTGGCGCCTGAAACTTCCTACGATGAGCTGGAGAAGCTGACGGGCAACGCCGAAGAAGTGCTGAAACGGCTGGGGCTGCCCTATCGGGTGGTGCTCATGTCCACAGCTGATCTGGGCTTCAGCCAGAGCAAGAAGTACGATCTGGAAGTTTGGATGCCGAGCTACGCGCGCTACGTGGAGATTTCTTCCTGCAGCAACTTCGAAGATTTCCAGGCCCGCCGGGCCAATATCCGCTTCAGGCGGGAGAAGGGAGCCCGGCCCGAGTTTGTGCATACGCTCAACGGGTCCGGCATCGCCGTGGGCCGCTGCCTAGCCGCCCTGATCGAGAACTACCAGCAGGAGGACGGTTCTGTGGTCATTCCCGAGGTGCTGCGTCCGTACATGGGCGGTTTGGACAGAATCGCTCCGGCAAAGAAGCTCTGAAAGCTTTTCTTCCGAAAAATAGCTACTTGTTAAGTATGCAAACTTGGGTTATAATGTATCAAGTTAGGGAGGGGAAGGGTGCCAGAGCGGACGAATGGAGCGGTCTTGAAAACCGTCGAGGGTTTGCGCCCTCCGTGGGTTCGAATCCCACCCCTTCCGCCATTTTTTGGAGCTGTTGTTAATGAAATCGGAAGGAAAGGTTAAAGGAGATCTTATTCTCGTTGTCGTATTACTCCTTATCGGGGCGGCTGCTTTTGTGCATAACCAGGTGGTTCTGCCGAAGCGGGCTCCCGGAACTAAGGTTCAGATAGAAATTGAAGGAAAAGTCGTTCGCGAGCTGGATCTGGCCCGCGATACCGCTCCCATCCGTTTTGAGACGGAGCATGGCTATAATGTGGTGGAAATTCGCGATGGCCAGGTGCGTGTGCTGGAAGCCGACTGCCCAGATCTCATTTGTGTGCACACGGGCTGGCGGCGCCATGTTGGACAGGTTATCGTCTGTATGCCCCACTACTTCGTGGTGCGCATCACGGGAGACGAAGGCACTTTGGATGAGCTGGACGGCTTTACCTATTAATCAAAAATGGGGTGATAGTTGAGATGATCAAGCAAAAAATACTTATCGTCGATGACGAACCTTCCATCCAGGAACTGATTCGCTTTAACTTGGAGCAGGCGGGCTTTGAAACAGCCATCGCCGCCGACGGGTTTGCTGCGCTGGAGATGTATGAATCCTACAAGCCAGATCTGATCGTGCTGGATCTCATGCTGCCGGGTAAAGACGGCTACGATGTGTGCAAGGAGATCAGGCGCAACAGCAATGTGCCCATTATCATGCTCACAGCTAAGGAAACTGAGCTGGAGCGGGTTCTCGGCCTGGAGCTGGGAGCAGACGATTACATGACCAAGCCCTTCAGCCCCCTGGAGCTGGTGGCTAGGATCAAGGCGGTTCTGCGCCGGGCCAGCGGCCAAGAATCCCAGGATGAAAATGAATACAAGGTGGGCAACATCCACCTGCAGGTTGACACCAGGGAAGTAAGGGTCAATGATCAGCTAGTGGAATTAACCCGCAAAGAGTTTGACCTGCTCCACATCTTCATGCAGAACGTGGGCAAAGTGATGACCAGGGAAGTGCTCCTCCAGAAGGTCTGGGGTTACGAGTACGAAGGCGAGACCCGCACTGTGGACGTACACATCCGGCACCTCCGCCGCAAACTGGGTCCTGAAGGCGAAAGCCGCATCGAAACTATTCATGGGGTAGGGTACAAACTGAGGGGGAACTAGCTTGAAGAAGTGGCGTTTCAACGGCCCATTACTTTTCAAGTTAACAAGCTTAGTTTTGGTGGTAACCTTGCTTTCAGTTGGGGTTACCACGTTTTTTGTGGCGCGCCTGGCGCAGCGCTCGTTGGAGACCAG
The DNA here is from genome assembly GCA_002391385.1 of Firmicutes bacterium UBA3914. Lineage (GTDB taxonomy): Bacteria > Bacillota > Limnochordia > Darwinibacteriales > Darwinibacteriaceae > DTU010. The sequence continues at coordinate 1,726 of DGEY01000007.1, read as the reverse complement.
GGCCAGGGAAGACCTGAGCGCCGATGCCCAGATGATCAGCTTGAGTCTCAGTGAGGCCCTGGCCGCCCAGCTCAGCGATCCCGGGGCCCTGCAGGAACAGGTTGAGTTCCTGGAGAGATTGACCAAGCGCACCATCAGGATCCTGGACGCTTCGGGCCAGCTGGTGGCCGGTTCCACTCCCTCCGGTTTTGACCTGAAGGACTACTTCGCCGCCTACGTCAACCTGGAAGACGGTTCCGTGCTGCAGGTGTTCATGGCCAAGGGCGAGATCTCCAACATGTCCCGGAGAATCGCCAGGGGTTCCATTCTCATTGCCATTGTAGTGGCCGCCAGCGCCGTGGCCGTGGCCTATCTGGTCAACAGGTCCATCACCAACCCCATCCAGGATCTTCTGGCCATGGTCCGCAGCCTCCAGGAGCGGCAGTTCGGGCGCATGGTCTTGGTGCGCAGCACCGATGAAATCGGCCAGCTGGGAAGGGCCTTCAACGAGCTTTCCGAGATCTTAGACGATCTGTTCGAAACCATCAGCAGCAGGGAAGGGCAGCTGGATACCATCTTGTCCAGTATGGACGATGGCGTGATCGCGGTGAACATGCGGCGGGAAATCATCCTGGCCAACCGGGCGGCTGCAGACCTTTGGGATCTGCCGGAGGATGTCATCGGCCAGAATCTCTTCGATGCCACCAGGCACGAGGAGCTGATGCGCATCCTGGAAAAGACCATGGACGCCAGGGAGACCTTCACCAGTGAAGTGCGGGTGCGCCCCGGCAGCGAACGCACCGTGGCCATCACCAGCAGTCCGCTGCAGGATGAAAAGGGGAAGATCCAAGGGGCAGTGGCGGTGATGCGGGATGTGACCTCCCTCAGGCATCTGGAACAGATGCGCCAGGAGTTTGTGTCCAACGTTTCCCACGAACTGCGCACCCCCCTCACTTCCATCAAGGGTTTCGTGGAGACGCTGCTCAACGGCCATCTCGATGACCAGCAGCTCTTGGAGCGCTTCCTGCGCATCATCGCCGCCGAAACGGACCGGATGATCGCTTTGATCAACGACCTGCTGGACCTTTCCCGTATCGAAAGCGGCAAGCTCAAAGTGAACAAGGCAGCGGTGGACATGAAGAAGATCTTCGACGATACGGTGCTGCTCCTCCAGAGTAGAGCAGAAGAGAAGCAGATCACCCTGGAGAACAACATCTACAACCCCATCATCGTGGAAGGCGACGAGAAGCTTTTGCGCCAGGTGGCGTTGAATTTGGTGGATAACGGGGTAAAATACACGCAGGAGGGCGGCCGGGTGTGGATCGAAGCAGAGGAAGGCTTGGACCACGTGGAGTTCATTGTGGGCGACAACGGCGTTGGTATCCCCTCGGAGCATCTGGATCGCATCTTTGAGCGTTTTTACCGTGTGGATAAGGGCCGTTCCCGGCAGACCGGGGGCACCGGTTTGGGCCTGGCCATCGTCAAGCATATCATTGACCGGCACAAGGGCACCATCGCCATCGAGAGCCGGGTGGGCAAGGGGACGAAGATCCGCATCACGCTGAAGAAGATCAGCTGAAGTGGCAGCGCTGCCAGTGTCTAGAATTTCCCTGCAATGTTAGTGTAAGGTTTTAGTAGGTGTTTGCAAGGAGTTCCTGGTGTAGACATAAAAAAAGAGACCTCGCACACAAATCAGTAGCAGTTAGGAGGCGAGGTCTCATGAGAAGCGATGTTAGCAACACCGCTC
>DGEY01000004.1:4407-10617 GCA_002391385.1 Firmicutes bacterium UBA3914 | reverse complement strand
TCCCTTCGCGCGATGGACTCTCAAGTGGGCCATCTGGTTGGCCCCCAAGTACGACTATCCCATGGGTCGGCTGCTCAAGAGTGCGGACAAAACATGACTCACGTGGCCTTCCGCACTGCAACCGACAAGCAGTCTGTCGTATTTCCGCATAGCCCGGATACCGCTCCATTGGTTGTTGATGTATGTTTGGACTTCCGAAATGGCCTTCTTGCGAGATTCCTTTTCCGTCTCTTGGCGAAATGCCGCTAGAAGGCGGTTCATTTCTCGCTTCTTTCCGCTCAATACAGCTCCAAACAGGGCTTCCCTCTTTTCTTCGTCGGCACCTGCTGCCCTGAAAATGGCACGCCGCAGATGAAACCCGTCAAGTACATAGTGTGCACCATGAATGTACTCGGCTCCAGCCTTGATCCAAGGAACCCCATCACCGGAAATGAAGATGTATTTCGTCTGTTCGAGATCGTAAGTGGCCTCAAGATAGCGCCAAATGGTGTCCCAGATCACCTGTGACGCAGTACCAGGAGGAAAAGTGAAGTACTTCTTCCCAATCAGCTCATACCGATCCTTGCCGACTCTAACTCGTCCTTCATGGACGTAGACAAGACGTTGCTCAAAAGCACTAACACCTTTCTCTCGATGCGGAACATGGTCTTCATCGGCCTCAACGTACAGGATGCTGGCAACCTTCTTAACCTTAATTCTTTCCTTGAGCTCTATCTTCTCGGGCTGCAATTTTCGGACAATGTTGAGAACGGTCTGCCCTGATACTCTAATGCCCGTATGGGTTTCAAAGCTCTTACCCGCCTTGGCGTACGACCGGTCAACAGCTTCTTCTAACAAGTCCGCTTCCAGTAGGGTGTCGAGGCGTTGGTGAGGCTTGTATCCCACCAACCTATCTGCCAAATGCGCATGTTGTCCGGATTTCTTGTTCCGGAACAGTGTACGTTCATAGTGAACTTCACCAAAGGGTGAGAGGATGGTCTTGGGGTCTCGTCGTACGATAACCCAACCTTTCCTAAGCGGAAGGTTGTCGCGCAACTCCTGGTCAATCAACTCCAGTACCCGCTGCTGAATGGTACAGCAGATTCTGTTCAGACCATTTCGCAACGCCTGCTGAAAGGCCGGCATCCCCTTACCGGCCATAACCTCGGACACCGCTTCTTTGACAACTTCCTGAAAGGAAAACACTAGACTTTCATCGAATATTGCTTGCATAGAAGATCTCACCTCTGAGTACTTCGTACTCGTCTCCTGCAGGGACGGTGGGATCTTCTTCTATTTTCTTGAGTCAAACTCCTGTCCTACAGTAACTTTACACTAGCTTCTGGGGCAGCGGAGAGCCCCAGGCCACGGAACTAAAAAGGCCCCAAACCCACAGGTCTGAGACCCAAGGGAACTCAGCCTTAGACACTAGTCGTCTCATCAACGATGGTGATCCGCTCCATACTCAGTCCCGTCAAGCGGTGCACCAGTTCACCGATGCGGGCCGCCTCATCCCTGGTGAGGGTAACCGGTACCACCACCGTGATCGCTTCCTGGTCCAAAAGCACCAGGGCATCCAGATACCCCTTGGCCTTGAGCAGATTTTCAATTTCCGTTTCCCTGGTGATTCGCTCAATGAGCAGCTGGAGCTGAATCTGGGCTTCCTCCCTACGCTCCTCCTGCGTATGGGCATCGTAGGCGATGTTCTGCAGCAGTTCGATCTGCCTGCTGCGCATGCGCTCCCGTTCCAGTTTGTACTCGGCGAACTTGGTGGGTACCGTGCGCACCGTGACCGGCTCCACCACCACAACCTGCTCCACGCTGCTGGTGGGTTCGGCGGTCACCGCTTCTTCCGGCAAATCGCTTTCCACCCGGAAAATGTAAACCAAAGCCGCCAGCACCAAAACCATAATGACTAGATTCCGCAGGGCCTTCTTGCCCCGTACAACGTAAAACTTGGCCATTTTCCACCCTCCTATCTTTGAAAAACAACCTCAATGCGGTACATAGCCAGCTGCAGGGCAGTGGCCACGGCCTGGGCCACCGCCAGCCTCAGCTCGGCACTGGCCGGCGCATCCACCACCACCAGCACCCCCCTCACTTGGGGCTCAATCTGCTCCAGCACCAGGGGAATTTCCCGGCGGTCCGCATCACTGCGGAGGATAACAGGTGTTGAAGTGAACCGCCTCTCCACCGAACCCTCTGGTCCCGTGCGCACCTCTTCGGTGACGTTTCGGGCCACCTCCAGCCTGGCCCCCCGGTCCATGGTCAAAAACACGGAGCAGCGCTTCCCCCCCAGCATCATGTTGAGAATGTCCGTGAGCTCTTTAGCCAGGCGCTCACCCAGATCCCCAGGCCCTTCCGAAGGCTGCGGAGCAGGCGGTGCTGTGTACGACTGGGGCCCTGGCGACGGCTGAAGCAGAAGCAGGCCCGCTCCCATCACCAGAATCACCGCCAGCCAGGGAAGTATCCTTTTCTGCCGCTCGGTCAAGCGATTCCAGAGTTCACCCATGGCCCACCTCCTCACTACGGCCAGGGCAGCACGGCGATGTGCCCGGGGGAAACCCGCAAAAGCGCGGCTGCCGTTTCCTGAACATCCAGCCTCAGGTGGGGCTCGTATGGTTCCAGGAAAATCCGCACACTCTGGGCCCCGCTGCCCTGAGGGGGCAGGTCCGCCTGGACCTTCTGCACCCCTGGGAGGGCCGCCAAAGCCTTTTCCAGTTCAGCCGCGAACTGCTGATCATGCTCCTGCCACAGGACCTGGATCCCTGCCCACTGCAGCCGCTCCGCGGAGAGCTCCACCTCAGGGGCGACATCTGTTCCGCGCAGCCAGGCCAAATCTACCCCCAGCAGGTCCTGGTTCACCAGCAGCACCAGGGGCTGCAGGACGGCCAGCATCAGGCACAACCCCAGCACCAGTTTGGCAAACCTGGCCAGCTCCCCCGGGGGGAGCAGCAGCTCCGACACACCCAGAAGAACCACTAGACTTAACAGCGTTTGCAGCCACTGTTTCCAGTACATCGACTTCACCTCATGAAAACGGCTAAGTTACCTATGCCCACCAGGATGGTAATGGCCAGGAAGAACATGAGTGCGGCGGTACCCAGGGCAATCATCACCAAGACCAAAGAACTCTCCAACACTGCCAAGGCCTGCAGCAGGCGCCGATCACTGATGGGTTCCAGCAGGGCACCCACCAGCTTGTAGATGAACACCATGGCCAGGACCTTGAGCAGGGGAGCTGCCATCAGGCAGAGGATCATCACCAGGCCAAAGATACCCACGGCGTTTTTGATCAACAATGACCCGCCCACAACCACCTCCAGGCTGTCGGCGAACATGCCGCCGGCAATGGGAATGAAGGCCTTGGTCAAGTACTTGGCTGTGCGCAGCGAGATGCCATCTGTAATGGGGGCAATGGCGCCCCGCACCACCATGAAGCCGGAGAAGACGATGAACATAACTCCGAGAATAGTGATCACCGCCTGCCTGAGCAGGCCGCCCAGCTTGGGGAAGGCGAACTCGCTGCTGAAGCTGCTCACCAGGGAAAAGGCGGTGCTGAGCAGGATCAAAGGAAGCAGCAGGTGCTGCACCAAGCTGGCGATGGTGGTCACCAGGGCCCAGAGCAGAGGATGAAACACCGCAGCGGAAGTCACTCCCCCCACCGCGACTAAGAGTGTGGCCAACATGGGCAGGAGGGAATGCATAAAACTCACCATGGTATCCACTGTCTCCTGGGCAATGCCGGCCGCCAAGCGGAAACTCTGCAGCCCCAAAAGGACCAGGACGAAAAAACAAACGGCAAAGGCCAGATCCACCACCATCTTGCTGCCAAAGGAAGTGCTCAGTCTCTGGAGCAAAGCGGCTAAAATGCCAATCACCAGAAGCTGGCGCAGGAGGGCTAGGCTGAGGCTCAACTCCCCCAAGAAGCTTTGCAGCAGCAGTGCCAGAAGCTCCCCCACAGATCGGGAGGTGGTGGCCCCCGCGGTGAGATCCCGCCAATGGAGGCTGGGCACCAGCTCCCGGTAGCCCTCCTCCAAAGTTTCTGTAAAGCGCAGCAGCTGCCCCAAATCCAGCTCTTCCAGCTGGGCCCGGATGGACTCTTGGAAAAGCTCCTGAGCCTGCCCGCAGCTGCCCATGCACAGGAGGACCACAAGTAAACCGGCGGCAAGCACTCTAGCCACGGCCGCCACCTTCTACAGGCCCAGGAGGCCAAACAGGGTCTGGACGATGGCCTGGAGCAGAGGCAGGCCGATGATGAGGATGACCAGCTTCCCCGCGAGTTCGATCACCGCAGAAATGGCCGCCTCCCCCGCTTCTTGGCTGACCTGCACCCCGAAGGAGGTGACATAGGCCACCCCAATGGTCTTGAGCACCGGGTTGAGATAGAAGGAGCCGATGGAGCCTTCCCGGGCCAGGGCAGTTAAGGCCTGCACCACGCTGGCAACTTCCGGCATAAGAATCAGCAGCACCACTCCGGTAAAGGCCACGGCCAGCAAAACCGCCCAGGAGGGCTGCTCTTCCCGAAACTCCGCTTGAAAAACCGTCAGCGCTATACCCACACCCACCACCAGGGGAAGCCAGAGCACAGCCTTCACCACCTAAAGACCGATTCCACATGGGAGAACAGCTGGCCCACCATCTGCACCAGCCACAAAAGCACGATGATAACCCCGGCCAAGCTCAGCATCTGGGCTTGTTCTTTGCGGTCCGCCTGCACCAGGAAAATGTTGAGCACCGCCACCAAAATGCCTAGGCCGGCGATGCGGTAGATCGGAGATAAGTCGGTCAACGCCCATCCCTCCTAAACCAAGAGCAGCACGAGGAGCAGTCCTGCGCCGAAGCCCAAATACTGCCAGAGGCGCAGGTGTTTTTCTTGATCCCGTTCCGCCGCGGCCAGCGCCTGTTCCAACCGGTAGAGCAGCTGTTTGAGGTGTTTGCTCTGTTCCGCGGCGTCGCTGCGGCCGAGAACCTTTCCGCAGGCGTGGAGTTCTTCCAGTACCTCAGGGGGCAGGCCGTCCTGCGCCAAAATGGCCAAGCCCTGGTCCCAGATGGAGGCAAAACTCTCGCCGGTGCCGGCGGTCAAAGCCTCCTTGAGCTCTGTGAGGAATCTGCCCACGGCACCTGAAAAGTGGGCGGCCTGCCCGGCGATGAGCTTGGGCAGGGTGGTGCGGGCGAAGTGGATCTCCGATTCCAGGAGCTGGACAAAGCGGATCAGTTCCCGCAGATGGTGTACCCGCTGTTTGTAGCTGCCAGCGATGATGAGGCCCATCCCCCCGCAGGAAAAAATGATCAGGGCCGCGGCTAAGCTCTTCATATCCTCACCCCTGTCCTCCTATGCTTATGACCGCTATCCGATTCTTAGAACCGACTCCACTGTCCCGGGGCCCAGGCGGCGGGAGAGGATCACCACCAGCTCAAAAACGCCTAAGCCGTCCTTGAGCCAGCTGCGCCTTTTCACCTGCTCCCAGCCCTCCCCGTGGCAGGTGGCCATGACCTTGACACCGCTGCGGGCCAGTTCAGCCAAGATCCAACCATCTCTCTGTTGGCCGATCTCATCGGTGACCACAACCTGTGGGGCCAGGGCCCTGAGGGCGTGCTGGACGCCCAGTTCCTTGGTGTAACCGTCTAGTACATCTGTCTGGAGCCCCACATCCAGTTGGGGCACGCCCTGGTAGGAAGAGGCGATTTCCGAACGCTCATCGATGACCACGACTTGAAAACCCGCCCCAGCCACCTGGCGGGTGAGATCCCGCAGCAGGGTCGTTTTGCCGCACCCCGGCGGAGAGACGATCAAAGTGGAGAGCACCCGCTCCCCGGGGCGGGGTACCACCTGCTTGATCACGGAGTCAGCCGCCCCCAAGACCTCCCTGGCCCGCCGGAAGTTCAGGGAAGAGATGCTGCGGATGGTTTTCAGGCTGCCGCCGCTGTACACCGCTTGGCCGGCGATGCCCACTCGATGCCCGCCGGGGAGGGTCAAATAGCCGCCTAGGATTTCCTGTTCCCAGGCGTACCAGGAGCTTTCCGTGATCAGCTGCAGCGTGCGCTCCAGATCGTCCCCGGTGACCAGATAGGCCCGGCTGGACGGTGCAGGCTGCGCCTGGGGCGAGAGGTAGAAATAACCGGTTCGGTCCTTGAGCATCAAGGGCCGCTGGAGCCGCAGACGCACTTCCTCCAGTTCCCCCAGGGGGGCCCGGCTCACCAGTTCCCTGATGGCAGGGGCTAGAAACT
>DGEY01000004.1:0-4213 GCA_002391385.1 Firmicutes bacterium UBA3914 | reverse complement strand
TACTAGTCTCTTCTTATTCCTCTTCTTCAGGCTCGGTGTCTTCGTTGAAGACCTCTTCTAAGTCTTGGAAATCATCGGTTTCAACGACCACGGCACCACAGCGCTGGCAGCGGATCTGGATTCCCTCATCAAACAGGAAGTCCTCATCAAACCTCATCACATACCCGCATTCGGGGCACTCCGCTTCGGCATAGGACTCCTCATCATCGTCCCACTCCTGGGGATAGTACTCATCCTCATCCGCGAAAAACTCATCTTCCAGGTAGGCCAGGTCGAAATCCACTTCCTCCAGATACTCTTCCAGCTCCCTTTGGGCTTGCTTCAGCTCTTCCACATCCGCGGCCAGCTGCTCTAGGATCTGCAAAACCCTGGAAAACAGAAAAGTGGCTCGACCTTCCTCCGGCGGCGACTCTCCGTCAATCACCCCGCGCAAGTATGCGATCTTCTCCTTTACGGTCTCCAACAAATCCACCTCCTAATTCTTCTGCCTGATTAAGCCCGGGAGAGATACTCCCCTGTCCTGGTATCCACCTTCACCATATCGCCCTGTTCCACAAAGAGGGGCACCTGCACCGTGATACCCGTCTGCAGCGTAGCCGGCTTGGTGGCACCCTGTGCGGTATCGCCTTTGAAGCCCGGCTCGGTATGGACAACCTCTAACACGACTGTTGTGGGCAGTTCCACGCCCACCGGCTGACCCTGGTAAAACTGGATGCCGATGGTCATGTTCTCAATAAGGTATTTCGGGGCATCCCCCAGGTCGTCCTTGGTCAGGGAAATCTGATCATAGGTTTCCATATCCATGAAGAAATAATCATCGCCGGTGCTGTACATAAATTGCATTTCCTTCAGCTCGATATGGGCGCGGGCCACCTTCTCGCCGGCCCTGAAGGTCTTTTCCACAGTGTTCCCGCTGCGCAGATTTTTCAGTTTGGTCCGCACAAAGGCCGCGCCCTTGCCCGGCTTCACATGGAGAAACTCCACGACACTGTAAATTTCACCGTCCACCTCGATGGTGAGTCCTGTGCGCAAATCGTTCACTGAGATCATAGCCGCTTCCTCCTATTCCACCACATACAGTTCTTTGAAGCTGGACGTCAAGACCTCGTGGCCATCTTCGGTGACCACCACCAAGTCTTCGATCCGTACCCCGCCAAAGCCAGGCAGGTACACGCCGGGTTCCACAGTCACAATCATCCCGGGCGCCAGCACCGTCTGATCGGTCTTGGAAAGCCGCGGGTTTTCGTGGACCTCCAGGCCCACACTGTGCCCCAGGCCGTGCCCGAAATAGTCGCCGTAACCCGCTTCGGCAATGATCTCCCGGGCAATGGCATCGATTTCCGCCCCGGTTTTTCCTGGCGCCACAGCCTCCACGGCCTCCACCTGCGCCTTGAGTACCAGATCATAGATGAGCAGATGCCGCTCCTCGGGCTCGCCGATGACGATGGTCCTGGTCATATCGGAGCAGTAGCCGTTCACCACGCAGCCGAAGTCCATCACCACGAAATCGCCATAGCTCAAGATGCGTTCCCCGGGCCGAGCATGGGGCAGGGCACTCTGGGGGCCAGAGGCCACAATGGGGGCAAAGGACATGGCGCTGGCACCTTTCCGGCGCATGAGATACTCCAATTCCAAGGCGATCTCCCGCTCCGTGCGGCCAGATTTGATGTTGGGCAACAGCTCGGCAAAGGCTTCATCTCCGATCTGGGCCGCGCGGCGGATGTGCTCGATTTCAGCGGGGGTCTTGCACATGCGCAGCTCTTCCACCCAGCCGCTGCTCCCCTTAAGCTCCACCGCAAACCTATCCTGCCACTCCCTGAGCTGCTTGACGGTGACATGCTCCTCTTCAAAAACGATGCTGCGGATATTTTCCCCCTTGATCAGCTCTTCTAGTGCATCATTGTACGTCTCAATCCTGATCAGTTCCCAACCAGGGCATTCCGCCTTTACTTGTTCCACATAACGAAAGTCGGTCAAAATGGCCTGCTTCGTGCTGGAAATCCAGACCAGGCCGGCAGAACCGGTGAAACCCGTTATGTAGCGTCTGTTGACGGGATTGGAGATAAGGAAAACATCTGCGCCTTCAGCCTGCAGACGCTCGCGAATCCGGGCTACTCGCTCCATACTCGACCTCCTAAATGGCAGTTGATAACTGTCTTTTCTATCCCTTTTATGGAAACTCCTGCCTTACTCCGCAATTGGCAAAAGAAAAACCCCATCTGGGATTGGGGTTTTAGGCTTTGGGCTGGAAATACAAGGTAACGCTCACGGTCTCCTTGTTCTTATGTACCGTCAAATCCGCCAGGGAATAGTCCTTCAGTTGGGGATGGGTGCGCTTGAGCTCCTGCACCGTCTGGCGGATGTCTCCCAGAAACTGCCCGCTGGACTCAAACACAACGGCTGTTTCATAGACAAAGGGCTGCACAGCATCATCCTCCCTGACCCATTTGATACTAACAGTATGTGCAGGGAGGACAAGCTTTATGCCTAAAAACGATCTATTTTTTCCGTCCGATCAAGTTGGGCCTAATGAAGTGCTTCACGCCCACCGGGATATGGAGCCGCAGCTTAAAAGGGGTCTTCCGGGCGGAAACCCAGCCTAACCCACTGATCAGCAAATCTTCCCCCGGCCTAAGGTAAACGGGGCGCTGTTCCCAACGGGCGAAGGCGGAATCCCGCTGCAGCCACTTTTCCAGATGCTTGAGGCTGGATTTATGCCAGTGTACACCTGAGCCGGTGAAGCCCAGAAGGAGCCCTCCCTCCCCCGCTTCCAGACATTCCACTACGCACAAGCCCGCGATCAGAACTAGATCACCTGGGCCCACGGGGTAAAGATGGGACGAGATGCTTTTGTGGGGGATGATCTTCACCGCCTGCTCCGCCCCCACCAGGTCGCTGATCCGGCCCCGGGGGACAAAGCCCGGGGAATCGCCCAAGGTAATCCCTGGACAGTGCCATTGGGAGACGCTCACCGTCGTGCCCGGATAGGGGCTGATGGTGGGTTTGATCCCCCGGCGCTGGCCTCCGCCGATGCGCATTCGCAAAAGGCGCTCCAACACGCTTGATTTTCCCACATTGGTCACGCCCACGAAGAGCACCCGGCTGCCCAGGCCCTCCACCCGATCCGCCAGGGCGGGAAAGCCCCAGCCGGTAACGGCGCTGATCAGGCAGACCTCTACCCCAGGCAGGCCCAAATCCTTAAGGCGGCGGCGGGCCCACCGCTCCACTTCATCCAGGGGTGTCTGGGGTGGAAGGAGGTCCACCTTGTTCACGGCCACAAGCAGCTCGCGGCCCTGCAGCAGGCGGATAAACTCTGGAGGCAGCCCCGATTCAAAATCCAGGATGTCCACCACCAGGACCACCCCTTGGGCCCAGTCCAGACCGTGGGCGATGGACTGGAGGGCCTGGTCCGCCTGGACTGCCCCCAGTTCATGGCGGCCGTAATGGATAATCCTGTAGCACCGCTGGCAGATGATGGAACCCCCCTCTTCCAGCAGGTGTTCCGGCACATAGCCGAATTTTTCCGGATCTGTGCTTTGGATTTTGGCTCCGCAACCCTGGCAGTACAGTTCCCGCATTTTATTCGCTCCCCAGCCGAGATCTAAGGGCTGCTTTGTCGATGAGTCCAAGCCGCGCTAATCTTCCCAGTGCCTTCCGCTCCAGGCGGCGCATGATTTTCGTCATGCCCAGCTCCGTTGTGCTCAGGGGATTGACCAAAACGGTAAGAAGTCCCAGGCGGTTCCCTCCGAAGACGTCGGTAAAAAGCTGGTCGCCCACCACAGCCACCTGCTCCGGCGGTAGACCCAAGAGGGCCAGCCCCCGGCGAAACGCCCTGGCCAGGGGCTTCATGGCCCGGGGTACGGCGGGGATGTCCAAGAGGTCGGCAAAGCTTTTGGTCCGCTCTGGCAGGGCGTTGGAAACCAGGCAGATGCGGAACCCCTCCGCCTTGGCCCGCCTGATCCACTCCACCAAAGCCTGATCGATTTGGGGATTGCCCCAGGGAACTATGGTGTTGTCAATATCCACCAGCAGGCCCGCTATACCGCGGCGCCTCAGGTCAGCTAGATCCACATCCAGCACACTGGGATAGATGGCATCGGGAATGAGTAACTTCATCCAACTGCAGCTCCACTTCACTTAATGTCCATCTATTATACCACACTCCCAGTTCAGGAGAAAATAGCCAAAGGGCTCGATAGCGTCAAGCTACTGT
>DGEY01000014.1 GCA_002391385.1 Firmicutes bacterium UBA3914 | reverse complement strand
AGACAGGAATAGTCCAGATCCTGCTCTTCCGAAAGGATCCTGGTCAGGCTAAGTTGGAGGTCCAGCATCCACTCCCGGGCCAGTTCTACCCTGTTCTGCTTGCCGCCCAGTTCAGATATCTTGCGCAGCACATTGTCCAGGGAGTTATCCAGGTCCTGCAGGGGTATGTCGGGATCGCCTGTATCGTCCACCAGCTCCCCATAGAGCTCCTGCAGTGCGTTGAAGATGGGCATAAAGAGACCCTCTTGCGGATTATCATCTGGATTGTAGCTGATGACGTTGACATCTATGGTGATGCCGGGAGCTATCTCAAACTCGATTTTCGTCTCATCGCCCGTGAGACTCATCAAAAAGGTCACATCATTGATCCGATCACCTGTAACCCCGCCACCCGAAAAGGGTTTCTTATCGGTATGTTGGCCAGCAAAGAGATAGCGTCCTCCGTGGGTGGAGTTGGCCAGCTGTAATAGGTTATCATGGAGCTGGGCGATTTCATCGGCCAAAGCCTGTCTGGCTGTCTCGTCAAGATGAGTGGAAGCCCCCGCTACAGCCAGCTCCTTGGCCCTGTGGATCACGCTGACCACATCCTGGAGAATCACATCCGCGGCATCCAGCCAGGAAACGGCGGCATCGAGGTTGCGGATGTACTGCTCCGTCTCCCTGATGGACGTACTTGTACGCAGGATCACACCGGTCTTTACCGGGTCATCCGACGGCCGGTTGATTTTCTTTTTAGTACCCAGCTGATTGTTGATACGCTCCAAACGGGCAAGACCGCGATTCAAGTTCAGCAGCAGGGTGTTGTTCATCATTCGGTTAGTAACACGCATAAGCGGATGCCTCCTAGCGTCCCACTATGCCTAAGCGGTTTATGATCGTATCTAAAGTCTCATCCACAGCCGTCATCATCCTGGCTGCGGCGTTGTAAGCGTGCTGGAAGCGGATCATGTTGGCCATCTCTTCATCAAGGCTTACGCCTGAGATGGACTCCTTGAGATTTTGGAGATGGTTCTCCAAAACGACCTGGTTCTCGGTCATGCGGATGGCCTCTTGGGTTTTGACACCGATTCTGGAAATGAAGCTATTGAAGGCATCGCCCAGGAACACCGTTGAAGCATCTGGTTCATCGAGCGGCCCAAGACGTAGACTGGCAAGTTTGCGTGCAATATCACCGTTACCAGGGACGCCCGGCAGACTGCTAGCCTTGATCAGACGCGGATCCGCGACTATATCCGGATTCACCCGAATGTTGTGAGCCGCATATGAATCATCTGGGTGGTCGATGACAAAGAAATTAATCTCATCAGGCGGAGCATCGGTTTCGTACAAATTATAACCCTGGCGATGAACCCGATTGAACTCACGGACAAATTGGGCAGTCCACTCATCAAGCTCCTGAATGATGCCCGTGACACCTTGAGACTCGAGTTCTTGGCTGCCGTTCAGGAGATCTCTTAGGGCCAGCATCCCACCGATTTCCCCCGACTCAATGACCACAGAGGCCCCTGTATCCCGCCAGATAATCTCCCGCTTGTTGTAATTGCCGTAAGCATCGTAGACTTCTCTTGTACTCAGGGCATAGGCCGTGCCCCGGTGGACTAAGCTCGCCCCGCCAATGGTCACACTCACCATATTGCCATAGTCCTGAACAACTTCGATATCCACCAACTTCGACAGCTCTTCCAGGAGGGCGTCCCTCTCATCCAGCAGATCATTGGGCATACTGCCGGTGGCGCTGACCTTACCAATCTGCACGTTGAGGGCAGCCAGCCTCTCGGCCAAGACATTGACCTCTCCCACCTTGATGGGGATGTTGTCGTTCAGGTTTTCGCTCAGCCTCTGCAGGTGCTCCCTTGTGGCATGGATGGACTCCACTAAGACCTGGGCCCTCTGCACCACCACTTCCCGCACGGCCAGCAGCTCAGGGTCCCTGCTTAGGTCCTGGAGGGAATCCCACAGCTGATCCAGGGCGTAGTGTATGCTGTTTTCACTGGGCTCGTTAAAGAACAGCTCCACCTGCCTGAGGCCTTCTTCTAAGGTGGCCCAGTAATTCCGGCTTTGGAGCTGCTGGCGCAGGCGCATGTCCACGAAAGCGTCCCGCATCCGCACGATCTGGCTGATCTCCACGCCTGTGCCCACCTGGCCGTTGGAGGGCGTGTAGCCCATCACGGGCGTGGGAAACGGCCTGGTAGCCGAATGCAGCGCCACCTGGCGCGAATAATGCGGGTTGTTGGCATTGGCCACATTGTGCCCAGTTATATCCAACGATGTCTGCTGCGCCTGCAAAGCCCGGAGCGCAATGTATATGCCGCTAAAAGTTGTCCTCATGGCCTACACCTTCCGGTCAAAAAATGATCGGCCCGGCGCACCGCCCTTAGGCCTGGAATAGGTGGGGGCCGCCTCGTCGCCCGTGAGCAGATTCAGGGAAAACTGCACATAGCTTAGGGCCTGGGCCAAGAGCTGCTGGTTGAGGTCGTTCAGCGCCTGGAGTTCTCGCAAGTTCTCCGCCAGCTGAAACAGCAGCGGTTCCGCCACGGCCCTCTGTTCCTCGCCCAGGGTGAGCAGCCACTGTTCCAGCCCTTTGCCCATGGCCATAACATCGAAAAGCTCTGCTCTGCGGCGATCTACCTCTTCCAGCTGCACCAGAACCCTCTGCTCTTCCTCGGCGATGCGGGCCACCTCTGGGGCGCTGCCAATCTGCTCCTGTTTGGTCTTACCCAAGGCGATCAGTTCTGCCAACAGCGCGTTTTCCTCTGCGAGCACCGCTATGAACTCTTCCCAGACTGTCATCTTGCTCAGCGTCCCTTCTGGGCCCTAATGATCGCCTCTGCCACCTGTTTCGGAGAGACCTTGTAGGTGCCGCTGTCCACGGCCACCTTGATCTCTTCTGCCCGGGGGCGAATATCAGGCGCCGACTGGAGCTTCTGCAGGAGGGCCTGCATCTCCCGGCTCTCCTGGGACAAGGTCACCTCGTCGCTGTAGGCTGTGCTGCCAGCCTTTTTCTCCAGGCGTTTAGCCTGTTTGTATTCTGCATAGATCCGCGCCACGCGCTGGATGGCCGGTTTGTTGGAAATAATCATGGTGAAAACCCCTTTCTCCCCTCTCTACATTTGTCGGCAAATTCCCCAGAAAGCTTTAGTCAGCGCCGGCGCTTTATTTGATCCAGATAACGGACTCGAGAATCATCAACAAGCCGCTTGGTCCCCGGCTGGGTCTCCTTTGGGGCAGTCTGGGCCAGTTCGGCGCGGCACTTGCGGCAGATGCGCCCCGTTGTGATGGGAGCGCCGCAGATCTCGCAGGTTAGGCTGACATCTTTGGGAATGATGCTCAGTCTCCCTTCCCGGATAAACTGATAAATAGTATCCACTTCCGTCTCGGTAGCTTGAGCCACTTCCGCCACCGACGCTCCGGGGTGCTTCTGCAGATACTCCTTGACCGCTTCATAGCTTTCCTGCACCTTGCCGTAGCAGTCCTCGCACAGGGTTCGCGCGGGGTGGGCAAACAGCTTACCGCACAGCTCACAGTTTTTCAGCATCTCCACCACTCCCAACTAGTTCGGTACGGGCGGCAAACAGGCCAACCGGCTTGCCCCCGTACTGCTCAACCAACCGGGCCAGGGCGTAAAACGTCTGGCCGGAGGTAATCACATCGTCAACGATCAGGCAGTACTTGCCCTGGAGCCTAACTCCGGGCAGCACGGCAAAAGCCCGGCGGAGGTTGCGCTTCCTTGCCTGCAGGCTCAAGCCGCTCTGCGGCCTGGTCTCCCTGGTTCTCACCACGTGGCTGCAGATGGGACGCTTCCACACCCCCCTTATACTATCGGCAAGGAGGGCTGCTTGGTTGAACCCCCGCTCCCGGAGGCGCCCCGGTGCCAGGGGAACAGGGATGAGCAGGTCGATCTTGGCCAACTCCGGTTCCTCCCGGCAGGCCAAACCCAGGAGCACGCCCAGGGTAAGGGCGAGCTCCGTGCGGCCCTGGAACTTCATGCTGTGGATCAGATCCCGGCCGAAGCCCAGGTAAGGAAAGAGGGAAAAGTATGGGTAGCCCCCAAGCACCCGTTTTTCCCAGCGGATGCCCAGAGCGTCCAGGCAGCTCTGACAGGCCCCCACATCAAGGGAGGGGCGCTCCCGGCAGAGCCCGCAGGGCACCTCCGGCGGGAACAGCAGCTCTTCTAGGGCCTGAACCCATTCACGCAGAAGCTTCACCGGTGAGCAGCCCCCTTCGCCGCGCCTCTTGGTTCAGCTCGCGAATCAGCCGCACAGCCTGGTGCATGGCAGGCGCCGCACGGGAAGCCACAAAGAGCACCGGTCCCGTTGGTTCCTGGGCCGTGCGGCCCACGCGGCCCGCCATCTGTACTAAGGCGCTCACAGAAAACAGCTCATGATCCGCGTAGAGCACCATCACCCCTATACCCGGGAAGTTCACACCACGCTCCAGCACAGAGGTGGTGACCAAGATATCCAGGTCCCCCCGGCGGAAATCCTCAATCACCTGAGCCCTGGTGGGCAGCTGCGCATGGCAAAGCCCCACCCTACGGGAAAGCGCCTCAGCCAAAGCCCCCTGCAGGGCGGTACAGGCCGCAATGGTGGGAGCAAAAACGAGCCACGGCCGCTCCTTCTCTCCTAAAGCATCCACAACCACAGCAGGCAGCCCTTTTGCCTGCAGCCCCGGCCACGGGGGCAGCCTGTCCACCACCAGCTCGGGTTCGGGCAGGGGAAAACCGTGGTGGCGGGCGGGAATGGTGATCACCCGCTCCGGCCTGGGCCCGGCGGGGGTGGCGGTCATCTCCACCAGCTGCCCCCCGGGGGCCAAAGCCCGCAGCAGCCCAAAGCGGAGCATTTCGCTGCCCTGGAAGGGGAAGGCATCCACCTCATCCAAAACCACAAGTCCAAAGCGCCGGTAAAAATGGAGCACCTGGTGGGTGGTGGCCACAACCAGCCTGCCCGGTGCGAACCAGGGCTGGCCGCCGTGGTGCGCTGCGATTTCCAGACCGGGAAAAGAGCTGCGCAGCCTTTGGACCATCTCCCGCACAATATCCAGTCGGGGAATGGCAAAGAGCACCTCATGCCCCTCTTCCAGGGCCCGTTGGATCAAGGCGAAGGCCACTTCCGTTTTCCCCGCTCCGCAAGCCGCCCAGACCAAGGCCTTTCCCTGGCGCCTTTCCCAGAAGTCCAAAAGCTCCCGGGAGGCCTGCCGCTGCGCGGTGGTAAGTTCCACGTTCAGTACCAGTTCCACCCGCTGTCTCTCCGGGGCTGAGTCCGAACCACCAACTGCCAGTAAGGTGCTGCAGGCCCTGTGTTCGCCTAAGGTGGAGCACTCTAGGCAGAGGAGGCACTCCAAGCTGCCGCAGTTGCGGCAGGGGAAGGGCTGGGCGTTGGCACTCCCGCAGCGGCTGCAGCGTTTCACCCCCCAGGCTTCATTCCGAAAGCCGGGCAGCTGCACGATTTCTCCCCGGAAAACTCCCAGATCCAAGGCGCGGCCAACCTGGCTGGGCCAGTACCCTTCGGCGCGGAGCAGGTGCAAGAGCCTGTGCTCCGGGATAATCCGGCCCGTGAGCACCTGTCTGATCCTGGCCAGAACCCTTTCGCTTTCTTCCAAGGGGGAACCTGCCAGCTGCAGGTGGGGCCGGTGGAAACCCCGGGCCAGCAGCGGCCAGAGCCTCGCCGCGGGCCCCCGCAGCCTGCGCTTCCAAATTGCCAATTGCTCGTAGGCTTGGGAACTGCTCAAAGGACTGGTCACCAGCGCTGCCCCGAGCCCCAGCTCCGCCAGGTGTTCAGGATGGCGCACCAAGCCGAGGCCGGACCCCCGGGGGGATTTGTAGACAAAAATCTGTAATTTTTGCATACATTCCTCCCCTACTCCCCGGGCGCTGAAGCTATTCGGCGCTGGCGGCGCCGATTCCTTCCATGAAGAAAGCGACACCTATTTGCATAAATGCCGCCTTCACTCTATTACTCCTTCTCCACCAGGTCCTGTTCGCGGGCGAGGAGCGCTACCCTGGTGCGGTCGTTATCCCCCAGCTTGCGGTAGATGTTGCTCACGTGGTTTTTCACCGTGTGCTCGCTGATAAACAAAGCGGAAGCGATCTCCCCGTTGGACATGCCTTGAGCCATCAGCGTGAGTACCTCGCGCTC
The DNA here is from genome assembly GCA_002391385.1 of Firmicutes bacterium UBA3914. Lineage (GTDB taxonomy): Bacteria > Bacillota > Limnochordia > Darwinibacteriales > Darwinibacteriaceae > DTU010. Next base: position 3,013 of record DGEY01000014.1, on the reverse strand, counting down.
CCGTGGGGTAAGGAGAGAAAGGTTTTTCTTCGCCATCGGACACCCTCCTACCCATTCCTCTCATTGAGTTTGTTCATTTTATTCGCCAGCGTGCGCCGATGTCCACAAAAGTGGGGAGATCATGAAAAAACAGTAGCCGGGGGTTGGGGTTGGGGGTGGCTACTGTTTTTCCGGATATCTTTTGATTTTAGTTTAGCATGAAGTAAGCCCCTGGAGAATTAGACAAAGGTCCCGATTTTTCTAGGACCATTGGGCAAAAATCCCCTTGCCCCGCCGTTTTTTGGTGTGGTATACTGAGGCAACTGCGGGGAAAGGAGGACCAAAGTGCTTACCCTACAAGACATCAAACAAGACCCTGTCTTCCAAACACTCATTGAACGCTCCGGCTCCTATCTGAAAACCCGGGGTTATACCGAACACGGGCTGCGCCACGTCACCTTTGTTGCGGAAAAGGCCGCCGCCATCCTGGACCAGCTCGGTTTCGACCAGCGCACGGTGGAACTCGCGGCCATCGCCGGCTACCTCCATGATGTGGGCAACCTGGTCAACCGCAAAGACCACGGGATCACCGGGGCGATCCTGGTTTACCAGGAGCTTAGGCGCATGGGCATGGATGTGGAGGAGATCTGCACAGTCACCTCCGCCATCGGCAACCACGAAGAGGCCAACGGACGGGCCGTGGGTCCCGTTTCCGCGGCGGTGATCCTCGCGGACAAAAGCGATGCCCACCGCACCCGGGCGAACCGCCTGGAAGATGACCGCCGGCCGGGCATCCACGACCGGGTCAACCTGGCCATCACCGACAGCAAACTCTATGTGGACAAGCAGGAAAGAACCATCACGCTGGAGATCTCCTTTGACCAGACCATCTGCCAGATCATGGACTTCTTCGAGATCTACCTGACCAGGATGGAAATGTGCAAAGAGGCCTCTTCGGTCCTGGGCTGCCGCTTCCGCCTGGTGATCAACGGCCTGGAATTCCTGGGCAACCTCAGCCTGCGTCACTCCTGAGTAAAGAGGCCCTGGCTCACCGCGAACACTGCGGCCTGGGTCCGGTCTTCCACGTTCAGCTTCCTAAGCAGGCTGGTGATGTGGTTCTTCACCGTTTTTTCACTGATATACAGCGCGGCGGCGATTTCCTTGTTGCTCATCCCTTCCACGATAAACCTCAGGATCTCCAGTTCTCGAGTGGTGAGGGCCAGATCGCTTATGGCTGCCGCGCTCTGCAGCTTCCCGAATTTGACCTCCAGCGCATGGTAGTGCTCCATCACCCGCTCCATGAGGTCCGTGGGGTAAACCGACTCCCCCGCCGCGACCTTCCTTATGGCCGCCACCACCTCCCGGGGTTCGGCATCTTTAAGCAGGTATCCCTTGGCGCCGCTGCGGATCATCTCCTTGACGTAGGTCTCATCATCATGGATGGTGAGCACCAGGATGGCGGCACCGGGCTGGCGCTCCCGCATCTCTTTGGCCACTTCGATACCGTTCATCCCCGGCATGTTGATATCCAAAAGCACCACATCCGGCTTGAGCTGCTGCGCTAAGCGCAGCCCCTCAGGCCCGTTGCTGGCCAGTCCCACCACTTCGATCTCCCCTTCCAGTTCCAGCAGGGTCTTCAACCCCTGCCGCAGTAGGGGATGGTCATCCACGATCAGTACTTTGATGCCGGTTTTCAACTCGTTTCTCCCCCTTCACCAGCGGCCAGCGGGATGGTTACAAGCACCCGCGCTCCCTTCCCCTCTTCTCCATGGAACTGCAGGGAGCCGCCGAGCACGTTGGCGCGGCTTTGCATGTTCAGAAGCCCAAAGTGCTTGCCCGATTTGAGCTTTTCCTGCACAGATGCGGCATCAAAACCGATGCCATCATCCTTCACGGCCACACTGATATGGTGGCGGGTGTACTCCAGGGTCACCTCCAGCTCACTGGCGCGGGCGTGCTTGAGGCAGTTGTTGACCGCCTCCTGCACAATGCGGAACACCGCCATTTCCAGCTGGGGTTCCAGGCGGCGCTCCCTCCCCAACAGGACAAAGCGGGTCTCGATCCCGCTCTGTTTGGCGAGGTTGTCCAGGTAGTTGTTGATGGTGAGCACCAGACCCAGATCATCCAGGGTCATGGGGTTGAGATCGTAGATGATCCGCCGCAGATCCGCCATGGCCCCCTGGGCGATCTTTTTCAAACCCTGGAATTTCTCCCGGGCTTCCGCCTCCCGCCCCGCTTCGTAGAGCCGCTCGCAGATCTCCAGCTGCACCACCAGGTGGGCCAGATTCTGCACAGGTCCGTCATGGAGGGCCCCGGCCATGCGCTTGCGTTCGATCTCCTGGCCCAGGAGCATCTCTTGGCCGGCCTGCTCCCGCATGTGCATGTGCTCCAACTGCTTGTTCACATCCAGGAGGCTGCCGGAAAGGTAGGTCATGGCCATGCCCACCTGGGAAACAAGCCGCTCTGCTTTGGCGGCGATCTCCCGCAGTTTGGCCAAGGTCTGCTGCAGATTATCGCGGCGGACCCGCAGCAGCCGCTCCCGTTCCCTGGCCGCGGCCAGGGCGGTGCGAATCTGCTCCGCCTCTTCGTAGATGCGCTGCTTCTCCGCTTCGCTGTACTGCTCGTAGTCCCGGTTGGACCTGAGCAGCTCCACACGGACCACCGCAAAGCGCCTGGTCAGCTCTTCCACTTCGACGATGGCCTGCTCCATTTCGGACTGCACGGTCTGCAGCACAACTTCCGTGCGGGTGCACTCCTCCTGAGCCGCTTCCGCCACCTCGAAGATCTGGGAGCGCCCTTCCTCCAAAGCCTGCCGCGTCCTCTGTAGAATTTCCTCCAGCATCTTTGTGGACAAGAGCTCCTTGGCCATGGCCATCCCCCTTGAGTACTTTGACTCTTATACAACACCCGTAAATATCTTTTCTATATCTGAGCGGAAAAGCCTTCCACTATTGACAAGGGCACCGCGGGATCAAGTCCAGATTAGTGTGTAAATTCCTCAGTTATCAATAACCTTATTTGCTATACGCAATAT
>DGEY01000062.1 GCA_002391385.1 Firmicutes bacterium UBA3914 | reverse complement strand
AGAGCACCCGCACCACGATCTTTTCCCCGTAGACAGTGGGCAGGGAGGAAACCCTCAGATCCACATCCTGGCCCGCCAGGTGGAGCTGGAAGCGCCCGTCCTGGGGCTTGCGCCGTTCGGTGATATCCAGCCCGGCCATGATCTTGATGCGGGAGTTCACATCATTTTGCAGATGCCTGGGGATCTCCATCATGTCCCGCAAAAGCCCGTCGATGCGGTAGCGCACCTTCATCCTGGCCTCGTGGGGCTCCAAGTGGATGTCGCTGGCCTTCTGGGCCAGGGCCTGCTCCAAGATGAGGTTCACCAGGCGCACCCCCGGGGCATCCCCCAGGTATTCCTGGGCCGGTTCTTCCTTTTCCGCCTCCTGATCTTGGTAATCCTCAAAGAGCTCCTTGGCGCTGAGGGCAATATCCCTGGTCCTCTGGTAGGCTTCCAGAATCTCCTCTTCCGTGGCCACCAGGGGCTGGATGATCCGCCCCGTGAGGCGCTGCAGATCGTCGATCACGTTGATATCCAAAGGATCGGCCATGGCCACAAGCAAGATCCCATCCTGGACATCCACGGGCAGCACATGCCTGGTGGTGATCACCTGGGAAGGGATCAGATCCACAATCTCCGGCGAAAGATAGCGCCGGGCCAGATCCACCCGCTCGATCATGAGATGCTGGCTGAGGGCATCGGCCACCTGGCCGGCGGTGACGAAATTTAACTTGACCAGGCTCTGCCCCAGCCGCGCCCCGGTGCGCCGCTGGTCTTCCAAGGCGGCAGCCAGTTGCTGTTCGTTAATTAGGCCCTGCTCCTGCAGGATATCACCTAGGCGCTTGCGCATCTTTCCAACCCCTTTTTACGCAAAAAAACCGGCGGATACCCAAGCATCCAGCCGGTTGCACTACTCACTCCGAACAAGCCAAGTGCCCAGATACGGCTTGTCCCTCCTCGCTTCTGGAAGAACACTCATATACCTCTACTTTACTGCAGCCCCTGTTAAAAATGGGCTTGGATGTAGAAAGAGCATTCCAATCGTTTTTTCGCTAATTCGCAGGAGAATTCGTCGACACCTAGGAAATCTCCTGCATACTCCCGGTTACTTTTTTTGCATCCTCCGCTGCAAAAATACTTGGCCCAGCAGGACTTACAGACCGGGCTGTTGAGGACATGGGCGTCCTTGAACTTCAGGGGCAGCTCCTGGTTGGTGATGCCCCGCCAAACATCGCCCAAAAGGAAATCCTTCAGGCCCACAAACTGGTGGCAGGGGTACAGCTCCCCTGTGGGCGTGACCGCCAGATACTCGTAGCCTGCCCCGCAGCCGGTAAGTCTCTTATACAGGCAGGGCCCCTTCAAAAGCTCTACGTTGAAGTGGAAGAAGTTAAAGGGCCGGCCCGCCCGGCGGCGCTTAAGGTATAGCTCGGCCAGGCGCTCATACTCTGCATAGATCCGGGGCAGGTGCTCCTCCCGCAAAGCCCAGGGCTGGTCTTCACTTGTAACCACAGGCTCCATGGAGATCTCCCCAAAGCCCAGATCGGCTAGGTGGGCCACATCGTCCGCGAAATCCAGGTTGTGGGCGGTGAAGGTGCCCCGCACGTAGTAGCTCTTACCCCCCCTGCCCTCAAGCAGCCTTTGGTATTTGGGCACCACCAGCTCATAGACGGAGCCCCGGCCGCTTGGGGTAGCCCGCATTAGGTCGTTTACTTCCTTACGCCCATCTAGGCTCAGCACCACGTTATACATGTGTTCATTGATGTACTCCGCAATGGCCGGGGTGAGCCCCAGGCCGTTGGTGGTGATGGTGAAGCGGAACGTTTTCCCCCGCCGCGCCGCCTGGGCCTGGGCATACTCCACGGTGCGCTCCACCACCCCCCAGTTGAGGAGGGGTTCGCCCCCGAAAAAGTCGATCTCCACCTGGCGGCGGTGCCCGGAGGCTTCCAGGAGGAAGTCCACCGCGGCCTTGGCCACATCCCAGGGCATCAGCTCCCGCTCCCCCTGGAAATTCCCGGTGGAGGCAAAGCAATAACCGCAGCGCAGATTGCAGTCGTGGGCCACGTTCAAGCAGAGGGCCTTCACCACGGAAGCGGGCCGCGGCGGAACCTCGGTGAGATCCGGGCTGAAAAGAAGCCCCTGATCAATCAGTTCCAAAACCTCGCTGCCCACCTCTTGGTAGCGGGGATGCCCCTGCAAAAAGGCCGCCAGGTCTTCCCTGGTTGTGATCCCGGCGCTTCCTTGAATAAGCTCAACCAGCTCCAGGGCCAGCTCGTCCAGAACATGCACCGCTGCGGAGTTGCCGTCCACCGCGAAATGCAGACCGCCCTGGCTGTAAATATGTACACAGGTCTTATCCAGCAAAAAATCCACTCCTAGAAAAATGGTCTGTTATAAGGGAAAAGCAACCCCCATTCGCTGCAGAAGGTTGCTTTGTGTGTGCTACCGCTCGCAAGCCTGGTTGCCCACAGTGCACGAGGTTTTGCAGGCCGACTGGCACGAGGTCTGGCATTCCCCGCAGCCCCCATCCACGAGAGTGCTTTGCAGGGCTGTGCTGCTCAGTGTTTTGATGTGCTTTTTCATCCTACCGCCTCCTTGCCTTGCTCTACCCGCATTTTACCACAAACTACCCCCATCGGTAAAGGGCACTATTTTTTCCGCCCCGGGGCAGGATTATGGGCATTATAGGCTGAACTAAAGTATACCAAAATGGTGAAGGAGTGACCCCATGACCAGCCGCGGCAGAGAAACGGAAAAGAAAACCAAGGTAAGGAGAAAATTTAACCTGCGCTTGCGGGCGCGGTTGATCCTGGCCTTTGCCCTCATTGCCCTTATCCCTCTCACCCTGCTCACGGTCGTGGTTATCGAGCAGACCCAAAGCACGGTGACATCCATGGTCAATGCCACCCTCACCGACCAGGCCAACCGCATCGCGGCTTCCATCGCCAGCTCCATCCAGCAGCTCACCTATGACCTGCAGAATCTGGCGGTAAACCCCTCCATCGAGCAGCTGGCGGTGATCCGGCCCACCAGCATCCTCCGGGATTTGGGCCTGGAAGGCAAGACGGTGGAGGAGATGGAAGAGATGATGGCTGAAACCAGGAACCTGGAGGGCAACAGCCGCACCCAGGCCTTCCTGGAAAGCACCGTCGCGGAATACCAGCGCTTCTCCCAGCTCATCGTGGTGAACATGGACGGCATGGTGCTGGCGGCCACAGAGCGCCCGGACCGCTTCATCCACCTGGATGAGCACTGGTTCCAGGCCGCCATCGAGCAGGAAGTGTATATCAGCGACTTTCAGCAGCTCCCCGATAAAGACGAAGCGGGGCTGGTGATGTCCACGGTGATCTACCGCTCTTCGTCTTTGGCCACCGGAGCCGCTCGGCCCGCGGGGGCAGTGCGGGGGCTTGTACCCATGAGCTTTTTCAGCGACACCATGGTGCCCATCCTCGCGGACATCGCCGGCGGAGAGCTGCAGCTTTTGAGCTCCGGCCAGGTGGTGCTGGACATTAAGAACACTGACCAGGGCCCCGCGGTGGAGATCTTCCTGGCGGGCCAGCGCCCCCCGGCCATCAGCCTGGCTGATGCCGAATCCCGGGCCGCGGGCCTGACCAGCGGCGGCGAAGAGGCCCTCACCGCTGCGGCCAGGGTGGAGCTGGGTGAAAACAGCTCCTTCGGCCACAGCTGGGAGATCCGCATTGCCCAGCCCACCCGCTACGCGCTCAGCCTGGTGCACAGACTCAACACCTTGGGTTATGTGGGCATTGTGGTCACGGGACTTGTGGTGGTAATTGTGGCCTTCATCCTGGCCCGGGGCATTTCCCTGCCCCTGGTTCAGCTCACCGCCCACGCCAGAGATGTGGCCCAGGGCCGCCTGCGCCAGTACAAACCGAAGAAGCTGCGCCGGGATGAAACAGGCGAGCTGACCACCGCTTTCAACGAGATGACCGCCCAGCTGGCCCGGCTCTTGCACCGGGTGCGCAGCGCCAGCGAGGCCCTGGCCACCTCCAGCCAGGAGATCAGCGCCGGCATGGAGGAGATGGCCGCGGGCGCCCAGACCCAGAGCGAAGATGTGCAAAGCGGCACCAGGCGCATCGAGGAGATGAACGAAGCCATGGCCGCCATGGAGCAGCGGGCCAAAGAGGCGGTGGTCCTCTCCCAGAACGCCACGGAAGCCGCCGCCCAAGGGGAAATTCAGGCCGGCGAAGCGGTGGAAGGCATGAACACCATCAAGCAGTCGGTGGAAAGCCTGACCAAGCAGACCCAAGAGATCGGCAAGATCCTGGCCCTGATCAGGGACATCGCCGAGCAGACCAACCTCTTGGCCTTGAACGCAGCCATTGAGGCCGCCCGCGCCGGCGAGCAGGGACGCAGCTTCGCGGTGGTGGCCCAGGAGGTTGGCGATCTGGCCATCCGCTCCCAAAAGGCCACGGAAGAAATTGAGCAAGCCCTGAAGCGCATCCAAAAGGATACCGCCCGCTCCCTGGAGAGCGTGGAAAAGGGCCAACAGGAAGTGCACGAGGTGCGCTCCGCCCTGCAGAACATCACCCAGGCGGCCAAGGAAACGGAGGCGCTGGTGCAGCAGATCGCCGGGGAGAGCCTGGCCCAAGCAGCCCGCACCCGGGAGGCGGTGGCCCTGTTCCTCTCCATCGGAGAGATCACCGAGCAGACCGCGGCGGGCACCGAAGAGACCTCCGCAGCCGCCCAGAACCTGGCGGAGCTGGCCCAGCAGCTTCAAGAGATCATCGCCAGCTTCCAGGAGCAGCCTGAAAACTAAAGAACATCTTAGCAGAAAAGTCCTCCCCAGCTCAGCCCGGGGAGGACTTCTTCTTTCTTTGGATTCAGCTTGCTTAGGCGCCCTTTTCTTCCGCGGCGGGCACCAGGTGGCAGGCCACGAAGTGGCCGTTCCCAGAATCCACGAACTCGGGCTCTTCCACCTTGCAGATGTCCATAACCTTGGGGCACCTGGTGTGGAAGCGGCAGCCCTTGGGCGGATTGATGGGGCTGGGCACATCGCCCTTGAGCAGGATCCGCTCCTTCTTGATGGTGGGATCCGCCTCGGGGATGGCGGAAAGCAGTGCCTGGGTGTAAGGGTGTTTGGGGTTGCGGTAGAGCTCGTTTTTGTCGGTGAGCTCCACGATCTTGCCCAGGTACATCACGGCCACCCGGTCGGAAATGTGCTTCACCACAGCCAAGTCGTGGGCGATGAAGATGTAGGTGAGATCGAATTCCCTATGCAGATCCTGGAGTAGGTTGATCACCTGGGCCTGGATGGAAACGTCCAGGGCCGATACGGGTTCATCGCAGATGATCAGCCTGGGCCGCACCGCCAGAGCCCTGTCTCT
>DGEY01000051.1:9318-11895 GCA_002391385.1 Firmicutes bacterium UBA3914 | reverse complement strand
AACAGACGGCAGAATACAATTTTCCCCTTAGTCTCGTGGTCTCGGATATGTGTATAAGAGACAGAAGTTGCCCGACACGATCCGGGGCTAAAAAGTGGTTGTACATTACACGGACAAGTGATATACTAACGGAGAATGGTAGTGCAGCTCTGCACAGCCGGTTTTTTCCCCTATAGGAATTCCTATGGGGGAGTTTCTTTAGTTAGGGAGGGCACTGAGATGAGTGTGTGGTTAGAGCAAAAGCAGCAGCTGATCGCCGCGCTGCGGGAGGCCATCGATGCGGCCAGGGCCAGCGGCAAGCTGCAGGTGGAGTCGGTACCAGAGATCGGTCTGGAAGTGCCCCGGGACAAACAGCACGGCGACTTCGCTTCGAACATAGCTTTGGTGATGGCCAGATCGGCCCGCAAGGCGCCCCGGGAGGTAGCGGAAATCATCGTGGAGCACTTGCCCCAAGGCGGCGTAATCCGCGCCGTGGAGGTGGCCGGCCCCGGTTTCATCAATTTCTTTTTAAGCAATGATTGGCTGTACGCCACCCTCAGGGCCATTGAAGAGCAGGGTGAGGCCTACGGCAACAGCAGCTACGGCACCGGGGAAAAGGTGCTTTTAGAATTTGTGAGCGCCAATCCCGTGGGCCCCATGAATGTGGTCAACGCCCGGGCCGCCGCCGTGGGCGATACCCTGGCCCGCCTGCTCCGGGCGGTGGGCCACACTGTGCATACGGAATTTTACGTGAATGATGCCGGCAACCAGGCAGATGTTTTCGCCCGTTCCCTGGAAGCCCGCTATCAGCAGCTGAGGGATCCCAGCTATCCCTTTCCCGAAGATGGCTATCCCGGTGAATACGTCATAGACTTAGCTAAGGTCTTGCAAGAAGAGCGCCCAGACCTCTTGGATCTCCCCTATGAGGAGCGCATCGCTTTTTGCAAGCGCTGGGGGACAGATCAGATGGTGGAGATGCAAAGGGCGGACCTGGCGGCTTACGGGGTTGAGTTCGATCTCTGGTTCCGGGAGCGTGATCTGCATGAAGCAGGCGCCTTGGAGGCAGTGATCCAGTTCTTAAAGGAAAAGGGCCTGCTCTTTGAGGAGGAAGGAGCCCTCTGGTTCAGATCGACCCAGTTCGGCGATGACAAAGACCGGGTCATCGTCAAAAGCGACGGCTCCTACACCTATGTCACCGCTGATATTGCCTATCACCACAACAAACTGCAGCGGGGCTTCACCAAGCTGATCAACATCTGGGGTCCCGATCATCACGGGTATATTGGCAGGATGAAGGCGGCCATCCAGGCCCTCGGGTACGGCGCCGACACCTTGGAAGTGCTGATCCTGCAGTATGTGGCTCTGCTGAGGGATGGCCAGCCCGTGAAAATGTCCAAACGGGCCGGTGAGTTCATCACCATGCAGGATCTGGTGGACGAGGTGGGGAAGGATGCGGCCCGCTTCTTCTTCCTGCACCGCAGTCCCGAAAGCCACCTGGACTTCGATTTGGATTTGGCCGTGGAACAGTCCAGCGAGAATCCGGTCTTCTACGTGCAGTATGCCCATGCCCGGATCTCCAGCGTGCTGCGGCAGGCTGCGGAGCAGGGGATCACCGTGCCCACCTGCCGGGAGGTCGATCTCAGCTTGCTCCAGCACGAAGCGGAGCTGGATCTCCTCAAACAGCTGGCGGCCCTGCCGGAAGAGCTGCTCCAAGCGGCCCTGCTGCGGGAACCCCATCGCATCACCAATTACGCCCTGGAACTGGCGGGCCTGTTCCATTCCTTCTACACCCACTGCCATATCTTGGGTGAAGAACCATCCCTGAGGGATGCCCGCTTGGTGCTGGTGGCCAATATCCGGACTGTGCTGAGGAAAGTGTTGGGTTTGCTGGGTGTAGATGCCCCGGAACAGATGTGAGGATGGTGACGTATGGGTTTTAAAGAGAGTTTGCGGACGTTCTGGCAGGCCCTCAAGCTGAGCTACGAACATATCGGCAAGGTGATGGCCACCAACTTGATCTGGTTTGCCGCAGGGTTCTTCCTGCTTTTGCTCTTTACCTATCTTCCCGTGCAGAACGACTGGTTTTTCATCTTGGTCTTGGTGGGTACGCCCCTCACCATCGGCGGTGCCTTCGCCGCGGTGCACTACCGGATGAACGCGGTGGTGCGGGGGGAAGAGACCACCATGGCCGATCTCTGGCTCGGCTTTAAGCGCTATTTCCTGCGGGGGGCCATCCTGGCGGCCTTGGGCGCCATCGGTTTCGGCATTTTGTTTTTCAACATCTGGTTCAGTGCCAACTACCCCAGCAAGCTGTTTATCGTCCTTTCTGGTTTTTGGGTGTGGGGTATTGTCCTGTGGTATGCCATCCACCAGTTCGTCTTCCCCTTTGTGGTCAACCAGAATGCGGGGGTGTTCGGGGCTTTGAAAAAAGCGGCCTTGATCGTGCTGGACAATCCCTGGCCCAGTTTTCTGCTGGTGATCATGAGCCTTTTGGTCATTGCCCTCAGTCTCTTGTTCGCGGCTCCCCTGTTGATTTTCCTGGCCAGTTTCCTGGCCCTGCTGCAAAACTGCTTCTACCATAAATTGATGATCAAATAC
>DGEY01000051.1:0-9145 GCA_002391385.1 Firmicutes bacterium UBA3914 | reverse complement strand
GGCGTGAGCAAGTTTGTGTTTGTCACCGGAGGCGTTGTTTCCAGCTTAGGAAAGGGCATCACGGTGGCCTCCTTGGGGAGGCTCTTGAAAAGCCGGGGCCTGAAAGTGAGCGCCCTGAAGTTTGACCCTTACCTCAACGTGGACCCAGGAACCATGAGCCCTTTTCAGCACGGGGAAATCTTCGTCACGGAAGATGGCGGCGAGTGCGATCTGGACTTAGGCCATTACGAAAGGTTTATTGACACCAACTTAACCAAGGAGAGCAACATCACCAGCGGTAAGATCTATTGGTCCATCCTTTCCAAGGAACGTAAAGGCGGTTACGATGGGGGCACGGTGCAGGTCATCCCCCACGTGACCAACGAGATCAAAGACCGCATCTGGTCACTGGCGGAACGAAGCGAAGCCGATGTGCTGCTGGTGGAAATCGGCGGCACCGTCGGGGATATTGAAGGGCTGCCCTTTATGGAAGCCATCCGCCAATTCCGCATGGATGTGGGCAGGGAAGCGAGCCTGTTTATCCACGTCACTTTAGTTCCCTATGTGGCTGCGGCCAAGGAGTTGAAGACCAAGCCCACCCAGCACAGCGTGAAGGAACTGCGCAGCATCGGTATTCAACCCGACGTGATCGTCTGCCGCAGTGAGGCCCCTTTGACTGAAGATATCCGGGCCAAAGTTGCCCTGTTCTGCAATGTGGAGGAAGAGGCTGTCATTCCCAATCCCGATGTGGAAAGCATCTACGAGATTCCCCTCTGTTTTGCGGAAGCCCGCTTAGACGAGATCGTTTTGGAGAGGCTAAATCTAACCGCCGCCCCGGCGGATCTGGATTCGTGGCGGGAGCTGGTCTCCGTGATCAAGAACCTGTCCCAAAAAGTGGTCGTGGGCATTGTGGGCAAGTATGTCTCGCTGCCCGATGCCTATCTGAGCGTAGCGGAAGCCCTGCGGCACGCCGGGATCCACCACGGGGTGGATGTGGAGCTCCGCTGGATCGAAGCGGAAGACCTGGAAGAGGGCAGAACCGATCTGCTGAAAGATCTGGATGGAATTGTGGTTCCTGGAGGATTTGGGCCCCGCGGTGTGGAAGGAAAGATCACAGCTGCGCAGTATGCCAGGGAGCATAAAATCCCCTATTTCGGCATCTGTTTAGGCATGCAGAGTGCCGCCATCGAGCTCGCCAGAAATGTGGCTGGGCTGGAAGATGCAGGCAGTGTGGAATTCGGCAGCTGCGCGCACCCTGTGATCAGCTTTATTCCAGGGTACCCGCAAGTGACGGGCTTGGAAGGAGCCATGCGGGTTGGGACCTATGCCTGCCAGATCCTGCCGGGCACACGCAGTGAGCAGTGCTATGGCCAGGAAGTTGTGTACGAACGGCACCGGAACCGCTACACCATCAATCAGGATTACGTGGAAAGCCTGGCCGGCGCCGGCATGCGGGTGGCAGGTGTTTCCTCCGAGGGGTTAGTGGAGATCATCGAGCTTGAGGATCATCCCTGGTTCGTGGGAACGCTCTTCCATCCGGAGTTCAAGTCCCGACCGACGCGGCCCCATCCGCTGTTTGTCGGCTTCATGCAGGCCATCCTGGATAACAAGAAGGGTTAACCACTAGGAGGTGTGCTTATGCTTCGCATGAAAGTTAAAGCAGTGGGCATAGATCGCGAGACCCTGTTTCCTGTGGTCATCCTCAGTGACGAGGCGGAAGAATCGTACGTCCCCCTGCTCATCGGCCCCGCTGAAGCAAACGCCATCGCAGTTGTCCTAGAAAACGTAGAAGTGCCGCGGCCTCTTACCCACGACCTCTTGCTCAGCTCGGCTCTGGCCTTGGGCGCCAAGGTGGACAAGGTGGTTATCACCGACCTCAGTGATGATGTCTACTACGCGGAAATCCACTTCCTGCAGGGGGGCAAAACGGTGCGGGTAGATGCGCGACCGTCCGATGCCATTGCCCTGGCTCTGCGGGCCGGCGCGTCCATCTTCGTAGACGAGAAGATCGTGCCCCACGCCATCACGGTACCCAAGGAGGAAGACCCTGAGCTGGAGGAGTTCCGTTCCTTCCTCGAGAACCTGTCGCCAGATGATTTCCGGAGGGAGAACTAAACCCAGCTATTTTGCATAGGTGGAATTTTTCGGCGCATACTCTTGGCTAGAAAGGGTGTGCGCCATGTTCATGGAAAAATACAGTGGAGTGTGGGTGTTGGTTCTGCTGCTTCTGGCTCTTCCCGCCGGGGCCTGGGCCCAGGGTAGCCAGTGGCAAATGGTCCACGGGGAGGTGCTGCAGGTTCTGCCTGAAGAACATAAACTGGTTATAGCCTGCGGCGGACAAGAAGTGCTCCTGGCGGTCGAAGAGGATTGTAGGGTTTTCCGCCAGGACCAGCCTGTGGCCTTGGCCTCCCTGCGCCCCGTGGCCGCCGGTGCCTACCAAGATGTCCTGTGCTGGATCAACACCAAAGGCTTGGTGAGCCTGATTTTGGTAAACTATTATGTGCAGGAAGAGGACGGATTGTTAGTTGCTTATGATATCTTTGGGAATCGCAAGTGATATCGAAGGAAAATCCTACCGCGTGACGAAGTATAGGTCGCGATAGTCGGATCTTTCCCGGGGTCCGAGGCAGCCCGCCCGCCCCGAGAGGCTATCCTCTCCTGTGCCTGCTTTCAACCTTTTTTCACCCCTCACCGTGGCGGTTTCCGCTCCACAGTTTTCCCGCAGGAGATGACTTCAGAATCAGCACCCAGAGAGTAAGTTCCTTCAGCGGTTGCCTTGGGGCAGCTGCTCTGGCAAACCTGAAACCAAATTCACAAGGAGGCTACGGAAAGTGTTAGTATCCGGAAAAGAACTGTTTCAAGCGGCGAAGCAGGGTGGCTATGCTGTGGGCGCCTTTAACGTCAACAACATGGAGATCATCCAGGCAATTATCGAAGCAGCGGAAGAAGAGAAGTCTCCAGTTTTCCTCCAAGCCAGCCAAGGGGGCATCAAGTACGCAGGTATTGAGTACATCGCGGCCCTGGCCAAGGCTGCTGCAGAAAAGGCCTCAGTGCCTGTGGCCCTCAATTTGGATCACGGAACCAGCTTCAGCCAGGTAGCCCAGTGCATCCGCCACGGGTTCTCCGCGGTGATGATCGACGGCTCCCAGCTGCCGTATGAGGAGAACATCGCCATAACCCAAAAGGTTGTGGACGTGGCCCATCCTTGCGGAGTGTCTGTGGAAGCGGAATTGGGTAAGATCGGCGGAGTGGAAGACGACATTTCCGTGGAGGCCGCGGAGGCTACCTTCACCGATCCCCAAGAGGCCGCGGACTTTGTGGAACGCACTAAGGTGGATGCCCTGGCCATTGCCATCGGTACAGCCCACGGCGTGTACAAAGGCGAGCCCAAGCTGGACTTTGAGCGTTTGGCTAAGATCAAAGAGGCCGTCGATGTCGCCCTGGTGCTCCACGGAGCATCCGGTGTACCCGATGAAGCCATCCGCAAAGCAGTCTCCTTGGGGATCTGCAAGATCAACATCGACACCGAACTGAGGCAGGCCTTCACCAGGGCTGTGCAGGAAGTGGTCCGCACTAAACCTGAGGAAATCGATCCCCGTAAGCTTTTGGGGCCAGCCCGTGAAGCCATGAAGGAAACGGTGAGGGCGAAAATCAGGCTCTTTGGAAGTGCCGGGCGTGCCTAACGGCCCGGCCCTGGGGTCGAAGGTGGTGAACGCTTGAATATTGCAGAGCTTGAATCAAAGACCTTTGCTGAGCTCCAGGAACTGGCAAAGGACCTGGGTCTGACCGGGTTTAAGCGGCTTCGCAAGAAAGATCTGATCATCGAGATCTTGAAACATGAGACCATGAAGGAGAACCTGCTGTTTATCAGCGGGATTCTGGAGATCACCAGCGAGGGCTACGGATTTCTGCGGGTGGATAATTACACACCTGGTGGTGATGATGTCTATGTTTCTCCTTCCCAGATCCGGCGCTTTTCCATGCGCACTGGGGATGAGATTTTAGGCCAGGTGCGTCCACCCAAAGACGGGGAAAGGTACTTCGCACTCTTGAAGGTGCTGGCCATCAACCTCTCCGATCCCGAGCTGGCTGCCGAACGCCCGTGTTTTGACGACCTAACGCCCATTTATCCCCAGCGGCGTCTCCACCTGGAAACAACCCCGACGAATTACACCATGCGGCTCATGGACATATTATCCCCATTGGGATTTGGCCAAAGGGGGCTGATCGTCTCCCCGCCCAAAGCCGGTAAGACGACCGTCTTAAAGATGCTGGCCAACTCCATCGCGGAGAACCATCCCGATACCGAGATCATTGTCCTGCTCATTGACGAGCGGCCGGAGGAAGTTACCGATATGGAACGTTCCGTGAGCGGAGAAGTGATCAGCTCCACCTTTGACCTGCCGCCGGAAAATCACGTGCGGGTCGCCGATATCGTGCTGGCCAGGGCTAAACGGTTGGTGGAGTCGGGCAAGGATGTGGTCATTCTCCTGGACAGCATCACCCGCCTGGCCAGAGCCCACAACCTGGTTGTGCCCCCCAGCGGGCGCACCCTCTCTGGCGGGGTGGATCCCGCCGCACTCCACCGTCCCAAGCGCTTCTTTGGGGCAGCCCGCAATTTTGAGGAGCAGGGCAGCCTGACCATAATTGCCACCGCCCTGGTGGATACCGGCAGTCGCATGGACGAAGTGATCTACGAAGAGTTTAAGGGTACGGGCAACATGGAGCTGCACTTAGACCGCAAGCTGGCTGAGCGCAGGATCTTCCCGGCCATAGATATTTACCGCTCCGGCACTAGGCGGGAGGATCTGCTCCTAACCCCTGAAGAGCTGGAGGCCACCTGGATGCTGCGCCGGGTGATGAGTGCCCTGGGACCCGCGGAAACCATGGATTTGTTGTTGGATCGGGTGATCAACACCAAGAGCAACCAGGAACTTGTGGAGTTGATCATTTCATCACCTTTCGCCGAAAATGTTAGGAATAAGTGAAGGGAAACCGTTGGTTGGCGTCGAAGTTTCCCCATTAGGTTATTGCCAGTCGAGGGAGGATTGGACATGAGGAGGCGGTTTGTCCGCAGCAAAGGGTTAATACTCTTGTTCTTTGCAGTAATCTTCAGCTTCGGAATCTTAGGCCAGGTCGATACCAGGATGCACATTGGTGGAAGTGACTGGGATCTGGACAGTCTGATTTACATCAATGTGGACGAGTACCTCTACACCCTTGACTCCCAAGATGATTTCGGACAACCTGCACCAACTGCGGAAACCCTAGCCGCCCTCGATGGAGCTGTCCAGTCGGTTGAGCGCCCCCAGGTAGCGGTGCTGGACGCCCCCGCTGAGCAGGAGGCGGAGGGGTCAGCCGCGGCTGCGCCCTCCCGGGCAGAGTCAGCCCTCCAGGTGGCGACACCGCCAGTGGCTGCGCCGCCTAAGGTGGAAGAGAAGAAGGAAGATAAACCCACCATTTTTGTGCATAAGGTCAATCCTGGGGAGACTTTGTGGGATATCGCCAATGCCTATGGGGTATCGGTGGATTCGATCATCTCAGCCAACGAGCTGAGAAACCCCAATATGCTGTCGGTGGGCCAGGAACTGAACATCCTGTCTGTCCAGGGGGTATTGCACCAAGTCGCCACGGGTGAGAGTCTGTGGGAGATTTCCGAGCGTTACCAGGTGGCCCTGGAGGAGATTGCCAGGGTGAACAACATCTCGGATCCCAGCCGAATCATGCCCAACACCAAGATTATCATCCCCGGGGCAACTCAGCTGCGGCCTAAAGATGTCTTGATCATCAATGGCCAGCTGCAGAAGGCCTTTGATTGGCCCGTTACGGGGCGGATCTCTTCACCCTTTGGTCCGCGCTGGGGCCGCATGCACAATGGTTTGGACATCGCCGTGAACACCGGTACCCCGGTGCGCGCCGCGGCTGACGGCCGGGTCACCTTTGCGGGATGGAACGGAGGATACGGCATTTTGGTCATCGTTGACCACGGCAACAACGTGGAAACCCGGTACGCCCACAACTCCCGCTTGAACGTGAAAGTGGGCCAAACGGTGACCAGGGGTCAGATCATTGCCTACAGCGGCAACACTGGTAATTCCACAGGCCCCCACGTACACTTTGAGATCCGCCATCGCGGCAATCCAGTTAACCCGCAGAACTATTTGAAGTAGGTTAGATTCTTGCCAGGCTGGCAGAGCTGTGTTATAATGTGCTGTGGCTCTGCCAGTTCGGTTAGTGAGGTGAAGAAGTAGATGAAAGCTGGTATACATCCCAAGTATGACAAAGCCATCGTAACCTGTGCCTGTGGAGAGACCTTTGAAACCAGGTCCACCAAGCCGCAGATCAGGGTCGAGGTGTGCTCTAAGTGCCATCCCTTCTACACTGGCCAGCGCCAGGTTGTAACCACCCAGGGTGGCCGGATTGAGCGCTTCCGCACCAGGTGGAATCTGGATCAGGAGTAAGGCAGTCTAGTCAAACGCAAAGCGAGAGAGACAAAGAGCAGGGAATGCCCTGCTTTTTTGTTAGGTAAGTTGAAGGAGGGGTACCGGTGGGAGTGTTTCTTGCCCCCATGGCAGGGGTGACTGACCTGCCCTATCGGGTTTTGGCCAGGGAACACGGTGCCGACCTGGTTGTCAGTGAAATGGTTTCCGCCCAGGCGCTGGTTTACAAAAATCAGCGCACTTTGGACATGCTCACCATCCACTCAGCTGAACGCCCCTGCGCCATCCAGCTTTTCGGCCATGATCCCGAGGTGATGGCCGCGGCCGCCAGGATCGTCTACGATCTGGTGCGCCCCGATATGCTGGACCTGAACTTCGGCTGCCCCACCCCCAAGGTGGTGAAAAACGGCGATGGTGCGGCTCTGCTGCGGGATCCGCGGCTTGTGGGCCGGATTGCGGCAGCAGTGGTCCAGGCAGTGCCTATTCCCGTCACAGCAAAAATCAGGTTGGGCTGGGATCAAGGGAGCATAAACTGCCTGGAGGTGGCCCAAGTCTTGGAAGAGGCGGGGGTGCACTGGCTCACTGTCCATGCCCGCACCAGGGAGCAGTTCTATTCCGGACAGGCCCAGTGGGAATGGATCGGTGAAATTAAAGCCCGCAGCCGCATCCCCATTGTGGGCAACGGCGATATCGTCTCCCCCCAAACCGCCCAGGCCATGCTGGAGCAAACCGGCTGCGATCATCTGGCTGTGGGGCGGGCGGCCCGGGGCAATCCCTGGATCTTCCGGCAGATCAAAGCGTATCTCACTGAAGGGTCACTGCTTCCCGGGCCAACGCTGGAGGAGCGGATCGAAGTTGCCCTGCGCCACCTGCGGATGAAGGTGGCCTACGACGGTGAACAGCGGGCTGTGCGGGAGATGCGGCCCCATCTCGCCTGGTACTTAAAGGGCATCCCCTATGCCGCGCCTGTGCGCAAGGAGCTGAACACCGCCACAACCCAAGGGCAGGTGGAGCGTTTGTTAAAAGAATTGTTGTAGAGCCGCTCCGGGCGTGTTATAATGTCTGTGTACAATGTGTGCACAAGAGCGGGTGATGTCATGGGCGGCTTTTTTCGCATAGGGGATAAACTGCTCAACCGGACCAAGCTGGATCGGATCATCGACCGCATTTTTGAGCTGAGGATCTCTGGCCTCTCCCAGCAGGAGGTGGCCCAGCGGGTCGGCTGCGATCGCTCGTTCATCTCCCGTCTGGAGAGCCTGGCGGAGGTCCGCAAAGGGGGCAGCCTGGCGGTGATCGGCTTTCCCTTGAGCAACACCGGGGAGCTTAAGGCACTGTGCCGGGAGTTGGGCGTGGATTACACGCTGCTCCTTACGGACGCAGAGCGCTGGGAGCTCATTGAGTCCTTTGACGGGAGGAGCCTGCTCAACTGGCTCATGGAGTTGATGGTGGAGATGAGTGCCTTCGATCACGTGATCATGATAGGGTCCGATATGCGCATCCGCTTAGCCGAGGCCATTTTGGGGGAGAAAGTGGTGGGGGAGTGCCTGGGCACCTCGCCCATCCAGGCGGACCATTACTTCAGCCCCGAAAGGCTGCGCAAGCTGATCACATCGATTAAAGGGGAGTAGCCGATGAAACGGATCGTGAGTGTCAGCATAGGCTCATCCAAACGGGATAGCAAAGCGGTGGTGCGTGTACTCGGAGAGGAGTTCTCCCTGGAGCGCATGGGCACAGACGGGGACATCCAAAAGGCCATAGCCATCATCAAAGAGTTGGACGGGAAAGTGGCTGCCTTTGGGATGGGCGGCATCGATCTCTACCTGTGGGGCGGTCGCCGGCGCTACATTTTACGGGAAGCGAAGCAGATCGCCAGGGCCCCGCAGGTTACTCCCATTGTGGACGGCTCTGGGCTGAAGAACACCCTGGAGCGGAAGGCCATTGAGACTCTGGCTGAGGAAGACCCCAGCATGTTTCGGGGCAAGAAGGTCCTGCTCACCTGCGGGGTGGACCGCTTCGGCATGGCGGCAGCACTGCAGGAGACCGGAGCTGAAGTGCTCTACGGCGATCTCATGTTCGCCTTAGGTGTACCCATTCCCCTCTACAGTCTGAAGGCTTTGGAGCGGGTGGCCGCGGTATTTGCCCCTATTGTGGTGCAGTTCCCCTTCCACTGGCTCTATCCCATCGGCGACAAGCAAGAAGAGGCGCCGGATCGGAAGAAGTATGAACGGTTCTACGCCTGGGCCGATGTGATCGCCGGCGATTACCACCAGATCCGCAAGTACATGCCCGATGATCTCAGCGGCAAGATCATCATCACCAACACCATCACCCCCAAGGATGTGGAGTTCCTCCGGAAGCGCCGGGTAAGGGAACTGATCACCACCACGCCGGATCTGGAAGGGCGTTCTTTCGGAACCAATGTCATGGAGGCACTGCTGGTGGCTATCCTGAATAAGCCCGTATCGGCCATCACTCCCCAAGATTACCTACGGCTTTTGGATGAAATTGGCTTCAAACCACGCCGGGAGGTGCTGGGGGCCTAAGTAAGCCCTGGAAACAGGCTCTAGAAGCTACTAGAATAGGGAGGCAACTTGTAGAATTAAGTGAAAGAAAAGCTCACGGCTCTCTGATACAATGTAAGGGTGCAAAACCAAATCATTGTTCAGGGAGGAGCCATGAGCTACGTTCATTGTACCAGAAGAAGAAGAAAAGGAAAACACCTGGAT
>DGEY01000049.1:9317-10910 GCA_002391385.1 Firmicutes bacterium UBA3914 | reverse complement strand
CAGATGCTCGCAGGCCCTGCCCTGCAGGCACATCCATTTCGCCAGCGGGATCACCACCCTCAACCGGGGCCACATCCATGAGTTCTTCTTTGCCACCCTCATTGACGATCCCCTGCGGCGTTAAAGCACGAAAAAATCCCGGGCAGTGCTCTGCTTGGGATTTTTCCCGTTCGGCCTGGTGCCAATCCCCAGTTTCACTCAAGGTTATGGAAGGAGTTCCCTCTCCCCTAGTGGAATATTTAGCATAACTAACGATTTTCTTACCCAGGTCGCTGGGGAAATTTGTCAAGAAAGGACGGACCACGGCTTATGGGACAACGCTTTGAGGGAACAGCATTCCGTTATGTGGCCGGTGCGCTGCTGATCATCGCGCTGCTCGCCAGCGGCTACTTGTTGGGCGTGACGCAGTTCAAACCTCCAGAACCGGAGCCAGCCCTGGCCGAAACCCAGGAGTGGCACAGGTTGATGGAAGTAGTCCAGTCCATGGATGGAACCATGGCCGCCCTAACTGAACAGGTGGCCCAACTCCATGTGGACGTCGCTGACCTGCAGGAACGCCTTGCTGAGCAGGGAACCGCCGTGGAAGCCCTTTCCGGCACCTTTCTCACCTTTTCCAGCGAGATGACCGGGCAGGTGGAAGCTACCACAGCCCAGCTGCAAGTCCTGGTCGCCGCGGCGGAAAGCGGCGAGCTGGAAGCACTGCTGACGGCGGTGGAGACCACCGATCAGTCGGTGGCGGATCTGGCTCAGCAGGTGGCCCAGCTCCAGCAGGAGCTAGCAGCCCTGCAGAGCACCACGGCGGAACAGAACACGGAGGTGCAAAGCCTAGCCGCTGCCCTGGAGACGCTTTCCAGCCAGGTGGCTGAGCACGCCAAGGAGGCCGCTCAACAGCTGCAGGTCCTCACGGCGGCAGCGGAAAGGGATGAGCTGGAGCCAGTTCTAAATGCGGTGGAGTCCCTGGATACCAGCATCGCCGGGCTAGGGGAGCAGCTGGCTAAGCTCCAAGTGGAACTGGAAGCCCTCCAGAGCCGCAGCGCTGAACAGGACCGTGACATGGAGGCCCTGGCCACTTCCTTGAGTGCGCTATCCGTGGAAGTAACCGGACAAGCGGAAAACACCCAAGCCAAGCTGCAGGAGCTGGCGGCGGCCGTGGAAAGCACAGGCAGCCAAC
Source organism: Firmicutes bacterium UBA3914 (assembly GCA_002391385.1). GTDB lineage: Bacteria > Bacillota > Limnochordia > Darwinibacteriales > Darwinibacteriaceae > DTU010. The sequence continues at coordinate 9,739 of DGEY01000049.1, read as the reverse complement.
TGCAGACCCTGGCAGCTTCAATGGATAGCACTGAGCAGGACGCTGTGCTCACAACCCTTGAGTCCCTCGATGCATCCGTGGCAGGTCTTAGTGCAGGCTTGGCCCAGCTCCAAGAGGAGTTAACTGGCCTGAAGACCTCCAGCACCCAGCAGAGCCAAGAAGTGCAGACCTTAGCCGTGGCTGTTAGCACCCTCGCTCAGCAGGTGGCTGAGGAGGCCCAAAGCACTACCGCCCGCCTGGAGACCCTGGAAGCTGTTTCCGCAGGCGCAGAACTGCAGTCCCTGGTCACAGAGCTGCGTTCCATAGATCGGTCCCTGGCCAACCTGGCCGAGCAGGTGACCCAGCTCCACTTGGAGCTGGCCAGTCTCCAGACCGCCAGCAGCCAGCAGGGGCAGGAGGTGCAGTCCCTCGCCGCGGCCCTG
>DGEY01000049.1:0-9075 GCA_002391385.1 Firmicutes bacterium UBA3914 | reverse complement strand
CGGAGGCACCCCAAGCCCCCGCAGTGAGCCTAGAAGTGGGTGGAGATCTGCCGGTCCTATCTGCCCTTGCTGAAGAGCTGATCAAGAAAAACCAGGCCATGATCTTGACCATCAAGCCCCGGGACACCATTTGGGGCATCGCCAATCGCTTTCAATCGCCCCCTAGCGAGAAGTTCATCAACCAGATCATCGAACTCAACCAGGTGGATCCCTACAGGCTGAGAATCGGCCAAGACCTGCTGATTCCTCTGAACGAGGAGATCTTTAGACTGGTGGAAGTGGAGTGATGGGCATGGCGAACCCCGAGCCAACCAGGCCTAAGCTATTTAGTTTTGAGGCCCTTGTCGTTTTCTTCTCCCTCTTCGTCCTGGCCCTGTCCCTGCTGGTGGTGTCCATCCGCCTGCTTCAGCAGCCCGTGGAAGGCATGCACCCCAGCGCTTTGCTGGTCCTGTCCATAGTGGGGATGATCGGAAGTCTCGCGGGGATGCTGGTAAGTGCCCGGGGGCGCAGCCAGGAGCTTCCTCCGCCGCCGGTGGAGGTGAGTCCGCCGCCCGCGGCTGCTCCAGAGGCAGGGGAAGTTCAGGAACCCAACGTGGCCAAGGTGCGCCTGGGCAAGTACATGCAGACCCTGGAGGAGCAGGTCCAGAGCCTGCGCAAGGAAAGGGATACCTACGCCAAGGGGAACGCGCAGTTCAGGGAAGAGATCACCGAGTGGCGGCAACGCAGCCTGGAGATGCTGCGCTTCCTGGACAAACAGCGCCAAAGCGCAGCCCCAGAAGATCAGGGGCAGCTTGAGGCCATCTTGAGCGCCAAAAAGCACTTCGCCCAGCTGGTGGCTCCCTTGGGCATAGGCCTCATTGAACCTGAGCCGGGGGATCGTTTCGACGGGAAACTGCACCAGGCAGATAACCTAGAGGAACCCCCCACCGCAGAGCTGATCATCGTGGAATGCCTGGAGTGTGGCTACACCCTCAACGGACAGGTGCAGATACCAGCCAAGGTAACTGTGGCGGCGGCCGAATAGGCGCCGCTTTTTTTATCCCTTCAGGGCGCCAGCCAGAAGCCCCCGGACAAAATAACGCCCCAGCAGAACATAGACGATGGTGGTGGGCAGGGCCGCCAGGACCGAGCCCGCCATGGGCAGATTCCAGGAAACCGCCTGACCCCCGGCGAGATTGGCCAGGGCCACGGTGATGGGCTGGGAACTGGGCTTGGTCAAGGTGACTGCGAAGAGGAATTCGTTCCAGATCTGGGTGAACTGCCAGATGCAGACCACCAAAAAGGGCGGGCCCGATAGGGGCAAGATCAGGTGACGGAAGATGCCCCAGAATCCTGCACCGTCAATGCTGCTGGCATCCACCAGCTCATCCGGTATTTCCTGATAAAAACTGCGAAAAAGCAGGGTAGTTATGGGCAGCCCGTAGACCACGTGCACCAGGATCAAACCGGGTAGGCCCCCGTAGAGTCTGGTCTGCTGCATGAACCTGAAGAGGGGAACCAGTACGCTCTGGTAGGGGATGAACATACCAAAGACAATCAGGGGCAAGGCCACTTTCCCCCCGGGAATCCGGTATTTACTCAGCACATAGCCATTCAGGGAGCCCATTATGGCGGAAAGCAAAGTGGCGCTGATGGCCAGAACGAAGCTGTTCTGCAGATTCGGGGCGAATCTTTCCCAAGCCACCCCGTAGCTAGCCCAATGTGCCTTGGAGGGAAGCGCCCAGGCCGTCATCACGTTGATTTCCGCAGGTGCCTTCAAGCTCGTGATCAGGGTCATGTAAATGGGCACTAGATAGACCATGGCCAGAAGCACCGCCAGGATCTGAGCCAACACTCTGATCGTTTTTCCCGAGGACATGGGCTTTACTCCTCCCTCCTAAAGGAAACTATGAGGTAAGGTACGATCAACAACGAAACGATGAAAAAGAGGATCACGCCGATGGCCGAACCCACCGCCAGTTCATTGCCGCGGAAAGCTTTCAAGAACATAGTTACCGCCGGCATGGACGTCGGGTAGTGGTCAGGGCTGGAAATGGCAAAGATCAGGTCGAAAATCTTCAGGGCGATGTGGCCCAGAATCACGATGGCACTTGCGGTAATGGGCTTCAGTAGGGGCAGGTCCACATAGCGGTAGATCTGCAGTTCACTGCCGCCATCAACCCGCGCCGCCTCCCGCAGTTCGCTGGGTATGGTGCGCAACCCCGCCAGATAAAGCGCCATGGTGTACCCGGACATCTGCCAGACCGCAGCGATGACCACACCCCAGAGCGCGTCGTTGAAACCGTGCATCTCCGGGTAAGGCAGAAGCCTAAGGCGGGTGAGGACCCGACTGGCGATCAGGCCCGCCAAAACCCCGCAGATAACCAGGTGCCAAGCTAGGCGCCCCTTTTTCCCCTGCCGCCACTGGCTGTAGGCGCTGATGGCCAAAACGACCAGTAATACCCAACAGGCGTAGTGCAAGAGATGGGACCAGTCAAAGACTAGACGCTGATCCCGGCTGGAAAGCCACAGGAACTTCCCTGGGGGCAGGCCGATCAATGTGGGCAGGACATTGATCCCTCCCCTGGGCTGCAGGATCCAGCGCCAAATGGTACCGGTGACCACCATGGAAAGGGACATGGGATAGAGAAACACTGTGCGGAAAAACGTTTCCCCCCAGAAAAGCTGGTCGATGATGGTGGCCAAAACCAGTCCCACCAGCAGCGAGAGTCCCACAAAGAGCAGGGTAAAGAAAAACATGTTCACCAAGTCCTGCCGGAAGCGGACGTTCAAAAAACCGGTGAACAGATCGCGGTAGTTGTCCAGACCGACGCTCTCGATCTGGGGATCCAAAGACATGGCGGCTGTTTGTCCCCAATCGGTGGTGGACATGTAGATGGAGTTGGCGATAAAACCGTAGACGAAAATGCCCAGCAGGATGATGGACGGCAGTATAGTCACAATAGCCGCCAAGTGCTCGCGGCGGGTGTGCATAGCCCTCAGTCCTTTCTCCAGATCTTGCCCTTTGTGAAAGCCCGCCACCTTGCGGTGACGGGCTTGTGGCTGTGCGCCCTACTTAACCAGCCCGGACTGGATGGCCACCGCCTGGGCAGCGTAGGCTGCGGCCTGGGGATCCTTGTTGGCCAAGAAGATGTCCATGACTGTGGCGAAGTCGTTCATAAACCGTTCGTTGGCCACTGTGCCGTGGGCCAAGGAACCCACGATGCGATTGGACTGATAATCCCTGGCTGCACTCTGGAGGTAGACATCATACTTGGAGAGATCGGAGTCAATTCTGGGGCTGATGGAACCCTTGAGGGGGTTGAACGTGTCCTGCCCTTCTTTGCTGCCAATGGTCTTCAGCCAGGCGATGGTGTTCTCCCGGTTAGGGGAGCCCACAGGCAGTCCAAACGAGTCGGAGAGGGCCATAAACACGCCCTCCGTGCCCGGGCTTGGAGCCCAGCCGTAGCCCTCCTCTGGCTTTACGCCTAAGGTTACGGACATGTAACCGGAAGCCCAGTCACCCATGATGTTGAAGGCCGCCTGCCCCGCCACCACCATATCGGTGGCCTGCTGCCAGGAGAGCGACGGGGCATCGGGATTGGTATACTCCAAGATCCGGCCGAAGAGCTCCCACACCCCGACCACCTCAGGACTGGTCCAGGAGAGTTTGCCTTCCCACAGATCGTCATACTTGTCCGGTCCCAGGTAGCTCAGGGCCACACTCTCCCAAAGGTGGATCGCTGTCCAGTTTTCCCCCAGGGAGAGGGGGATTACGCCCTGCTCCTGAAGGCTCGGGGCGATGGCCAAGAACTCATCCCAGGTCTTGGGCGGCTCCACACCCCATTTTTTCAGGTTTTCGGGGATGTAATACATAACGTTGGAGCGGTGGATGTTCACTGGCACGGACCAGATGCCTTCATCCGTACTGATCAGGGCCAAGAGGTCCTCGGGGAAGACCTCGAACCAGCCCTCTTCCTGGAAGAGCCAGGTCAGGTCTTCCATGCGCTGGGCCACAACCCACGTTCCGATGAGCTCCTGACCGGCATGGACCTGGAAGGAATCGGGCGGATCTCCACCAAGCATCCTGGTTTTCAACACGGCCTTCGCATGCACTCCCGCGCCGCCTGTGACCGTAGCGTTGATTACGGTGACTTCCGGATACTTGGCTTCGTAGAGCGCAATCAAAGCTTCCAGAGCCGGACCTTCATCGCCGGCCCACCAGGAAAAGATCTCCAGCTTTCCCTGGGGAGCAGCAGCTGCTGCCACGGCCAGGGTTGCCACCAAAACCACACAAAAAGCGGCTGTCAGCAGGCAAAACCTCTTCATGCTCTATCCCTCCATCCTTTTTTGGGCTTTTCCACATAAACGCGCAAAAACTCCGCCGCACCACCTCCCCTACCGTCTTGGAGTGGAGTATGTTGAAGCAGAAGTTCTAGGTTGTTCACTGTGGCTAAGCTCAATCCCCTCCCGGATGTGGATAGCCTATGCTGCCGCATCTATGAGGTTAATGATATACTTCTGTGAAAAAAAGATAAATCCTGCAAAGATTGCCAAGAGCGCCACAAGACCGGAAACCCTCCCCCAGTAGGCCTAGATGAAAAAACGCACCTCCCAAAGCTTTCCGCAGCCTGGGAGGTGCACTTTTTTTCGAAACTAATCTGCGCTGTAAACCAGCCGTTCGCCGCCCTCTTCCACCACGAAGAGCTTTTCGATCTCGGCGGTGATCAGGCTGCTTAGGTCTAGGTCTGTGGAAAACCAGGCGGCGATGCCGCAGTCTGAGCTCAAGCGGCGCGGCACGGGCAGAAGCTCCGCCTCCACACCCAATCTTCCCATGTACCTTCTATACTTCACCGCACCGGAGTGGGTAAAAAATGTAGCGATGTAATCCATAACCTCACCTGGTGATGATCAGCAGGAAGTCTTCCCCCTCTTCCCTGATCTCCGCTTTGTAGCCCCTGGCTTCGGCAAAACGCCGGACGTTTTCCCGGGATGTGCTGTTACCCACCAACACCTGTACGCCTTCTGGGGACGCTGCCAGCGCCTTCTTGGTCAAAAGGACCGGCTCCGGACACGCCCTGCCCCTGGCATCAACTGATCTAAGAGCCAACTTGCACCTCTCCCTTCACACTCACTTCAGCCCGTTCTGTGTTCAAAAGGCCAACCGCCGCCACCACAATCAGCCCGATGATGGTGGCAAGCTTGCCGTTGGCAGTGGCACCGGCCCCAGAGGCGGCCAGCCCGAAGTTATGGGCAAAGGCTGCACCCACCAGCATCCCCAGCACGGTGATCACGGAATCCGCATTTCCTTCCGCCCCCAGTACAATCTGCCGCAAGGGGCAGCCGCCCAGGAGCACGGAACCGAGCCCCGCGAGGAGCATGCCTAGGAAGTTCCACAGCCAATCGGTGTGGGCCACGGGCTGTCCGCTGAAGCCCAGCCTGAAGTTGCCTGTGACCAGGTTGCCCACCAGGGCTACCAAGAAAATGGCCAGAAAGCCTGAAATCAAGTGGGAGTCCTTAAACAGCACCAGGTCTCTAATGCCGCCCACCATGCAGAGCCGGCTCCTTTGGGCACCGGCACCCACGATCAGGCCGGCAAGGAGGGAAACCAAGATCGGTGCATGGAGTGAGCCAGGCCCCTCGCTGCTGAAAAAGATGAAGGCAGGCCCCGCCACCAGGAGGATCAAGAGCACCACCTGCACAGCCGGGAAGAGGTAACCTTCCCCTTTAGGCAGCGAGTAGGTCCTCCCCAGGGTGAACCCCCTGTTCAAGAAGGCTACGCCGACCAAGATACCGGCTGTAAAGCCCAGAAGGCCAAAGACAGCTGTGAGATCCCCTCCAGCCAGCCTCAGCACCATCCTTAGGGGGCAGCCTAAGAACATCAAAGCCCCCACCACAACAAAAAAGCCCAGGATGAAACGGGTAAAGGGAGCCGAGCCGCCCCGGACCCGGAAGTCCCCGCCCCTCAAGGACATGAGCCAAGCACCCAGGGCTATACCGATGATCTCCGGCCGGATATACTGCACCACTGGAGCTCGGTGCAGCCCCAGGGCCCCTGCAGTATCCCTGATAAAGCAGACAATGCAGATACCCATGTTCACGGGGTTGCCAAAGGCCACCAAAGCCACGGCCAAGGCACCCACCAGGGCTCCCACTAAGGCAATGCCTTTTTTGCCGCCCACACACATACCTCCCTGAGTTCATTGAGATTTTTTTGTCAAACCCCTTTTCATTATAGTAAATCGCCCCTTGCCTTGTACAATAAGAACTGCCTATACCTCTTCCCCACCAATAAGCAAACTCTATACAGACCAGGCTGCCGCCGGTATAAAATGGATGGGGAGGCCAACTGACATGAAGAGAATCTATGTTGATAATGCAGCCACATCCTATCCCAAAGCCCCGGGGGTGAGCAGCGCGGTGAAGCGCTGCCTCGATGAAGTGAGCGGGAGCGTGAACCGCAGCTCCTTCGCCAATTTCCCCGAGGCCCAGGAGGTGGTGTGGGAAACCCGGGAAAAAATCGCTGCCCTCTTCAACGTCCCGGCAGCGGAAAACGTCGTCTTCACCATGAATGTGACGCAGGCCCTCAACTTCCTGCTTAAAGGTCTGCTGCGGCCCGGGGACCACATCCTTGTCTCCTCCCTGGAACACAATGCCCTGATGCGGCCCCTTTTGCAGCTGCAAAAGCAGGGTGTGGAGTTTTCCCGGGTTAGGGGCGACCGGGAAGGACGGGTGCGCCTTGCCGATTTTGAAGCTCAAATCAGGCCCAACACCAAGATGGTGGCGGTCACCCACGCCTCCAATGTCTGCGGCACCATCCTGCCTGTGGAAGAAATCGGTGAACTCTGCGCCCGGCGCGGCCTGCTGTTCATCCTGGACGCCGCCCAAACCGCGGGGATCCTGGAGATCGACTTCCAGAAAACCCAAGCCCACGCCCTGGCCTTTACAGGACACAAGGGGCTGTTGGCGCCCCAGGGCATAGGCGGGTTTGTCATCGATAGTGAACTGGCTGAACAGATGGAACCCTTGATCAGCGGCGGCACGGGAAGTCTTTCCGAGCAGGAGGAGGTTCCCCCCTACCTCCCGGACAAATTCGAAGCGGGGACCTTGAATCTCCCTGGAATTTACGGGCTCCATGCCGCCCTGAACTACTTGGAAAACACGGGCCTGGAGGCGATCCGGGCCAAAGAACAGGCCCTGGCCAGGATCCTGATGGAAGGGTTTACCAACATGGAAGGTGTAGTGCTCGTGGGGCCAGCTTCGCTGGAAGATCGGGTCGCAGTTATCTCCGTGGATTTCCCCGATCGCGATAACGGAGAAGTAACGTACAAATTGGAGAAGTTCTACGGCATCCAAACCAGATGCGGTCTGCACTGCGCGCCGGCCGCCCATAAAACGCTGGGCACCTTCCCACGGGGCACTGTGCGCTTTTCCCCTGGTTGGTTCAACACGAAAGGGGAAATGCAGGCGGTTCTAGCCGCTGTGCAGGAGATTTTGGCAGACTCCTAGCATATTCCAGGGTGAACTCTTGAAAGGCCCGGGCCACTGGGGAGAGCACCCTGTTTTTGTGTACCACGAAGTAAAAGCGCTGGGTCAAATCGAGCTCCTTAAGGTAGAAGGCCTTGAGCAGGCCCAGGCGCAGTTCTTCCTGCACAGAAAGTTCCGAAACCACCGCAATGCCCAAACCTGCCATCACGCACTGTTTGATGGTATCGGGGTTTTCCACGGTGGCAATGACCTTTAGATCTTTTATGTCCAAGCCCTTCGCGGCCAGACCCTCCAGGAAAACGCTCCTGCTGCCTGAACCCGCTTCCCTCAGGATAAACCGCTCATCCTTCAGCTCATCCCAGGCAAGACTTTTCTCCTCCAAATCCGCATACCTGCCGGCGTTGGGTGTGATCACCACCAAACGGCCGCGGCAGAGCTCCACCGCCTCCAGCTCATTCCCGCAGACGGGGGTCCCCACGAAACCGAAGTCCACGGCACTGGATGCGATGGCCTGGACCACCCCTTTGCTGTCGTGCTGGTTCAGCCTGAAGCTGACCCGGGGATAGCGCTGGTTAAAGGCGGCCAAAAGGCGCGGCAGAATGTGGCGTTGGGGAACGGTGCTGGCAGCTATGGCCAGCTCCCCCTCGAGCTTCCCTTCGTACTGGGCCAAAGCATACCTCGCGAGTTCCCTGGAGTTGAGGATATTCACCGCATACCTATAGAGGATCTCCCCCGCCTCAGTCAGGGTGACCGTCTTGCCGCAGCGATTGAGGAGCACTGTACCCAGCTCGTTTTCTAGAGACTGAATATGCCCGGTTAAGGTGGGCTGGGTAAGAAACAGCCCTTCCGCCGCTTTGGTAAAGCTGCCGTGCTTGACAATGGCTACAAAAGACTCAAGCTGTCTGAAGTCCATGGTGTCTTCCCTTCTAACTCAGAGAAATGGCGGGCTGTTTGCGGGACAAGCCTTATTCTTCGGTGAGCTGCAGCCCTTCCTTCTGCTCTTCCTCCTGGGGCACTGAGGGGTCAGCCTCTCCCGTCGCTGCATACACTGGGGAACCGGATTCAGCTGTACTCATATCCCCATCATCACCGGGGAGTTTACCCCTCTCCCCGCGCTCTCCTGTCCGGGCGCCGTCAAAGAAAACATGATCCTCAAACTGTGTGAAGGACACGGGTTGATCCAATCCGCCGTTACTCACCTGTTCCTCATCGGGGAGTTCTGGTAGTTCGGCTGACTCAAGTGCTAAGGATGCGTCTGTTTCCGGCGGTTCTGCATCGTCTTGGGCCTGCAGCGCCGTTGATACCCTATCGCTCCGCTTTCGCCCTGGACTGTCGGCTTCAGGGCGGCTTCCGAGCCTGGATAACAAGTTCCGGACAAACCCGATGATCCCTGAAGTGGCAGCCGGTGCGCCCTGTCCGCCCTGCATCTCCGGGGCTCCTTCGACCCGCTCCTGCACCGCTGGTGGCAGCTCGTCCTCAACCACACCTTCAGCCACATCCGGCTCCATAGGAGAACCTCCATCATCGCCTGGAAATACGTCCCCGACGGCAACTCCTAGCTCCCTGGCAGATAAACCTTCGATCATCGCCCCTTCAGACCTGTCTCTT
>DGEY01000001.1:21872-27552 GCA_002391385.1 Firmicutes bacterium UBA3914 | reverse complement strand
TTGGTTACGGTCCTGTTCTTTATCCTGACGGGCCTCCTCTTTGAGCGGCACATGGAAATTAGTAGTTAACTGACCCAAATAAAGGTGCGGTGGGAAGTCGATCCCTATGGTAGAGGGAACAAAAGAGGGAGCTGCGGTATGCTCCCGAGGTGAGGTGAACTAGATGTCGTGGCGGTGGCTTTTGGTGCTGGCAGTGACTTCGTGTATTCTGTTTTCCGTGGTTAACACGGATCCGGAAGGCGGTGACCAGATGCTGCAGGCAGGGGTGGAGCTGCTTGAGGAGGGAGCCAAGTTTTCCTTCTCCCTAAAGAACATCTACGATGTCCCCAGCAGCCTGCTGTTCAGTTCGGGACAGCAGTTTGAGCTTGTCGTAACCAATGAGGGCGGCGCCGAGGTGTACCGCTTTTCCGAGGGCAGGTTTTTCACCATGGCCCTGATCTTTGAAGAGCTGCGGCCAGGTGAATCCCTCTCCTGGATCCATGTCTGGGACTGCCGGGATAAGCTGGGCCGACCCGCAGAGCCCGGCAAGTACCGGGCAGAGATCACCATCCTGGCCCAGGTCAGGTCAGGGGAAATGGACGCGGAAGAATTCAGCACGGTGGTGGAGTTTGAACTCTAGCCGCCGCGATGAAGGGGGATGAGCGGTGAAAATTCGCAGTATAACGGTGGTGCTTTTGGCTGTCCTCACCCTGCTCCTTGTGCTGGACGCCTGGTATAGGCCTGAAGATCCAAGCCCCCGCCAGCCGTCCGTGGAGTTGGAGTTCCGACCGATCCCGCCCATGGACCCCCAAGCCAGTAGGACTGAAGTGTTCCGCAGGCCCCAAGGCGAGCTGACTTCCCTGGTGCTCAAGGGAGGTTTGGGCGTGGTGAAGCTGAAATCCGGCGCCGGGGAGGAACTGGTGGTTTCCGCCACCATTACCGCTGAACGGGAAGGGGATTTGGCAGCCTTTGAGGTGGTGGAAGCCGCCTCCCACTCTGAGCTCAGCTATGAGTTGGTAAATACAGGCCTGGGACACAGTGGGGAGGTGGGCTTAAGTTTCGAAGCGGAAGTGCCCTCGGGCATGGAAGTGACGGTGCAGTATGATTACGGCTTTGTGGAAGTGGAGGATTTTGTGGGCTTTTTGAAGCTGGTTACCCGCTTCTCCACCGTATCCGTACAGGGACTCCAGGGCACGCTGCAGGTCGATAACCAGTTTGGCGATGTTGGCTTGCGCAACATAGCCGGTCCCCTTACCCTGGAAAGCGCCTTTTCCAGCAGCCGGGTGCAGTTGCTGCCTGTGGATGGCGGCTACGACTTTCGGATCGAGGTGAGCAACGGTTCTCTTGCGGGAAATGCCCCTGTGGAGCGGGATGTACAGAGGAACATGACCACTGCACGGGGAAAACACGGCGAGGGGCTGCACCCTGTGGTGATCAAGTCTGATTTTGGATCGGTCAAAGTGGATCTAGCTTCCAGTTCCCGTTAGCTTGGGCGTTGTTTGGCAACAAGAAAAGGAACGTGCGGCGCACGTTCCTTCCTTGCTCTTGGCCGTAGTTATTCGCTGAGGAAGCCAAGCTCCCTGAGTTTCTGTTTGGCTGCCTCCAGATCCTCCGGGGCCACCATGATCACAGGCCCCGTGCAGCCCATACCCGTCTCGGCGTAGATGTTCTCCTTCCAGAGCGCTTCCGCGGCGCTTTCGATCTCCAGCACGTCGATGCCGGTGATCTCCTGGTCCACAGGTTTCGCCGGCGGCTTTTGCACCGCCTGCGGGCCTTCCTGTTCCAGCAGTTTGGCCTGGGCCAGTTCTGCCGCGACGATCTGGGGAAGTTTGGCTTTGGCCATTTCCCCGGCGAACTCGATGGCGCCGGCGATGACCGGGGCGCCGGAGGCCCGGGACACGATGTTGATGATCTGCTGGAAGCCTTCACCGACACCGGGGCCGTATCCGTAGCCGATGGACTCGATGCCGCCGCCGGTGTTCAGGGCGGAAAGCATCTTAACGAGGATATTCCCCGTGAGGGAGTCGGTGACCAGCACATCACAGGAACCGGCCAGAACATCGTTACCCCGCATAATCGCCTGGCCATCGGTCCGGCTGGACCTTGCCCAGTTGATGGTGTAGCCCTCTTTTTCCAGTTCCCGCAGGGAGCGTTCGGTGGTGAGCGCCCCGTCCACGTTCAAGATGCCCACCGTGGGCCGCTCTAACCCCAAGGCCTTGGCCACCGCGATGCCCAGCACCGCGTTTTTGTGCATGGCCTTGGTCCGGTTGCTGGCGGACATACCGGTGGTGGAGGCGATGAGCATTTCCCTGCCGCTGGCGGGGGCCACAACGCGTCCGATGGTGGTCACGCCCAGGGGGAAGTTGTAGTGCATGGTGACGCAGGCGTCGATCTGCCCCGTGGTCAGCAGTTCTTGCATGACCTTGTGCTGTTCATCTTCGGTGTTAGCTTCCATAACCGTCAGGGAGGTTTCGCACTTGGGTCCTATAGCCACCACCCTTAGGCCGCGGCTGCGCTTCTGGGCCAGTTCTGCACCCTTGAGCACCTCTTCCAGACCGTGTTCGCTTCCGAGGAGGGTGACACCCACCGTGACCACTTCCTCCGGCTCCACGGTGCGGGCCCCTTCTTTACCCGGGTTCGCCTCCAGGAGGAAGGAAATCCCGTCGAACAGGTTGGTCAGGCGGCCCAAGAAAAGGCTGCCCTTGCCCACGATCATGACCCTCCGCATCTGGCCGCTGAGGATGCCTTCCCGGGCAAAGCCCACGTAGGGAACCCCGGAGGGAATGTGTCCTTGGGTGGGAGCCCAGCCCTTGAGGCCGTGCTTTTGCACGAAGCTGTCCAGTTCCGTGCGCTGCAGGACGCCCTGCTTCACGCCGAGGGCTGCGATCATTTTGTAGTTGGCCAGGGGCACATCACCGGCGCCCGCGGGGGAGGTGATCTCAGGGTTTTGCATTTCCACACTAAATTTGTCCACATCGGTGATGGTCAGGCCCACCGCACTCAAGGGATCGGTCACCAGGGAGGTGACCACCGCCTGGGGCGAAGAACCTGTGCCGATGCGGTGGCGTCCGATGCTGTCGGTGCGGATGATGGGGCTGATGCCGTCATCGGCGCTGATCAGCACAGCAAAGGAGCCCAGTACATCTTCCAGGACAGGCACATCTTTCTTAATGTGATCCCGGCAGTTCATGCCCAGCTTGGCTACGGCACCGCCCCCCAGGACCACAACGTGCTTGTAGATGCCGGATTTCACCAAAGCCGCGGCGTTGACAATGCCGTGGGCTGGTCCGGCGCAGAAGGAGCGGGTGTCGGAACCGGTGGCGTTGATGCAGCCGCACACTTCGCCGATGGACTTGGCGAAGTTGCCGCCGCCCCGCTGGTTCATATCGCCGCAGGCCTCTTCGGAGGTTTCGATAATGTACTCCACAATGGCGGGATCAAGCCCGTTCTTCCACAAGAGGTGCCGCAGGGCCCATGCTCCGCTGGCTTTGGCCGCCAGGTTCTCAAACATCACATCGGCCTTGAGGTTTACATCCCACTCGTGGGCCTGCTTCACGCAGCCCACGATCTCGCCCTGGAATTCCAGGGGTACCGCGGTCTTCTTGTCCAGAAGCTCCTGGATATCCGCGAGGGGCTGGGCTTTCCCCAAAACGGCCAGGTCTTGCTCTGTAAAGAGAGGATGGCTGGCGAGCTTTTCCACCATGGCCTGGGCGAAGCCCTCTTCCAGGACTACCAAGTTGAAGGCGTCGGCGATCTTCATCATGGCGATCAGTTCGTCCAAGGGGAAGATCTCGCCAAAGCGCCCCTCCCTTTTGGCCTCCACCGGGTTGGCGTACCACGGCTGGGGGATTTCCGCCAGCTCTTCCGGTGTAAGGTTGCCGATATACACCTGGTTGGGCGGATAGGCCACCACTTCCTCAAAGGGCCGCAGGGCTTCCTTGGCCGCGGTGAGCAGAGGCGAAGCGGGGTTCTTGTCCCGCTCAATCATAAGTGTTGTGCCGTGGGTTAGAACCATATCCGGTGCATGGAAGAGGCAGTAGCTGGCTGCCTTAATGACAGGATTGGTCAAGCAATTCACCTCCACAGGATCAAGGGGTCCCATGGGCGGGACCCCTTGTGTTAGTCTTCAAAGACGTGCTGCTCTGTAACGGGTGTGGTCAGGGCCTGCAGCGCCTTTTCCACCAGCTTCTTCCGTAAGTTAAACTCCTCTTGGGCAGTGAGTTTCGGGTTCCCTAAGGGGTGGGGGATGGCCACCGCTGGAACGATGCGGTTGGCTCCCACAGTGAGGGAAATGGGTGTCACTGTGCACACATGCACAACAGCGATGCCTTTCCGTTCGATTTCCTTGACCATCGTTGCGCCGCAACGAGTACAGGTCCCTCAGGTGCTGGTGAGGATGACAGCCTGCACGCCTTCATTGACCAGCTCCGCGGCGATTTCCGCCGCGTACTTCTTGGCATTGGCCACCGATGTCCCGTTGCCCACGGTGGAGTAGAAATAGGGGAAGAGCCTGCCGATTCTGCCCTCTTTCTCCAGCTGGCGCAGGGCATCCACGGGCACCACCCGGTTGGGGTTGTCATTGGCGTAGACAGGGTCATAGCCCCCGTGGGCCGTTTCAAAGGCATCGGCGGTGAGGGCTTCCACACCTGCAATGCTGTATTTCCCATAGCGGGAAGCGCTGGATGCTTCAATGCGGTCGGGGTTGCCCTTGGGGACAATGCCGCCGCTGGTGACCAGGGCCACTGTTACCTTGCTCAAATCGGCAATGGCCGCCGCAGGCTCCACCCGATCGAAGTGGGGGATGGGATACTCGGTCTCAAAGGGCTCGCCCTTGATCTTCTTGAGCAGAAGCTCAATGGCCCGCTCCGATCCCCGCTTTTCCACAAAGACGTTCCTGCGGATACCGCGGCTTAGATAGCCCTCTTCCGCCGGTGGACCGATGGGTTCGCCATTGGCCAGCTTGCCGGCGAGCTTGCCCATCGCGGGCAGCGCGGTGCGCATGCTGGCGGCGGAGTTGCCTGTTTCGATGATATACAGATATTGGCGGTAGGTCTCCACACCTGGGTTTTCCGGGTACATGCCCGAGACGGCTGGAATGCCCATGTCGTGGGCGATTTTGCCCACCATACCACAGGCCATCCCGTAGCGCCCAGCATTGAAGGCCGGGCCGGCAATTACCACATGGGGGGAGAACTCTTCCAGCATCTGGCGCACGGCTAGGCTTGCTTCCTCCAGGTTTTCGTTGAAGTAGCCGTCACCGCAGATGATGGTACCCACGATCTGGCAGTTCTCGGGCAGGTGGGCTTGGAGTCCCAGACCCGGTCCCACAGCCTTAGCCACGCTTTGGGGTGGAGTATCGGCCTTATCTTCGCCGCCAATTTGCCCAAAGAACTGGTTAAGATAGAGAACTATGCGCTTTGTTTCCAAATTCTACCCCCCATTCCGTTCGCGGTAGGTGGCGACCTCCTTGATAATTTCATCTACATCTAGAACCATTTCCATCATGCTGATCTGCTCTTCCCAGACGTCTTCCGGGATGATGTCCTTCAGTTCGAAAATATGGTAAACGGGGAGTCCTAACTGAACTCCTGTCAATGGACCGGCGAAGGTAGGATCTCCGGTTGTCACTGTTTCGGCGGCGAGGCCGGAAGCCTCCGCTTCTGCTCCGCCTAAAACCACAACCACGTTATCCTTACCATGC
>DGEY01000001.1:0-21676 GCA_002391385.1 Firmicutes bacterium UBA3914 | reverse complement strand
GCCGGTATCCTTGAGGCATTCCTCAATGGCTGGCCCGGGGATGCCATCGCGGTCACCGATAATGGCCACGTATTTGCCTTTGAGATCGACCATGGACCGATTCCTCCTTCTGATGTTTTAGTATTCGCGAGCCGTCAACCTGTTGAAACCAAGCTCGTTGGTGGCCCCGATGATGGCCTGCAGTTCCACGGTGATGGAACCGTCGGGATTGCGGTTTCCTTTGAAGCCGCCGGCAATCACTTCCACAGGATCGATGCTGCCGATCACCCTGTCCATGGGGGGCAGAGTTACCAGGGCATTGGCGTTGCCGCCGCTGACAATGGCATCCGCCAGCGGGCTGCCATCCGCCAAGGACTGGGATGTGCCGTCCTGACCCGCATATTCATCGGTGATCAGGACAGTTTTGATCCCTTTCTGCTCGATCTTCGTGCAGTTCATGATCAAGTCTGTGTCGGGGTTGCCGAAACCTTCTTCGCTGATGATGACCCCATCTACACCCAGGTATTCCACGAGCTTGGCCGCAAGATCGCTGGACCTTTGCTTGTCAAGCAGGGTCACGTTCTCGTTGGTAATTACGCAGCCCACAAAGCAGAGGTCTGTGCCGTGGCGCTTCAGCAGGTCGTGAATGACCGGGTTGTTCAAGTGGTGGTAGGTTGTGTTCTTGTCACAGGCGGAAACACAGTTGCCGCTGACAATGGCCCCGTCCATCACTTCCGTTGGCTGCATGAAGGTGGGCACCATGTTTTTCACGTCGACGCCGTAGTAATAGGTGTCGTGGAGCAGGCCCTGGCTCTGCAGCATGTAGACGTAGGCGACCTTGGGCAGATCTGGATAGCGCCTGTGGTATTCGTGCAGGGGCAAAAGCTCGTAGGTGGCGGTCTCATCTGGCGTCAAGGCGCGCGCCGCTTCCCCGAGGTAGTTGGCGGCCCGCAGGCCCATTTTCCGCAGCGCCGCTTCATGCTGGTGGGGAGTGACCCCGGCAACCGGCTCCGCCACAATAACCAGGTTATGCAGCTGGGAAAAGGGGGTCAGCTCGGCGCCTGGTCCCTGCATATCGATGATGCCCTCTTGGTAGCCCACGATCCGGCCTGTGGTGACCACGCTCACGCCCTTGAGCACATGGGTGCGGCCTACACCTGCTGGAAACATCTTGCTCACCAATCCGGGGAAGATGCCCCCCTCCTGGTCCGGCTTGACCCTGGGCTCGATGACGTCTTTCACCGGCATGATCCGCACGGACTCGCCGGGGTGGGCGATCTCGATGCTCACCGACTGCAGGTGCTCGTCCTGGAGCAGCAGCTGGGTGAGTTCTTCCTTGTTGACGTAGAGGGTTTTGTCCTTCACCTCTGTGCGGGGACCGAACTGCAGATCCTCGATGAAGATAGTACCTAAGGTAAACTGCACACACTCACCTCCTTTGGCAAGCTTTAGCCGAGCAACTCCAAGATCTTCTTTTCCACATCCTCAGCTGTGAACTCGCCGCTCAGTTCCGCCTTTTTCTCGCCATCATAATAAAAGGCGATGACTGGCAGCGACATCACACCTTGAGAAATGGCCAAGCGCATGGCCTTGGAAGTATCCAAGGAATAGAACTTCATCTTGTCTCCGTACTTCTCTGCAAGGCGCTCTATGTGGGGCATAAGTGCCAGGCAGGGCTTGCAGCGGGGACCCCAAAAATCCACCACGACCCAGCCGGTGGAATTGGGAACATGTTCTTCCCAAGTTTCTTTATCTAAGGCGATCACTTTTCAACCTCCTTTGCCTTAGTTCTTAAGTTCGCACGTAACATATTACACAATCGCCGAGGGGAATCCTGCTTGCGGAAAAGCCTTTTGTGCCTATTTTCCCGAGCTTTTCCGGGGTGATGAATATCGATTTAGGGCTGAACATCCCGGGGCAAAAGGCGCAAGTTTTCGCCCCCTCTTTCCGAAATTCGCAAGAAAGCGGCCCCTTCCCCCGGTGGTATGAGAACACACAACTGTCAAATACTAGCTAGGAAAAATGAAAGTGGAGGTTCGAGCATGAAAAAATACCACACCATGGACGGCAATGAAGCCGCCGCCCATGTGGCCTACGCCTTTACCGAAGTTTGCGCCATCTATCCCATCACCCCATCCTCGCCCATGGCGGAGCTGGTGGATCTGTGGAGCGCCCACGGCCGCAAAAACCTCTTCGACCAGGTGGTGGAAGTGGTGGAGATGCAGTCGGAAATCGGCGCGGCTGGGGCCCTCCACGGCTCCCTGGCCGCCGGGGCCCTGACCACCACCTTCACCGCCTCCCAGGGGCTTTTGCTCATGATTCCCAACTTGTACAAGATCGCGGGTGAACTGCTGCCCGGCGTGATCCATGTGAGCGCCAGGGCCATTGCCGCCCACGCCCTCTCCATCTTCGGGGATCACCAGGATGTCATGGCCTGCCGCCAGACGGGGGTGGCCATGTTGGCCAGCTCCAATGTGCAGGAAGTGATGGACCTGGCCTGCATCGCCCACCTAGCTGCCCTTAAGGCTAGTGTGCCCTTTCTCCACTTTTTCGATGGATTCCGTACTTCCCATGAATACCAAAAAATCGAAACGGTGGAATACGACTTAATGGCCCAGCTTCTAGATCTAGAGGCCCTGGAGAGATTTCGCAGGCGGGGCCTGAATCCTGAGCGTCCCGTCACCCGGGGCAGCGCCCAGAACCCCGACATCTACTTCCAGGGCAGGGAGGCGGCCAACCCCTTCTACGCAGCGGTCCCCGGTATTGTCCAGGAATACATGGATCGCTTCCACACCCTCACCCGCCGGCGCTACGGGCTCTTTGACTACTACGGCCATCCCCAGGCGGAGGAGGTTGTGGTGGCCATGGGTTCGGTCTGCGATACCCTAGAGAGCACCGTGGACCACCTGCGCAAGCAGGGCCGCCGGGTGGGTGTGGTGAAGGTGCGTCTGTACAGACCCTTTTCCGAGAGCCATTTCCTGGAGGCTCTGCCGCCAACGGTCCGCAAGATCGCCGTTTTGGACAGGACGAAAGAGCCCGGTGCCCCCGGGGAGCCCCTGTATTTGGATGTGGTCAAGGCTTGCCAGGCGCTGGAGAGCCGGCCTACGGTGGTGGGGGGCAGGTACGGTTTGGGCTCCAAGGACACCACGCCTGCGCAGATCGCCGCCGTGTTCCACAACCTCCAGCAGGATCAGCCCAAGGATCGCTTCACCATCGGGATCAACGACGACCTCAGCTTCACTTCCCTGCCGGTGGGGGAGCCTTTGGACATCACCCCGGAGGGCACCATCGCCTGCAAATTCTGGGGCTTGGGCTCCGATGGTACCGTGGGGGCCAACCAGGAAGCCATCCGGATCATCGGCGACCACACCGACCTCCATGTGCAGGCCTACTTTTACTACGACAGCAAAAAGTCTGGGGGCACCACCGTTTCCCACCTGCGCTTCGGAAAAGAGCCCCTTAAGGCGCCCTACCTGGTGGACCATCCGGACTACATCGCCTGCCACAACAAAGCCTTTGTGCACAATTACGACCTGCTCAAGGGGATCAAACCAGGCGGTATCTTCGTGCTCAACTGCCCCTGGGAAGGCAGGGAGCTGGAGGAGAACCTCCCCGCGGCCACCAAAAGGACCCTGGCCCGGAAAAAGGTGCGCTTTTACACCATCGATGCCATCAAGATCGCCGGGGAACTGGGGCTGGGCAACCGCATCAACATGGTGATGCAGGCGGTCTTCTTTAAACTGGCTCAGGTGATCCCGGTGGAGGAGGCCTTAAGCTATCTGAAATCCTCGGTGGAGACGCTCTACGGGCGCAAAGGTAAAGAGATTGTGGAGATGAACGTAGCCGCCATCGACCGGGGAGCAGCCGAACTCAAGGAAATCAAGGTTCCCCCTGAATGGGCAGAGCTGCCGGAGGAGGACGAAGGGGCAGACCTTGTGGGCGCGCCTCCCTTCGTGGCAGAGATCCAGGTGCCCATGCAGCGTATGGAGGGGGATGACCTGCCCGTGAGCGCCTTGGCCCGCTTCGCCGATGGAACCTTCCCCAACGGCACTACAGCCTATGAAAAGCGGGGTATCGCCGTGACTATCCCCCAGTGGCAGCTGGAAAAGTGCATCCAGTGCAATCAGTGTTCCTTTGTCTGTCCCCACGCGGTGATCCGCCCCTATCTCTTGGACGGGGAAGAGCTGGCCAGGGCACCAAAGAGCTTCCATACCAAACCGGCGGTGGGCAAGGGGCTGGAGGGACTGGGCTACCGGATTCAGTTGAGCCCCTTGGACTGCACCGGCTGCGGCAACTGCGCCGATGTGTGCCCCGCGCCCGGGAAGGCTCTGATCATGCAGCCCGCGGACCAGGAGATTGCCGTCCAGCGGGAAAACTGGCTGTTTGCGCAGACGGTTAGCAATAAGGCGCCTTTGGTGGACTGGCGGACTTTGAAGAACAGCCAGTTTCGCCAGCCCCTCTTTGAGTTCCACGGGGCCTGCCCCGGCTGCGGCGAAACGCCCTATCTGCGCCTGCTCACCCAACTTTTCGGTGAGCAGATGATCATCGCCAACGCCACGGGCTGCTCCTCCATCTACTCCGCCAGCGCGCCCTCCTTCCCCTACACGGTGACGCCGGAAGGGAAGGGACCGGCCTGGGCCAACTCCCTCTTCGAGGACAACGCAGAGTTCGGCTTGGGGATGCGTTTAGCCACCAAGCAGCTGCGCCAACAGGTGGCGTCTTTGGTAGAGGAGCTTTTGACCAAACGGGTGAGCCCGGAGCTGAAGGCGGCTGGGGAAAAGTGGCTGCAGGATCGGGAGGATACCATAGCTTCCGCCCAGGCCAGCCGGGAACTTCTGCGCCTTTTGGAGCGGGAGGTGGATGTGGATCCCCTGGTGGAGGAGATCCTGCAGAGAAGGGAGCACCTGGCGAAAAAATCACAGTGGATCATCGGGGGAGATGGCTGGGCGTATGATATCGGTTTCGGCGGGTTGGACCATGTGCTGGCCCTGGGCGACGATGTGAACATCCTGGTTCTGGATACGGAAGTATACTCCAACACCGGCGGTCAATCTTCCAAGGCCACGCCCAAGGCCGCCGTGGCCAAATTCGCCGCTTCGGGCAAGCGGGTGGGGAAAAAGGATCTGGGGCTCATGGCCATGACCTACGGCTATGTCTATGTGGCCCAGATCGCCATGGGGGCCAACATGAACCACACCATCCGCACCATCCTGGAGGCGGAAAGCTACCCGGGTCCTTCCCTGATCATTGCCTATTCACCCTGCATCAACCACGGCATCCGCACCGGGATGGGCACCAGCATCATGCAGGAAAAAAGGGCGGTGGAGGCGGGCTACTGGCATCTCTACAGGTACAACCCGCTGCTGAAGGCCCAAGGGAAAAACCCCTTCAGCCTGGATTCCAAAGATCCAACCGGCTCCTTCCGGGATTTCCTCTTGAGCGAGATCCGCTATTCTTCCCTGGGGAGAGCTTTCCCAGAGGAGGCGGAGAAGCTTTTTAGCGCTGCCCAGGAGGATGCCCTGGGACGTCTGGCGGCCTACCGCCGCCTGGCGGAGGCCCCATCCTAAAAAGCAAAACAGGGAGTGCCCTGGCCGGGCCAGGACACTCCCTCATTTTTGGTTGTGATTTACCCAATCCCGGGCCAGTTTCACAAAATCTGTGCTGGGAATGGGAACCTTAGCTATCCCCTCCTCCCTGTCAATATTGGCCCAGGCCGCAGTGGAGTGCTCCTCAATGGGCCGAACTCTGATCTTTAAACCTTTTCGTTTCTGGGCGGACATAGACTCCCCCCTTGCCGTTAGTGTGCGGGAAAGGGTAGGTCCTTATCAGGATTTTCTCTGCCAAATAGAGGGATGGACGGGCAGGCGTCAAATAATGCCCTTGGAGAGGAGGATTGCCGTGCCTGTTACTTTTAATGGCAACGAACTTCTACAGTTGATTCATGAACTGGTGTCCATCCCCAGTCCCTCGGGGTTCACGGACCGCATCATCGCGCACATCAGGGATAAGCTGGAAAGCGTAGGTATCGCCTGTACCCAGAACCGCAAGGGCGGGTTAATTGCCACGCTGCCGGGGAAAAACCAAGCTGAGCAGCGCATGCTATCGGCCCATGTGGATACGCTGGGGGCCATGGTCAAGGAGATCAAAAGCAGCGGACGGCTCCGCCTGGCTCTGATCGGCGGTTCCCAGTGGGCGCATCTGGAGGGGGAGTACTGCCAGATCTTCACCGCCAGCGGGGAAAGCTACTCCGGGACCATCTTGATGCACCAGACCTCGGTGCATGTGTACAAGGATGCCGGTAAGGCGGAGCGCAGCCAGGAGAACATGGAGGTCCGCCTCGATGCCAAGGTTTCCAGCGCCGAAGATGTGGAGCGTTTAGGTATCCAAGTGGGCGATTTTGTGGCCTTTGACCCCAGGACGGAGATCCTGCCCAACGGCTTTATCAAATCCCGGCATCTGGACGATAAGGCGGGAGCCGGGGTCCTGCTCTACCTGCTCCAGGAAATCCAGGAAAACCAGCTGGAGCTGCCCTACACCACCCACGTCCTCTTCTCTAACTACGAGGAGATCGGCCATGGCGGCAGTTCCAGCATTCCCCCTGAGGTTGTGGAATACCTGGTGGTGGATATGGGGGTCATCGGCGATGGGCAGAAGGGCGATGAATACTCGGTCTCCATCTGCGCCATGGATAGCTCCGGCCCCTATGACCTTAGGCTGCGGCAGCATCTAGTGGAGCTGGCCCAGGAACATCAGCTGGGGTATAAGCTGGATATCTTCCCCTTTTACGCCTCCGATGCCAGTGCTGCCCTGCGGGCAGGGCACGATTTGGTGCACGGCCTGGTGGGTCCCGGCATCGATGCCTCCCACGCCTTTGAGCGCACCCATGTAGATGCGCTGATCAACACGGCCAAGCTGGTCTATCACTACCTGTTCTCGCCCATGTGCTAAGCGCCTGAAACTTCCGCAAAAAAGCAGGGTGTTCCTCACCGGACACCCTGCTCTGCTTTTTCCAGAACCTGTTCCCTTAAGTAGTCTTCCAGAACCTGCCGCACCGGCACACCGAGCTTGTGGATTTCCCCGGCTGCCAGCATGGGGTAGCTGGACTCTGGGGTGGTTAGAAAGTCGCTGGTGGCGATACGGTAAGTCTTGCTTGTATCCACGAGGCGGGGCCCCTCGAAAAAGTCGCTGGAGCGGAGGGACTTGATCTCCAGCAGCTCCGCCATCTGGGCCCCGGTGAGGGTAACCACCACCACCTGGTTGCCGAAGGGCTCCACCGCGAACACATCCCGCCGGGTGACCGCACCCCGGGGGAGACCCGCACGCACGCCGCCGCCGTTGTAGAGGGCCGCATCTGCCCCCGTGAACTCCTGAAGTGCCCTGGTCAGGAGGATGCCCATCCCGTTTTTCACATAGCCGAAGCGGGAGTAGCCGATGACCTCATCCAGCTGGGCGGCGAAGAGGTCCTCAAAATGCTGGTCCAGTTCCACAAAGCGGGGGTGGGGAGGAGTGCTGGCCTCGATGCGCAGAAGCTCTCCCTGGGCAGGATAGCCTTCCTCCAGGTTGATCACTACCCTACCGAGGTATTCGCCGTTGGCACCGGCCTGGCAGATCAGGGTGTCCCCGATCCGCACCGGCCTGCTGAGCACCGTGTGGGTGTGGCCGCCGATAATCACCTTGATCCCCGGCACCTGTTGGGCCAGGAGCAGATCCTCCCCGTAACCTAGGTGGGAGAGGACCAGGCAGATATCAAAGGCACCGGCCTGCTCTTCCAGGAGCTGCCCGAGGGCAGCAGCGGGATCGGCGAAGGTGAGTCCCGCCACATGCTCGGGGAAGGACATGCGGGGCGTAGCGGGCGTAGCTACCCCCGTGATGAGCACCCGGACATCCCCCACCTGCTTGAGGAAAAAGGGAGCTGCCAGGTGGGTACCGTCTTGCTGCAGCACGTTCACCGCTACCCAGGGTACCCCAGCCTGGAGCGAACGGTGCACGGCCTCCAGGCCGAAGTCGAAATCATGATTACCCAAGGCGATGGCATCCAGGCCCAGCTCCAGCACTGCCGCTTCTTCCGCCTTTCCCTGCAGCAGGTTGGAGATGGCGGTGCCGGAGAAAAGGTCGCCCGCATCCACCCAGAGCAGATCGGGATGGAGCTCCCGCTGCTCCGCCAGGAGGGTGGCCAGGCGGGCCAGGGACTGGCCGTGGAGGTCGTTGGTGTGCAGGATCACCAGCTGATCCTGCCCCTGAGCTGAAGGGCTGAACAGCGCGGCGAAAAGGAGCAGCAGGCAGATGGCCAACGTCTTTTTCATTGTTTCACCTTCTTTTAGCTGGGGATTTCCAGACGCAAAGCCTCTCCAGAGGCCAATGTAACCGGTTGCCCAAAATGGTAAAAAGATAGAGACTCCCCCGCCAACAGCTGGTATTCCACCTGGCCAGGAAGGACTGTGATCTGCAGGCGTGCCCCCCTGAACTTCACCTTGAAGCTGTAGCGCTGCCATTTGTCCGGCAGGAAGGGCCTAAAGCTCAACTGCCCGCCGAAGGTGCGCATGCCGGCAAAGCCGTTGACAATGCCCATCCAGGATCCGGCCATGCAGGCGGTGTGCAGTCCCTGCCAGGCATTGCGGTTGTAGTCATCGAGATCGAGGCGCACCGTCTGCAGGAAGTAGTTGTAGGCAAACTCCCTGTAGCCGATCTCCGCGGCGATGATGCTGTAGATGGCCGGGGAGAGGGACGAGTCATGGGTGGTCTTGGGCTCGTAGTAGTCGAAATTGGCTTTCTTTTCCTCCAGGGTAAACTGATCGCCCAGGAGGAACATGAGCAGAATCACATCCGCCTGCTTGATCACCTGGTAGCGCCAGATCACCAAGGGGTGCCAGTTGGCCACCAAGGGGATCTCCTCTTCTGGGATGGAATCGATATCGATGGGATCCTTGTACAGGAACGAATCATCCTGGGGGTGGATCCCCAGCTCCTCGTGGAAGGGCAGGTACATGTTGTCGGCGCACTTCTGCCAGAGGGCAAACTCCTCATCTTGGAGCTGGAGCCTGTCCTTGAGTTCGGCATACCTTTCCGGATATTTCTCGGCCAAGATGTCCCGGGCCTTCAGGGCATACCCCAGGTTGAACTGGGCCATGTAGTTGGTGTAGCAGTTGTTGTTCACGCCCGGCTTGTACTCATCGGGCCCGCACACTTCGTTGATGCAGTACTTGCCGCCCCGGGCTTCCAGGAACACGCCCCGGCTGGCCCAGCAGCGGGCGGTCTCAAAGAGGATCTCCGCGCCCATCTCCGCCAGGAAATCCCAATCCTCTGTTGCTTCCACGTACTTGTGGATGGCATAGGCCACCGCCGCGTTGATATGGTACTGGACCGTGGAGCCCAAAAAGTTCCCTGAGGCCTCCTGGCCGTTGATGGTGCGCCAGGCGAAAAGCGCCCCCCTATCCCGCATGCGCTTGGCGTTTTCCCGGGCCGCATCCAAGATGCTGTAGCGGTATTCGAGGAGTTTGCGGGCGATGTCCGGCCGGCTGTAGAGGAAGAAGGGGATGATGTAAGTTTCGGTGTCCCAGAAATAGTGGCCCTCATAGTGCTCGCCGCTTAAGCCCTTGGCCGCGATATTGGTCCTCCCATCCCGGCCGGTGGACTGCAGAAGCTGCAGGGCATTGAACCGCACGCCCTGCTGCAGGGCGAGATCCCCCTCGATTTCCACATCGGCATCCTCCCAGAATCTGCTCAAGAACTCCACATGGTCATTTTTGGCCCGCGCGTAGCCGAGTTCCGCACTCCTCTGCACCAAACGCTGCACAAAGCTGCCCAGGTGCTCCTGGGCCACATCCCGGGAGGTGGCCATGGCCACATATTTCTCCAGCGTGTAAGTTTGACCCGGCTCCGCCTGGAAGCGGACCACAAAGTCCAGACACTCGCTGCCGGCTGAGCCCATGATGGAGGCGGCAGGCTCAGCCGCATGGCTGACTGCGCAGGCCACGGCGATCTGGCTTTTTTTGGTTTTGGAGATGATCAGCCCGCTTTCGTTGGTGTGGGTTGTGGAGAGCACCTCCAAAGCCGGTTCCCGGAGATGATGGTAATTGCGCACCGCGCCGTTCACCTGGGAGCGGATGGTGATCTGACCGGACCAACCCAGGGGTGTAACGGTGCAGCGCTGGTAGGCTAGGTGTTTTTCCACCTGGGAGATGAACCGCTCAAAGGTCAGTTTGACCCGCCTGCCCTTGGGGCTGCACCAGACCAGTTCCCGGCGGAGAACCCCTTCTTTGAGGTCCAGCACCCGGACGTACTGCTCTAGTTGGCCCTGGAGCATGGAAAACTCCTCGTGCTCCACGAGGATCTTCAGCCCCTTCCAGTCGGTGACGTTGATCATGGTCTGGTAGTTCTGGGGCTGTTTGGCCATGAACTCGCCATAGATGATGGGCTCTGTTTCATAGATCCCATTGATGTAGATGCCGGGCGTGGAGGGGATGTGGCTGGGCAGCCCTTCTTCAAAGGTTCCCCTCATGCCCAGATAGCCATTGCCTAAGGAAAAAATCGCTTCACTGCGGTGATTATGCTCCGGACGGAACTCCGTCTCCACCACCTGCCAGGGGTGGAAGGCGTAGATCGCCTGCCGGTTTTGATGAAACTTGCGCATGAACTAGTCTCCTTCTACTCATTGTCCGTTTTTCTATTTGGCGACTTGGGCCCATAATCCTCCTAATAATACCAGGCGTTTCAGGGCATGCTGATTCGAGAGGAAGCTTGGAGGATGGTGACCTGAAGTGAAGATCTTGATGTTGTCCTGGGAGTATCCTCCCAAGGTAGTGGGCGGTCTAGCCAGGGCAGTGGCCGATTTGTCGCAGGCTCTGGCCGCCTTGGGCCATGAAGTTGCGGTGGTAACCACCGATGCGCCCCAGTGTGAGCAGAGTGCATACCAAGCGGGGGTCCGGGTGTTCAGGGTGAATCAGTTCCTGCCCAAGGCCCTGGATTTTTTAGGGGAGGTGTATCTGCAGAACTGCCACCTGACGCAAAAGGGAATTGAGCTTTTGAACCAGGGCGGTTTCGATCTTATTCACGCCCACGATTGGCTGGTGGCACCCAGCGCCAAGGTGCTCAAGCACGCCTTTCAGATTCCCTTGGTCTGCACGATTCACGCCACCGAGTGGGGCCGCAACAGCGGGCTGCATAACGATCTGCAGCGGCACATCAGTGACCTGGAGTGGTGGCTCACCTACGAGTCCTACCGGGTGATCTGCTGCAGCGAGTCAATGCGCGCTGAGCTTCGCAGGATCTTTCAGGTCCCTGAGGATAAGCTTACTGTGATTCCCAACGGAGTCCGCCCGGAAACCTTTGCCAGCGTGCACCGGGATCTGGATCAGTGGCGGCGCCAGTGGGCCGCGCCTGAAGAGGAGATGGTGCTCTATGTGGGGCGGCATGTCTTTGAAAAAGGGGTGGATCTGCTCCTGGCCGCAGCTCCCAAGGTGCTGGCCCACCGTCCCCAGGCCAAGTTCATCATCGCCGGGGATGGGCCCTGCCATAATGACCTGAAGAGGCAGGCCTGGGAGCTGGGTTTGGGCGAAAAGGTCCTGTTTGCAGGCTATGTGGATGATCTCACCCGGAACAGCTTGTACCACTTGGCCGATGCGGCGGTGTTCCCCAGCCGCTATGAGCCCTTCGGCCTGGTGGCCCTGGAGGCCATGGCGGGGGGCGCGCCGGTCATCGTGAGCGATGTGGGCGGCTTTGCCGAAACGGTGCGCCACGAAGTGAACGGGCTCACCTTCTATGCAGGCAATGCCAACTCGCTCGCGGACTGCATCATCCGCCTGCTGAACGACAAGCCACTGGCCCGCCGGCTTGTGGAGCGGGCCGCGCGGGAGCTGGTGGAGAAGTTCGACTGGAAACAGATTGCCCAAAGGACTGTGGAAAGCTACCGGCAGACCCTGCCCCAGCGGGAAGCAGAGGTGCTCTACGACCGCTACCAGCTCACAGCGGAGGCACTGAGGAAAGGGGGCAGTGTCCATGAAAGCCGTAATCATGGCGGGAGGTGAAGGCACCCGGCTGCGGCCCTTAACCTGCTCTGTGCCCAAACCCATGGTGCCCATCTTGAACAAGCCCATGATGGAGCACATCCTCAAACTCCTGAAGCGGCATGGCTTCAGCGACATCGCCTGCACCCTCTGGTATCTGCCCCAAGACGTGACGGAGTACTTCCAGGACGGGAGTGCCTGGGGACTGCATCTTGGGTATTACATAGAACAGGAACCCCTGGGCACCGCGGGCAGCGTGAAAAACGCGGCCCAGATGCTGCAGAGCACCTTTGTGGTTATGAGCGGCGATGCCCTCACCGATATCGACCTCACTTCGGCGGTGGCTTTTCATAGGGAAAAGGGTGCCCTGGCCACGCTGGTTTTGACGCGGGTGGAAAACCCCCTGAACTACGGGGTGGTGCTCACCGGGGAAAGCGGCCGGATCACCCAATTCCTGGAAAAACCCACCTGGAGCCAGGTGTTCAGCGATACAGTGAACACTGGCATCTACATCCTAGAGCCGGAGGTGCTTGACTACATCGCCCCTGGGCAGAAGGTGGACTTCAGCCAAAACGTGTTCCCCGAGCTGCTCCGCCGGGGTGCTCCCCTGTTTGGCTACGTAGCCGGGGGCTACTGGTCCGATGTGGGGAATCTGGAAATCTACCGCCAGGCCCAAAAGGACTGTTTGGACGGGAAGGTGAGCCTAGAGCTGCCCGACGCCCAGGCGGAGGGCATTTACATTGAAGAGGGGGTGAAGCTCGATCCCGCCGCCCGCCTGGAAGGCCCCCTCTACCTTGGCCGGGGCTGCCGCATCGGCCCCGGGGCGCAGGTGGGCCCCTACAGCGTGCTGGGCCCCTTCTGTCAAGTGGATGCCCGGGCCAGCCTCAAGCATGCCCTGCTCTGGCCCGGGGTGCGGGTGGGCCGCGGAGCCCGCCTGAGGGGCTGCGTCTGCGGCAAAAACGCGATTGTGGAGCCGGACAGCGCGATCTACGAAGGGGTAGTACTGGGAGATAAGGTGCGCGTGGGGGCCATGAGCATCATCGCCCCCAAGAGCAAGATCTGGCCGGAGAAGATCATCCCCAGCGGAACCAGGCTGGGCCGCTCGGTGATCTGGGGCAGCCAGGAACAGCGGCCCATTTTCACCAAGTTCGGCATTGCCGGAGACATTCGAGGCAGCTTAACGCCGGAGACCATCACCCAGTTTGGGCTGAGCTACGCAGCGTTTCTGGGCGAAGGGAAAAAGGCCTTGGTCACCTGCGACTTTTCCCCCACGGCGGATCTGGCCAAGCAGGCCTTAGTGGTGGGCCTGAGGGGGGGAGGTGTGCACGTCCACGATGGGGGTGAGGTCACCGGCCGGCTCACCCGCTTCGGCGTCCAGGCTTTGGCTCTGGACGGGGCGCTGCATGTGGCTGCCAATCCCCAGGACCCCATGGCGGTCCTCATCGAATGCTGGGATGAGCGGGGCTGGCCCCTGTCCAAAGGGGAGCAGCGGAAAATCGAAGGTATCTATGTGCGGGAGGACTATCCCCGCTTCGGCGGGGCCGATCTCGGGGATTTCATCCAGGTGGCGGGTCTGCGCAAGCGCTATCTGCGCCATCTAGCCAGGCACTATCCCAGCGGCACCCCAGGGTTTCGGGTGGGACTGGTCATGGAGCCCGGTGACGATCCCCTAGGCGAGCTGATTCGGGACTTCTTCAGGCTCAGCGGCTATGTGGTGGTCACTGACCAGGTGCAGGGCCTGCCCACCGTGGTGGTGCGGAACCAAGAATGGTACATCCAGGATGAGCAGGGCCGGCGCCTGTCTGACCAGGATTGGTGGAAGGGTTTCGTCCTGGCCCAGGCAGCCAAAGACAAAAGGGGAGTGGCCCTGCCGGTCAACCTCTCGGAAACAGTGACGGAGGCGGCCAAGGGCCAGGGGCTGCAGGTGCAGGTGACCAAACTGGAACCCCTCTTTTGGATGGAAGCGGCGCAAGAGCTGGGCAACCACAGCGGGGGTGAACCTTGCATTTTTCCCCACATTGAGCCTCTGGCCAGCTTAGGCGAGCTCTTTTCGCTGGTCAGCTCCGGGCAGGTGGCTTTAAGCTCCTGGCAGGGCAAAACCCACATGAAGACGGCCAAGGTGCCCTGTCCCTGGAGCGAGAAGGGCACAGTCATGCGCAAATTGATGGAAAACGCGGATCCGGAACGCACCCTCTACTTTGACGGCATCAAGGAACACACCGGTTCAGGCTGGGCTTTGGTTGTGCCCGATGATGATGAACCTGTGTTCAGGCTGTACAGTGAAGCGCGAACGGAAGCAGAGGCTGCCGGATTGATCCAGCACTACACAGATCTAATTCGAAGTTACGAAAGGGAGGATAAATGATAGATGGCAGCTGTTCCCCAACCAAAGGTAGCATTTTTCTGCATGGAATTCGGCTTGGACGAAACTTTTCCCATTTATTCTGGGGGTTTGGGGATTTTGGCGGGCGACATCCTGAAAACCGCCCGGGATCTGGACCTGCCCATGGTGGGCGTGGGCATTCTCTGGAGTGAGGGCTACTCTGACCAGTTCCTGGATCAGCATGGCTTCCCCCAGCACTGCCGGCAGACCTATGACCGCTCCCATCTGGAGGATACAGGCGTAACTGTGAGCCTGTGGATCCGGGGGGAAGAGGTAACCTGCAAGGTCTGGAAAACCGAGGCGTTTGGCAACGTTCCCCTCTATCTGCTGGATGCGGACTTTGCCGGGAGCCCCCACGGCTGGATTACCAGACAGCTCTACGCCAGCGCACCCCAGGAACGGGTGGCGGCGGAAATGGTGCTGGGCATTGGCGGCGTGCGGGCCCTGAACCAACTGGGCTTCAACCCCGATATCTACCATCTCAACGAAGGACACGCCGTGTTTGCCGGGCTGGAACTGATCCGGGAGAAGATGTCCCGGGGCTTGGGCTTTGACCATGCCTGGGAAGAGACCCGGCAGCAGATCGTGTTCACCACCCACACGCCGGTTATGGCGGGCAACGAGGAGCACGATCACGGCCTTCTGAAGCACATGGGGGCCTGGGCGGGTTTGGAATACGATCAAGTGGCCCGGATCGGCGGAGATCCCTTCAACATGACCGTGGCCGGGCTGCGGCTCAGCTACATCTCCAACGGGGTTTCCCAGCTGCACGGTGCCACGGCCCGGGCAATGTGGCGGGGCAATCCCGGCACGGCGCCCATCATCAGCATCACCAACGGCGTGCACGTGCCCACCTGGCAGCATAAGCTCATCCACCAAACCTACAACATGCAGGGGAACCTCTGGAAAGCCCACCTGCAGGTGAAAAAGAAGCTCTTGGAAGAAGTGGAAAACCGCACAGGGGTGGCATTGGATCTAGATGCGCTTACCATCGGTTTTGCCCGCCGGGCAGCCGCCTACAAGCGCAGCGGCCTGATTTTCCACCGTCCCCATATCATCGAACCGCTGCTGAAGGACCGCACTATTCAACTGGTTTTTTCCGGCAAGGCCCACCCGGCGGATGATTGGGGCAAGCAGATCGTGGCCAACATCGCGGAAATGGCGTACAGGTTCCCGGACAGCGTGGTCTTTCTGGAGAATTACAACATGGGCTTGGCCCGGCTCTTGACAGCCGGCTGTGATGTGTGGCTGAACACGCCCCAGCGGCCCCTGGAGGCTTCCGGTACCAGCGGCATGAAGGCGGCCCTCAACGGGGTTCTCAACTTGAGCGTGCTGGACGGCTGGTGGCCTGAAGGCTGTCTGCATGGGGTGACGGGCTGGCAGTTCGGGGGCGGCTACGAAGGGCCTGAGCAGACCATGGTGGATGCCCTTTCCCTTTACGAAGTGCTGCTGGAAGAGGTGATTCCCACCTTTTACGAGGACCGGGCGCGCTGGCAGGAGATGATGCGGGCCAGCATTTCCATGGCCATGCACCGCTTTTCCACCAAGCACATGCTCACCCTGTACTACAATCTCATGTACCAGCCGTCCACCTCGCTGCGGAAGATCAAGCACGATGTGCTGACTGCCCTGGCCATCCAGTAGGTGCTTGTTTTCCTTTTGCTCCCTGCGTTATACTGGAGCAAAAGGAGGGAGCCCAAATGCACAACACCGACTATGCGGAGCTAGCTAGCAAGTTGGAGAGCCTGCTTTCCGGGGAGGATCACTGGCTGGCTAACCTGGCCAACACAGCTGCCCTGCTCTATCAAGAACTGCCCGATTTGAACTGGGTTGGTTTTTACCTGCTCATTGACGGCGAGCTGGTTTTGGGCCCGTTCCAGGGCAAACCCGCCTGCGTGCGCATCGCCCTGGGGAAAGGGGTGTGCGGCAGCGCGGCCCAGCGCCGGGAGCCCATCGTGGTCCCCGATGTGCACCAGTTCCCGGGGCATATCGTTTGCGATGAAGCCTCCCGTTCGGAGCTGGTGATCCCCCTGATTACGGCGGAAGGGCGGCTTTTGGGTGTTCTGGATCTGGACAGCCCGTCCTTGGGGCGTTTCAGCGACGAAGATGCCCGGGGCCTGGGGGACGCTGTGCGGATTTTGCTGGCCAACACCAACTGGCCGGAAAAATTTTAGTAAAGCAGTAAGGATTTTGCCTGTTCCCGGTTGTCAAAGGGGACGAAAAGGGGTATCATCTACTAAGAATGATAATCATTCTTGAGAGGTGAATACCATGGAAATTCGTCCCGGCATTCATTGGGTGGGAGTGCGGGATCCCGATCTGGAGGTCTTCGACGTAATCATCCCCACCGAGTACGGCACCACTTACAACTCCTACTTAGTTGAGGCCGAGGAACCGGCTCTAATTGACGGCGTGAAAGAAGAGTTCCAGGAGGAATGGTTTGCCAAGCTCGAGGCCAGGATCGATCTGGCCAAGCTCAAGCATCTGATCGTCAACCACACCGAACCAGACCACTCGGGGAGCATCAAAGAGCTTCTGCGGCGCGCCCCCCATCTGGTGGTGCACGGTTCCCGCGCGGCACTGCAGTTCCTCTCGGAGCAGGTCAACATGGAGTTCCAAGGGCGCCTGGTGGGCGAGAATGATATCCTGGATTTGGGCAGCCGCAAGCTGCGCTTCATCATGGCCCCCTTCCTCCACTGGCCCGACACCATCTGGACCTATCTGGAAGGGGAGGGTGTGCTGTTTACCTGCGACGGCTTCGGCTCGCACTTTTGCTTCCCCGAGGGCAAAATCCTCGCTAGCCAGCAGGAAGTGGACTTCACCCCCGCGGTGGAATACTACTTCGACAAGATCATGGGCCCCTTTAAGTCCAAGGTGCGGGAGGCCTTGGCCAAACTGGATGGGCTGCAGCTGGAGATGATCGCCACGGGCCACGGCCCCATCTTGGATGTGGACCTGGAGCGCTTTATCCGGCTCTATCAGGAATGGAGCTTCGAAGAGCAGGCGGCGGGACGCAAAAAGGTGGTCATTGCCTACGCTTCCGCCTACGGGCATACCAAGCGCATGGCGGAGCTCATCGCCGAAGGAGCCCGCAGCAACCCCCAGGTGGATGTGCTGCTCATGGATGCGGCAAGTGCCTCCCCCGAGGAAGTGAGCGAGGCCGTCAGCTCCTTTGATGCCATCATCGTGGGTTCGCCCACCATCAACGCCGATGCGGTCTATCCCATCTGGCGGGTTTTGGAGTCCATCAGTGCCATTACCGCCAAGGGCAAGGCCGCCGCCGTCTTTGGCAATTACGGCTGGAGCGGCGAGGCCGTGGCTCTCCTGGAGGAAAGGCTGGAGAAGATGCGCCTGGTGGTGGGCCACCCGCCTGTGAAGGTGCGCTTTGGCTTGACGGCCGAGGACGAGAAGCGCTGCCGTGCCATGGGCGAGACGGTGGCAGCTTCCATAACCTAAAAGAAAAAGGACCCGGTCCCATGGGCCAGGTCCTTTTGCCACTGGTTTAGCCAGGTAAAACCACCAGCTGCACACCGTATTCCCGTTCAAAGGCGGAGGCGTGGCGGGCCGCGTCGCTGATTTCCAGATCCCGCTTCTGGCTGCCAAAGACTTTAAGCTCGCACAACCCCGGGCTCAGTTCTGCCCGCACATGGGTGACCACGCCCGCCCGGGAGCGGTCCAGGCTGTGGGCCAGCTGGAGCATGGGGGTGAGCTTGGCGATCACGTGGAGATCGTCCTCGCTTAGGGGTCCGTGCTGCATGTAGTCCGCCAGACCCGCCCGGAAGGGTGTATCGTGGGAAGCGGCCAGATAGGCCACGATCACCCGCTCCCGGTGGGCCAGGCTCAAGAAGCGGGTATTGAGGACCGTGTAGAGGGTGTGCTTTTCCAGGCTTTCCACACTCACCACCACCCCCAGTTCGTGGAGGAGGCTGGCCATGAGCAGGAGCCTGCGCTCGCTGCTCCCCAGTTTGTGCAGGGGTTCCAGCTGGTCAAAAAGGGTTACCGCCAGGTTGGACACCCGCCGCAGGTGGTTCTCATCCAGGTTGTGGTATTCGATCAGGTTGTTGGTGTGGTGCAGGAGTACGTTGAACAAAATGGGATCCCTGGGATAGAGATACCTGAAGAAAAGCCCGTCCCGGATGCTGCTGGCACTGACCATGAGCTCGGGGCACTTGGCCGCCTCCAGCAGGCGATAAATGACGCCCAGTCCGGTTACAATAAGATCGGCCCGGGCCTGCTCCAAACCAGGCACTTGGCGCCTACTGGCCAGGTCCATGGTGCTGAGCCGGCGGTAGAGCTCTTCCACCGCGGGTGCGGGGATGGTGATGCCGTCGGTGAGATCAGGGACGTACTGCACATGATGGCGGTAGACCCGAGCTAAAGAGCGGAATGTCCCGCCAATGCCCAGGAGCTTGGGATACTGGTCGAGCCAGGGTATCTGGGCGAACGTTTCATCCAGAAACGCTTCAAAGGCCCGGAGGCTTTCGGCCCTGGGCAGATCGCCCAGCTCGTACTTTTCCATCAAAGAGAGCGCCCCGAAGTCCAGGGTGACCGAATGCTGGTTGAGCCGGTCTTTGAAGCCCACCAGCTTCAGGGAGCCGCCGCCCAAATCCGCCATGAGCCCGGTGGTTTCCGTGGTGCTGTTCACCAAGCCTATGTAGCCCAGATAAGCTTCCTCTTCGCCGGAGAGCACCTGCACCGGGACCCCCGTCTGCTGGAGAATGCGATCCACCAGCACCCGGCCGTTGGCAGCCTGGCGCACCGCCGCGGTGGCCACCGCGATGATGCGCTTCACCTGGCGGGCCTGGCAGAATTTGACAAACAAGGCAATGGTTTCCACCGCATTGGCTATACCCTGTTCGGTGAGGAACCCCTGGGGGTCTACACCGCTGCGCAGCCGCACTGTGCGCTTCAGGTTCTCAATGAGGTGGTGGGCACGGTTTTCTTTGATGTCTATAATCACCAAACGGACGGAATTCGAACCGATATCGATGATGCCAATGCGTTCCATGGCACAACCCCCCGCTTCCCTAATGATCTTATTTTAACAGATTGGCAGGGGGGCGCAAGTGAAGTTGCGCAAACGATCGGCCTGGCTTTCTTGACAGACATTTTTCTAGTCAGTATAATTTTGGTAAGTAAATGGATAATAAACCCCTTTTTTTGTTCCTTGGCGGTTGGGGGAACGGACGGTGAGAAAACGTGGAAATTACAAGAAAAGCTGAATATGCAGTGAGTGCTTTGGTGGAGTTGGCTAAACATCCTGGCGAGTTCATTTCCTCCAAAGTGATAGCAAGCCGGCAGGAAATTCCGGTTAATTTTTTGCCGCAGATCATCGCGCTCCTGGGCTCTCCAGGCTGGGTGACGGGGGTGAGGGGGCCCGGGGGAGGGGTGCGCCTGGAAGTTGACCCGGCGGAAATCACCATCAAGGATGTAATTGAGCTCATCGAAGGGCCCATCGCCATCACCAAGTGCCTAGCGGGTGAAATCGACTGCCCCAGGGAGGGCAGATGCCCCATGCAGTCGGTGTGGATGGAGGCCCAGGAGGCCTTTGTGAAGGTGTTGCGCACCCGGACCATCGCAGATTTGGTGGGTGATACCCCCGAAAAGGCAGAGGATTAGCAGGAAATATATGTCGGGGGTGGAATAGTCCTATGACAGCGAAATCAAAAGGAGTGTCCGGCTTGAAAAGAAAGATATTTGGCATAATGCTCGTCTTTATCATGGTCTTGTCTTCTTCTGCACTGGCTGCTGCCGCCACCATTGGCTACGTGGACTTCGAGTTCCTGTTCTATTCGCATCCGGAGTACGAAGCGAAAAACCGGGAACTGCAGGAATCCGCGGAAAGGCTGTACAACGAGGCTCAGGCTGAAGCAGAGAAGCTGGAGACTCAAGAAGAGATCGATGCCCTGGCCGCACGCTACGAGGAGCAGTTTGAAGAGATTGAACATAACGTGCGTTTGGCCCTGATCACCTTCATTCTGCAGATCATTGAACAGGTGGCTCAGCAGCAGGGCATTGACGTTGTCCTGCCAGAGAGCTCCGTGATCTATGGAGGCATCAACCTGACCGCACCGGTCATTGAGGCCATGTACAACGCCTATGGCATTTCGGTTCCCTCGGCAATTCGCGATCTTCTCCAGGAGTAGAGTAGGATTTTCTCGGTGGAGGTAGAATGTAACAGAAAACACAAAACCGAGAGAGGTGGAGTCAGTGGCGAAGTGGGAATGCACTGTTTGCGGTTATGTCTATGATCCAGCAGAAGGCGATCCGACCCAAGATATCCCGCCTGGCGTGGACTTCAATGACCTGCCGGATGACTGGACTTGTCCAGAATGCGGGGTAGGCAAGGATCTGTTTGAACAATTATAAGGTGTCTAAGGAGGAAATTGCATGAACCCAAAAGTTGACCACGATCTCTGTATTGGCTGCGGCGTGTGTGCCGACATCTGCCCGGATGTTTTTGAGATCCGCGACGATGGTTTGGCCCATGTGAAAGATGGCGCCGATTGTGAAGCTGCCGGCTGCTGCCAGCAAGCGGCCGATGAGTGCCCAACCGAAGCCATCAGCCTCTAGTAGAAAACTGGGAACCCAAGAAACCAGCTGCGCAAGCTGGTTTTCTTTTTTGCCAAAATCGCCAGGAGTCTACCTGTTTAGCGCCCTCTAGGTGCGGGAACATTATGCGTACCAGAGCAGAGGGAGGTGAAACAGGCATGGCTCTTGGATCTTCTAGTTCCAACACCAAGGTTATTCCAGAAGCATATCAGGCGATGAATCAGTTCAAATATGAAGTTGCTACCGAGTTAGGGATCAACCCCGAGTACAAGACTGGTTATTGGGGCAATATTTCTTCCCGCGAGTGTGGCGCCGTCGGTGGACATATGGTAAGGCGTATGGTCGCCGCTGCGCAGCAGTCCCTCATCGGCCAGGGTGGTGCTGCCAGCTTTAGGGGGCAGTTCCCGCCTGAGCCCAGCCAGTAGGTGGCACCGGCAGGGTGCTCCCCGCCTGAGGGGCGGGAGCACCCTCAACCAAGGGAGGTGAAGCTTGGATGACCAGGAGGCGCAGGAGAAACCGCATCCTTGTCCCTGAGGCAAGGCAGGCCATGGACCGTTTCAAGTATGAAATGGCCTCGGAGCTCGGTATCAATCCTGAGTATCAGTCTGGTTATTGGGGCAACATTTCTTCCCGAGAATGTGGCGCCGTAGGCGGCCATATGGTGCGCCGCATGATTGCTGAGGCTGAGCAGAGCCTAATGCAGCGAGAAGGCGGCTTCAAGTAAGACGTGCTATGAATAGTCTGTCTCTTATACACATCT
>DGEY01000067.1:15813-21633 GCA_002391385.1 Firmicutes bacterium UBA3914 | reverse complement strand
GATTAGTTTGCTCCTTGTTGCGCTGCTTGCTGTGGGCCTGCTGGCTCCAACCGCTGCCGCTCAGGTTCGGGAAATGGAATTCGTGATCATCACCCACAGCGCCACCATTGACTTTTGGATTCCGCTGGTCAAAGGTGCGCAGGATGCTGCGGCCATGATCAACGCCTTTGATCCCACCGTGAAGATCTCGGTAACCCATACCGGGCCCAGCATGTTTAACGTGGCTGAGCAGGTTAATATCATGGAGAACGTAATCCAAGCTGGCGTAGATGGCATTATCTCTACCCTACCCGACCCAACAGCCTTTGACGAGCCGGTACGCCGCGCCTTGGAAGCCGGCATTCCGGTCATTGGCACCAACGCCGACGCTGGCCCGGACAACCCGCGCCTGGCCTATGTGGGTCAGAGCGACTATGATGCCGGCCGCACCCTGGCCAGGACGCTCATCGACCACATCGGCACCAGCGGCAAAGTGGCCATCGGCGTAGAGGACCTGGGACACACCTCCCTGGCTGAGCGCCTCCGGGGCGTAAGATCCGTTTTGGATGAGTATCCGGAGATCGAATACACCATCCTGCAGACCAGCCCTGACCTGACCATCGGCGCCGCCACCTTCGAGACCTACCTGATCGCTAACCCCGATGCCAAGGCGATCATCAGCGTGGACGCCAACACCCAGTCCCACGGTGTGGTCATCCGCAACCTGGGCCTGGAAGGCAAGGTCATCTCCGGCGGCTGGGACCTGGTACCAACCACCATCGAGAACATCAAAGACGGCTACACCAAGTTCGTCATCGACCAGCAGCCCTATGTCCAAGGCTTCTATCCGGTCATGGCCCTTTATCTGTACCACAAGTACGGCATTGCTCCAGCTAACATGGACTCCGGTTCCGGCATCGTTGGACCGCACAACATCGACATGGTCATCGAACTGGCAGAACAGGGTTACAGATAAGCCTCAAGCAGGCACGCTTCAGCACCGGTCGCCGGGCGGCCGGTGCTTAACCTCTGTATAGGGGAGGGACAGAATTGGCGGAGAACATACTCATCAGCTACCAATCCATCAGCAAACGTTTTGGTGGAGTGCAGGCGCTGGACGATGTCTCCTTCTCCATCAGGAAAGGCGAGATCCACGGGCTGATCGGGGAAAACGGCGCGGGGAAATCGACGCTGATCAAGATCACCGGCGGGATCTACCGCCGGGACCAGGGGCAGATCCTCTGGGACGGCAGGCCCCTGGAAGTGAACAGCCCGCTGGAAGCAGAGCGCCACGGCATCTCCATCGTGCACCAGGAGATCCCCCTCTGCGGTAATCTCACTGTCGCGCAAAACGTGTTCCTGGGGCGCCTGATCACCAACCGGTTCGGGCAGCCCAAGTGGGACGAGATGGAAGAACGGACGGTGGAGCTGTTCCGGCAGATCGGCCAGTCCATCGATCCCCGGGCCAGGGTCGGCGAGCTGAGCGTGGCCCTCAAGCAGCTCACAGCCATCGTGCAGGCCCTCAACGGCACAGCTAAATTCCTGATCATGGACGAACCCACCTCGGCCTTGACTCCTGGAGAGGTGGAAACCCTCTTTGAAGTGCTGCGCCGCCTGAAAAATGAAGGCACAACCATCATGATCGTCAGCCACATCCTCAGCGAAATGATGGAGATCACCGACCGGGTGACTGTACTGCGCAACGGCAGGCATGTGGGCACCCTGGACACCAAGGATGCCACCATTGAGGGGCTTGTCCATATGATGGTGGGCGATGTACCGCTGCCCACTCCCAAGGAGAGCACCGCGGTGCGTGGAGAAGTGGTGCTGAAGGTGCGGGGCCTCAGTCAAAACCGGCTGCGTTTGAAGGACATTAATTTCGATCTCTATAGACAGGAAATCCTGGGGCTGGCTGGCATTCAAGGTGCCGGGCGCACGGAGCTGGCCACCACCTTGTTCGGGGTGCACCAGCCGGACAGCGGCACCATCGAACTGGAAGGCAGAGAAATCAAGATCAAAAACCCACGGCAAGCCATCGAGCACGGCATAGGCTACCTGACCGAGGACCGCCGTAATCTGGGCGTGTTCTGGGATATGTCGGTTTGGCAAAACGCCGGTGCTGCAATCATAGATGAACTTACTTCCTACGGGAATGTGCTGGACAACAAGCGCATCGAGGAAATGGCCGCCAAATCCATCAGCGACCTGCAGATCAAGACCTCTGGGCTGAGTCAGACCATCCGCTACCTGAGCGGAGGTAACCAGCAGAAGGTGCTCCTGGCCCGCTGGCTGAATGTGAAGCCCAAAATCCTCATCCTGGACGAACCGACCCGGGGCGTCGATGTGGGGGCCAAGGCAGAGATCCGCAAGGTCATCCAGGAGCTGGTGGACCAGGGAATCTCTGTGATCGTCATCTCTTCTGACCTAGAAGAACTCCTGGCCATGAGCGA
Organism: Firmicutes bacterium UBA3914; assembly: GCA_002391385.1. GTDB lineage: Bacteria > Bacillota > Limnochordia > Darwinibacteriales > Darwinibacteriaceae > DTU010. The sequence continues at coordinate 19,204 of DGEY01000067.1, read as the reverse complement.
CCGCGTCCTGGTGATGGCCAACGGCTCCATCAAAGGGGAATTCCTGGCCAGGGAGGCCACTTTTGATAAGATCATGGCACTGGCCGTGCAGAAGTAGGAACAAAAGGAGTGATCGCGGTGAAAAACTTGCTAGGTGCACTGAAGTTCAGACGAGAAGTGGGCGTGCTGGTGGTTTTCGTCCTGCTCTGCGTCTTCTTTTCCCTAGTAACCAACACATTTCTCACGGTGCCCAATATCCTCAACATCCTGCGGCAGGTATCTATCTCGGGCTTAATCGTCATGTTCATGACCATGATCATCATCTCCACCGACATCGATCTGTCCGTGGGTTCCATTTTCGCCGCAGTGGGCATGATCGTGGCCATCCTCTTCCAAAACGGCATGAACATCTGGCTGGCATCCCTGGTCGGTCTTCTGGCCGGCGCGGGTTTCGGACTGATTAACGGTGTCGTGACGGTGAAAGGAGCGCTGCCCCCCTTCATCGTTACCCTAGGCACACAAATGATTTACCGGGGTTTTGCCCTGGTCATCTCCGGCGGTGCCCCCGCCTCCGTCCGCCTGCCGGATGCGTTCTACAACGTCACAGGCGCCCGCACCTTCCTCAACCTGCCCGTACCGGCCCTCTGGTTTTTGGCCGTAACCTTCATCGCAGGCTTCATCCTTCATAAAACCAGCTACGGGTTTAAGGTTTACGCCACGGGCGGCAATGAGGAAGCGGCCCGCCTGTCCGGTATCCACACCGACCGCATCCGCATCACCAACTTCGTGCTCATCGGCGTCGCTTCCGCCCTGGCCAGCATCATTCAAATGGCCTATCTGCGGGGCGTCACCCCCACCGCGGGGCAGGGCATGGAGCTCACCGCCATTGCATCCACTGTCATCGGCGGCACCTCCATGTTCGGTGGGGTGGGAACCATCGGCGGCGCCTTCATCGGCACGCTGTTCATGGGCGTGGTGCGCAACGGACTGGTTTTGATGGGCACCAGCGCTTACCTGATCGACTTGATCATCGGTATCGTGCTCATTACGGCGGTCTTCTTGAGCACCCTTTCCACCAGGGAAAAGCGCTAGGCTTGCCCGGCTGCTGCCAGAGCCCAGCAAACCTGTGACAAAATCTGCTTGGCCAAAAGGGCGGGACGGCTGCTGCCCACGGCCGCCAGTCCTGCCCGCCCTGGCCAGGACGCCAGATTCAGCTGCTTCTGGCTTAGGCGCCTCCACTGCTCAGTGGAGGTTTTTCTTTTCAACCACCCCATGGAGCAGCGGCCAGCTCACCTCTCCTCCCAGGGCACCTGCCCCGAGCGGTAGAAGTTTACCCCCGCGGCCCGCAGGCGCGGTCCATGGGCGGCCAGCCGCAGGCGGTATTCCTCCCAGCTTCTCCCCTGCCGCGGCGACCAGCCGATCTCCGCCACGCCTAACAGCCGGGGAAACAGCATGTATTCCATATCTCCAAGGTTGTGGATGGTTTCAGTCCAGAGGGGCGCTTCCACCCCCAAAACGTCTTCCTCGCCGACATCCGGATAGACCGAGACCGGATCCCAGCTGTAGGCATCTTCCACCTCAATGAGGGCGGCCCAGTCCTGGCCCAGCTCAGTTTCTGGCCCGTATTTCATATCCAGATAGACACGGGTGCAGGGGGACATGATCAGCTTAGCTCCCTGCCTCACCGCCTCCCGGGGACGGGTATCCTTGCGCCAGATCTGGACCAGATCCCCCGGCCGCAAACCCGCCTGGATGATCTCGTCCCAGCCCACCAGCGTTTTACCCAGTTCAGCCACGATATCCTGAACGCGCCCCATAAACAGCCGGTATTCCTCGTCCTTGGTGGAATGGGCCTCATCGCCGCCCACGTGGAGGTAGGGGCCCGGGGTAAGCGCGGCCAGCTCCCCTAGGACGTCCGACACGAACTTATAGGTGATCTCCTTCTCCGCCGCCAGGGTGCTGAAACCCACCTTCATCCCCCGGTACAGCCCGGGGGCAACTCCATCCCGGTTGAGCTCGGGATAGGACGCCAGGGCAGCATTGGTATGCCCGGGGAGATCGATTTCCGGCACCAGGGTAATGGCTCGGCTCTGGGCGTAGGCCGCGAGCTCCTGGTATTCTGCCTTAGTGAAAAAGCCCGCGCGGCCCCCCTCCACCGCGCCGCTTCCGCCGTGAAGGGCCAGGTTGGGCCAGCTGTCGATCATGATCCTCCACCCCTGATCGTCGCTTAAGTGCAGGTGCAGGCGGTTGAGCTTGTAAGCCGCCAAAAGATCCAGCAGGCGCTTAACCTCATCCACGGTGAAAAAGCTCCGGGCCACATCCAGCATGGACCCCCGCCAAGGGAAGCGGGGATAATCCTCTATAAAGACGCCCGGGATCTCCCAGGGACCTTCTGCCGGCGGCAGCAGCTGCCTTAAGGTTTGACAGCCGTAGAAAAACCCAGCAAATCCCCGGGCTCTGATGATCAAACACCCCTCCTCGGTGCTGAGCTGGTAGCCCTCTTCCCCCAGCTCAGTACCGGCGCCCTGGGCTGTGAAATAGATGCAGCCGGGCTCAAAAGCCTGGGCCGCCTCCTCCACGGGTAGGGGCAGGCCAGTTAGGGGCCGAAGCCGCCCTGCCAGATACTCAGCGGCCTGCAGGGCCCAAGTGGAACCTGCCTGAACACAGATTCTGCTCTCCGGGGTTAGGCTGCATACCCCGCCCCGCTTCTCCAGAAGAACGGGCTTGGGGATTAAGCTTTCGTACTGTGCCTTGTTCATTGCCTCCATGCCTCCATCTTGCTTGAGCTGCGGACTACTTCCGCGAACTGCGGGCCAATCCCTGCCGGGCTCCGGCGCGAAAAGTGGGCCCCCCGGCGGGCGGCCCACTCCTCAATAGACGTTTTTCCACCCCTACATCTTAAACCCTTCCGTGAGCTGCATCAGCCGCGTGGCCTGCTCAGCCAGCTCGTTGGCGGAGGCGGTGATCTCCTGCAGCGTAGCAGCCTGCTCCTCTGTGGCGGCAGCCATCTGCTCGGAGCCGCTGCTGAGCTCCAGAGCATAGGAGGCCACTTCCCGGATCCGGGAGCTGATGTTGTTGATGGCCCGCCCGATCGGGCGAAGGTCTGGCCCGCGGACTCTACACTGCTGGAGCCCGCCTGCACTTCCCCTATGCTCTTGTTGGCTTCCCCCATCACTTCCCCGATCTGCACGTTCACTTCCCGCAGGAGGCTGGCGATCTGCTCCGTGGCCGCGGCGGACTGCTCGGCGAGGCTGCGCACTTCCTCGGCCACCACCGCAAAGCCCCGGCCCTGTTCCCCGGCCCGGGCCGCTTCAATGGCCGCATTGAGGGCCAGGAGGTTGGTTTGCTCCGAGATGCCCCGGATCAGATCGGTGATCTTGCCAATTTCCTTGGACTGGATGCTGAGCTGTTC
>DGEY01000067.1:15035-15637 GCA_002391385.1 Firmicutes bacterium UBA3914 | reverse complement strand
CAGCTGGGCAAAGCTCTCTTCAATGCTCTTCATCTGGTTGACCGCCTGGGCAATGGCCGTTTCCCCCTGGGCGGAGATCTGCCGGATGGCGGTGCCTTCCTCATCGATGGATTGGACGTTGTCGCTGGTGCGCTGCACCGAGCTGGCAAACTCGCTGGTGGTGGCGGCCATTTCTTCGGTGGAAGCGCTGATCTCCTGGCTGGAGCGGTAAACCGTCCTGCTCAGGTCGGCGGTCTTGTTGCTGGCTGCCTTTAGTTCGCCGATGAGCCTGCCCAGCTCCCGCTGGAGAGTTCGAAATGCCTCGGCCAACACTCCCAGCTCGTCTTTTTTCTGCAGCTGCACTTCGCTGGTGAAGTCCCCTTCGCTGATCTTCTTAGCTGCCGCAGCCAGCTGCAGCACCGGCCTGACCAGCATGCGGTTGGTAACAATGGAACCCACGGCAAAGGCCGCGACCAGGAAAATGAAGCCGATGAGCACCGTGCGCCCCAGCTGCCGCTGGACGTATGTATTGGCTTCGGCATAGGAAACCATGGCCCCCAGCGGCCAGCCGGTGCGCTCCAGCGCGGCATAGGCCACGAACATCTGCTCCTGGCCGGTCTAAT
>DGEY01000067.1:11070-14785 GCA_002391385.1 Firmicutes bacterium UBA3914 | reverse complement strand
GCGGGAAGAGATAATGCCCGCTAAGCGCTCCAGGGTGACGTCAATACCCACAACGCCCAGGGGCATGCTCTCACCCTGCCTTTTGACGGGCAGGGCCGCGGTTACAACCAGCTTACCAGTGCCTGTATCCACATAAGGTTCAGTCCAAATCAGTCCATCCGCCGCCAAAGCCTGCGTGTACCAGGGGCGGGCGGTGGGATCAAATCCGGGAGGCAGGCCGCCAGAGGGCCAAGGGTAGACGTAAAACGCCTTATCCCTTGTTCCGTAGAAGGCATTCTCCACATCGCCGTGGGAAGTTACATAACTCCCTAGAACCTGGGAGACCTCAGCTTCCAGACCAGGTTCATCTAAGACGGCCAGTACATCAGGGTTGCGGCTGAGCATGACCACCGCCTCTTCCACCGACTTGAGGAATCCATCGGCAAAGGCGAGTCCGTTGGACAGGGCTTCCCGGCGGTAACGCGCAGCATGTCGGTGATCATGTCCCTCGTTTGGCGGTATTCATTAATGCCTAAGACCAAAACCGGCAGCATAATCACGACAAAGACCAGCAGCAGCATCTTCCAGCGCAGCGATACTCTCTCACCAAACACACCTCCCGGTGGGATAAATGCGGGTATTTCAAAATTCTCCGCATTTTCCCCTATTCCTCCAGGATGTGATTAGTGCCTCAATTCACTTACCGCCGGCGCAGCGGGGCAAGGGGCACCTCCTCCACCCGCAGGCTGCTGGCGCTCCAGGGTATCCCGCCGCTGAAGAGATCTTCGTCCCCTAGGGCAACAGCGGTGGATGCCGTGACTACACCGTAGACGAGATGGCCCAAGAGTTCCCTCAGCACTGTTTTGGGCTGGACATTGCGCACGTCGGTGGCCCCCATGTTGCTCAAGACGCCGTAAAGGCCCACCCAGGCCAAAGCTCCTGTGGTGAGCCCCTTGAGAAAGGCCCGATCGCGGCCTGTAAAGGTCAGCGTATAAACCGTGGCAATGCCCAACAGGCTCCCCACCGTGGCATCGGCCAGCCAGCCCGCGGCCTGGCCCAGGGGTGTATGGGTTTTGTAGGCAGGCAGCAGCATCCCCGCGGCGCGCTGGGGGCCCGCTCCTTTGCTCAAGCCAGATCTGGTCATGAACCCGCCCACCAGATCCTTGGCCACTACGCCAGCCAGCCCTGCCATCATGCCCAGCTGCAGTCGATCCCTCACTTTGATCACAGTATCACCTCAGGAATTAGCATATCCAGCGAAGTATGCTTTTCCCCGTCGGCAGGAACAACAAAAGCTGCGGCGAAGAAGGAAAAAAATGCCGAAGAAGGTGACTGCGGTGATCCGCCATCCCGACCACATGCCAGTAATTGCCACCAAACTGCAGTGCCCGCAATACCAGGCGCAGATGGTGGAGCGTACTGCTCTCCTCCAGCGCCTTCCGGGTCCTGATTGCAAGGTGCTGTTGGTTTTGGCCCCTGCAGGCTGCGGCAAGACGGTGCTCTTAAGCCAGCTGGTTCGCGCCTCTGCCCGTCCCGCCGCCTGGTACAGCCTAGATCCCCATGATGATGAACCGAGGACCTTCATCAGGCATCTCGCGGCTGCCCTCCAGAGGCATACTACCCTAAACGAAGTGCAGCTACACCGCTTAGTGTCTAGGACGGAACCGGAAGCGCTGTGCCGCCCTGCACTAAGCTTTTTTGTCGACGCACTGGAGGCCAGCTCCTCTGGTCTGCTCATCGTCTTGGACAACTGGCAGGTGATCAGCGATCCCATCATCTACCGCTTCGTTTCAGAGCTGATCCCCCTGCTCCCTGCCGGCAGTCAACTGGTTCTCAGCGGAAGGAGCTCCCTGGACCTGTTGGGCCGTCTGGCCCTGGAAGGTCTGCATTTGGCTGGGCAGGTGCAGCTCATCGGCCGCAGGGATCTAAGCCTGACCCCTGCGGAACTGGAGCGGTTTTTTGCCCTGCGGGATAGCTCCCTAACCGAGGAGCAGCTGGAGCTGGTGGCTGCCCTGAGCGGCGGCTGGCCAATCACAGTGAGCTTTTTCGCCCAGCTGAGCAGCGGGCCGGAAACAGCCAAAGAGAGAATTCCCCCTGCCCTGGCCGCCTACATGGATCGGGAGCTGCTGCAAGAAATGCCGGAAGAAATCTCGGACTTTTTGATCAAGACCTCTGTGTTCTCCCAGTTTACCGCGGCCGACTGCGATCAGCTCCTGGGCAGTACCGGCTCGGAGGAGAAGATCCGCTATCTCCAGGCCCACCAGTTCTTCTTGGAGCAGCTGGGCGAGCAGTACAACCTGGTGCCGGTGGTGCGCTCCCACCTGCGCGGCAAACTGGGGCCAGAAAAGCCCGGTTTATACAAGAAAGCTGGTACCATTGCCATCGGCCGGGGTAATCTCCCCCAGGCCATCGGCTGCTACCTGGAGGCAGGGGAAAGCGAAGGCATCCCCGACCTGGTGGCCGCTTTAGGGGAAGAAGCGGTACTCCACGGCAGGTGGCAGGAGCTCAGCTCCTGGCTGGAGGAGGCCCTCACCTTGGAGCAGATCCGGGGCGATCCCCGGCTCTCCCTGCTGCAGGCGCTGGTGGAGATAAACCGCGGCCAGCTGGGACATGCTCAAAAGGCTGTGGACCGGGCCGAGTCCCTCTTCACACTGGCGGGTGACCAGATCGGTCTAGCCGAATGCCAGCTGCTCAAGGCCCGTATCTCCCGGGGCCGCGGCGCCCAGGAAGAGAGCTTCCAGTTTCTCTTTGACGCTGAAACCAATCTCTCCACTTCCCGCTTCAAGCTCCTCCTGGCCATCGAAAAATCCACCATCTATTACGCCGCCGGACGTTTCCGGGAATCCCGGGAGATCCTCAGGCGGTGCCTGGAGGAATACGAGGGGGCAGGGGATGCAGAAGCGCTGGTGCGAATTCTCGAGGCGTTGGGGAACGTCACTTACCTCTTGGGGGAACCCGCCCGGGCGCTCCTGCTGTTTAAACGTGCTTTATCCCTCTGCCCTGAAGGCGTGATGCCGGGGTATGATTTCCAAGACATGATGTCGGCCATCTATGATGATTGGGGTGAAACGGAGCAAGCCCTGCTCATCGCCGAGCGCAGCGAGGCGCTGCGGGAAAAGATGGGCTTAACGGAGCTCCTCCCCTCGTCGTGCCTGCAGCTGGCCATGGTCTACACCAACTTGGGGCGGTTTGCCGATGCTGAGCTCTGTTTCCGCCGCGGGATTGACTATGTGCGGGAACATGAGAGCAATCGCTGCGATTTGGCCCTCAATTTGGTTTTCCTGGCGCGCACCCTGGCCATCCAGGGCAAGTGGGTCGCGGCTCGCGCCTGCGCCCTGGAAGCCTTGGAGGTGGCAGCGTCCCTGCCCCGTTTGTACAGGACCTCCGTGCCCACGGTGGCCGCACCCATTTTGGCCCGCACTGGCTCCTGGGATTGGGGCCTGACTCTGCTCAAGGAAGCCGCAGCCAGTGCCCAGGAGATGGGGTTCAGCAAGTGCCTGGCCTATGCCTACCAGTCCCTGGCCTATCTCCATTTCCTCCACGGCGATGTGGAAAAGGCTCGGGAGTACACCTATCAGGCACTAACCACTTCCGCCAAGATCAACGACCTGCAGAACTTCGTATCCTGCTACCACTGGTACCATCCCCTCTTGATGCATGGACTCGCAGAGGGGATTGAAACCAGTTTCGTGCAGCGGGTACTGCGCAAGGTGGGAGAGCGCTGCCTCAAGCACCT
>DGEY01000067.1:0-10842 GCA_002391385.1 Firmicutes bacterium UBA3914 | reverse complement strand
AAGCAGCGGATCATCCCCGTGCTCGTGGAGATCGGCGGAGATGAGGCCTGCAGCCTCCTGGCGATGCTGCAGAAAGATGCTGTGGAATATGTGCGCAATATGGCTGCGGAAGCCCTGGAGCGCCTGCGGAGTCCTGAGGAGTCGGCCCACCGCGCAGCGGTACCCGCCCTGCGTCTGCAGCTCTTGGGACCCGTGCGCATCTTCGTGGATTCCCAGGAGCTCACGGGCATCAAATGGCGCAGCCAGAGGGCCAGGGATCTGCTTATCTACTTAGCCCATGTGGGCCAACCCGTTACCAAGGACCAGATCATCGAAGCGCTGTGGCCCGATGACAACCAAGACCTGGAGAAGGCAGATGCCCAGTTCCACACCACCCTCTACCGCCTGCGCACTGTGCTGAAGAACTACGGACTGCCGGATCTGATCCAGCGGGGCACCGACGCCTACTCTCTAACGGTGCCCGCGTCCACAGACCTGGACCGCTTCGAGGCGCTGCTCAAGGCCGCCCTCAGCCAGGAAGCGGATTCGCCGGAGCAGATGAAGCTGCTGGAAGAGGCGCTGAAGCACTACCACGGCGATTACCTGGAAAACCTGGATTACCAGTGGGTGATCCCCCACAGGGAAGCGCTGCGCCTGCGCTGCGGGGAAGCCCAGCTGCGCCTGGTGCACTGCTACTTGAGGGCCAGCCAGTACGAGAAGGCCATCAGCGAACTGGTTATGCTGCTGAAACGGGACGAACTGAACGAACTCTACCATGCGCTCTTAATCGAGGCGTACGCCAAAAGCGGCCAGCGCCAGGCGGCCCAGCGGCAGTATGCCCTGCTCACGGGCATCCTCCAGAGGGAACTCGGGGTGAAACCTTCCCCAGAAACACAGCAGGCCTACCACAGCCTCAACCTAGGACCCCCAAGCGACTGACGAGCAGAGGGACGGCTCCAGAGCAGATCTGGAGCCGTTCTTGCTTTCCTTGTCCCAAGCCATCATTCGGGATACCGGGCGTATAAAACGTTGGGGGCAGAGACGTATTTGAGTTGGCTATCATCCCAAATGCCTTCCCAGTCGCCCTTCGCAGCCGGGCCAGGCCAACCCACATTTCCTCCGCGCTGAGTATCGCGATAGGAGGTGAAGTAAGCATTAGCAAAGCCCTGGAGGCGAGAAAGGTTGCTCACATCAATGTCGACATCCTGGTATGCCCTCAAGATAGTCCCTGTGCCTAGCTGAATGGTCGTTTGATCAAGAGCCAGGCCGCTGAGGAGTACATAGGGAACACCGGTGTGCAGCCACTCGACGGACTGGCGTGTAAATAGAGGCCAGCGTTCGCTGTAGACGTAGATAGCGTTGTAGTCGTTGTCGACGATAACCAGGCTGTTGTCCGTGTCAATGTTCACATCGACCTTCAGCGGGTACAAATTGCGCTCAAATCTGCAGTTCTCAATGGTGCCCTTGGGAGACATGAGATCCAGGGCGCGGTTGTTATCCTTGAAAAGCGTGTTTTTGATCGTAACTGCGTTAGAGTTATCATAGACCCTCAGAGCTGCCCAGCCATCGGACAAGCTCTCGCCGCCGCCTCCGTAGGCAATGACGCAGTGCTCAAAGGTGGCTCTAGCCTCGTTCTCTATTAGGATGGAGTTCCAGTCACCGCGCTGGGGATCATCAGGAGCGGGTCCACTGCTGTCGCCGCCGTAGGTGCTGTCGTGTATTGATGTAAAGACGACAGGTCTTCCCGCTTCCCCCTTGGCCTCCAAATTCGTTCGGACGGCCATGTCGGCACTCGCGGGCAGTTTCACCGTGACGCCCGGCCCCAAGGTCAGCTTGCCACTGTCGTCAATGTACCATTGGTAATCCTCCAGCACAAAGGCGGCTTCCGACTCAGCCCAGGAAATGCTCTGGGTGAATGTCGACGTGGGCCGCGGCTGCACAAAGATCCCCTGATAGGTGTTCTGTTCACTGGGAGCCTGCGGATTGTGGAACGTGTTGGAATCGTCCAGGCTCGTAGAGACGTTAATCGCCAGAGGTTTTTCGTTGAGATAGAAAGTATTCCCCTCGATGGTTACCTTCTCCGCCTCCACGGCATATAAGGCAAATCCCTCGGCGAAGGCAAAGGTGCAGTTCTTGACCGACGTACCCGAGGAAGAGCCCAGATCGAGCATACCATCCATCCAGCCGCCGCCGCCGTAGTAGAAATGGCAGTACTCGAACTTGTTCCCGCTTCTGGTGCCCAAATACACTGAACCCCATACGCCGGGTTCGGGCGTGGTCGCATCCTGGTTCCCATTGGTGTCGCCGCCCCACAGATCATCGTGGAGGGATGTGAAAACTACTGGCGACTCTGCGCTGCCCTGGGCTGAGATGCGCCCGCTGTCACGTGTAAGCAGGGAAAGGCCGTCGCCGAACTTCACCACCGCGCCAGCGTTGATGGTGAGCGTGCCCCTAACGTAAATGTCGTGTTGATCGATTACGTAGATATTCCCAGCTACCCAGGTCACTGTACCGGTGATATCTTCTCTTACGTACACAATACTGCCTTTGACGGTGAAATACCAGGTATGGGAACTGGACACCCCCGCACTGTTGGTCACCTTAACTGTTACCTGGGCCGGGCCAGTGGTTCCTGGGGCTTTCCATTTCGCGGTATTCAGCTGCGGGTTTTCTATGGTTCCCCGGGTGCACGTCCACTCGGACTCCAGGGGCAGTCCCTGGGGATCATTGGTCTGGATGGAGAGTATGATCTCTTCGTTGATATTCACCTCAGCGCGCTGTGTGGGGCTGGATTCCGGTTTCGGGTTGAGAATCCTGGGCGGTTGTACGCTGCCGATGGTGATGGTCCAAGTATGGGAAGCCGTACCGCCCTTCCCATCAGCCACCGTCACCTTCACAGTAGCGCTACCCGCCGTACTCGGGGCTGTCCACTTGGCCGTGCTGGTGTTCCCAGCATCGAGCGTGCCCTTGCTGGCCTCCCACAAATAGCTCAAGGCATCGCCATCGTCATCCTTGGCAGTAACACTGAAGTCCACTACTTGTCCAGGAATCACAGTCAGAGTTTTACCTGCTGGGATGGTAGAGGTGATTTTGGGAGCCTTGTTCCCACCGCCGCCTCCGCCGCCGCAGCCCTGCAGCAGCAAGACTAAAAACAACAGTAAAACAACAAACAGCTTGCGTTTCCCACTCAAGACAAGACACCTCCTAAGTTTCTAGGGCTTCTTGTCTGTTAGTGTAGCAGTGGGTTCTAACCAAAAACTGACCAAATTCCATCCATCTGCAGCGAAAAGCGCACTAAAACAGAAAAACAGACCGCCGAGGGCGATCTGAGCGGTATTACTCCTACGATTGCAGGAAGCCAGCTGAAAAGGGCGAAGATCTGGGAGCATATCCTATGGTGGAGGTCGTGCCCGTGGTCTTATGGGGTCCCTTGGTGAATGCAGCGGCTATTATCTGCGGTGCGCTCTTGGGAAGCGTGGTCCGGCTGGCGGAGAAAACCAGCCAGACCATCATGCAGGCCCTGGCTCTGGCGGTACTCATTATCGGTGTTTCCATGGGCCTGCAGAGCAGTAATATCTTGATCCCCATCGCTTCCCTGGTTGTGGGGTCGATTCTGGGGGAGAATCTGGATCTGGAAAGCCGGATCGAGCGCTTCGGGGAAAAACTGCGCGCCATGGGCGGCGGCCGGGTTAAGCTTGGCGCGGCTGATTTTTCCCAAGGTTTTCTCACGGCAACCCTGGTTTACTGCGTCGGGGCCATGGCTGTGGTGGGCAGCCTGAACAGCGGCCTTACCGGGGATCACCAGGTGCTTTATGCCAAATCCATGCTCGATGGCACCACAGCCGTTCTTTTCACGGCCTCCCTGGGTCTGGGCGTGGCCTTTTCCGCCATCCCGGTCTTTATCTACCAGGGAGCGATTGCTCTTCTCGCCACCTGGATTGCTCCCTTCCTCAGCGAGCTTGTCATTCAAGAGCTCACCGCAACTGGCGGCATGCTCATTTTAGGCATCGGGCTGAACATGCTGGGTTTGACCAAACTGCGGCTGGGGAATATGCTCCCCGCGGTGCTGATTGCGGCTCTGATCGCCCTGCTTTGGCCCTAGGGCAGTTCTACTCAGCGGGCCGCGATACCTAAAATGGCGTGCAGGTAGCAGGCGAAATCGCCGATCTCCCGGCGGTCGTCGGTTAGATCTTGGCGCCAGCTTGTATCCTTTTCCTGCCTGGCCAGGTACCTGGCCAGGGCATTGCAGGCGCCGATCAGGGCGTTATGCGTGATCGTCCTGGCTTCATCCATGTTCATCCGCTTCTTGCCATCAGCAAGCTGCCAATCGGTGCGCATCCGCGCATACTCCACCGCCAGGCTCACCAGATCGGAGTACAGCATCTGCGCATCTGCATCTCCCCCAACCGCGGCCTCCAGCCGGCGGTGGATGTCCAGCGCCGTTTCGTAACGCACACAACCACCTCCCTGGGATCTGTAAGGTCATCCCGCGGGAAAGGGCTCTTCTGTAAACCCTGCGTCGCGGTAACCCTGGCGGATCAGATCGAGGTAGGACTCCCTGGGTTTGACTCCGGCGTCGCGCTCCTTCCTCTCCTCAGTCATCACGTAGGCCATGACCGCACACTCTGCATCCTGGAGCGTGACAACAAAACTCCGCTTGCGGTAGGACTTGGGATACCCTTCCCACCGATCCAAAGAAACCTCGTCGTCCTGCCCGATCTCCCAGATCACAGCTGGGGTCTTCGCTCCCCGCCGTGGCTCAATGGTGGCTGTGCGGTAAAACTTCAGGTTAAAATCGGGCAGGTAGGTCGGGCCCAGCAGTTTCGCCCCGGGGCAGCGCTCCTTCATCTGTCCGGCATACATATTGCTCCCGTAAGCCGCATATTTCCTCCGCCTGGGCCTAATTTCCCCTAAGAGCCGCCGCCACTCCTCTGTATGATCGGCCCCCCAGGCTCCCTGATAAACCCCTTCTTTTTGGAGGACTGCCTCCCGTTCATCCAGGATGTTCCAGACAGCTGCCTGGAAGCGGGGGGCAAGCGCCGGTGAGCGTTCTAGAAACTCCCGCAGCCCCCCCTGTCTGAAGGCATCCAAGGCCTCAATCGTTCCCCGCTCCGCCTCGTAGCCGTGCCCCCTGAGTTCCCTTCCCAAGCTGGCCTGCAGAGCCCTGGCCAGCACTTCTTCAACGGTCTTGGGGGAAATCCGGGGCTCGGGCCGCAGGTATTCCCGCATGAAAATTGCAGCCGCCAGGTAAGTGGGGTAGTATCCGAAGTCTACCCGTGCGTCCGCGGGCATTTCCCAGCTGTCGGTTAGGCGAAAGGATCCATCCTCCGCTTGAAACCGGGCAAGCTCAAGGAGGAGTTCAGCATCGGTGGAGATCCTTCCCTCCAGAATATCCTTCAGTGCTGCGACCCCCGCCCGCAGGGCCGGGAAATCCGGGTCACGGGCGGAGACTCGCTGCAGCACAAATCCGCTGTTCATGGTGGAACCCCCTTCGTGGATTGTCGAGATAACCACACACAAGCTAAGCACAGCAGGCTTTTTCAGTTAGCTGCAGAAAACTACTCTCAACTGCCAGCCAGACCGGCTATGACGGGAGGGACGTACCGTATGGACTGCACTGCACTCAGGGAAGAGATCAGGACTTACCTGGGGCTTGCTCCCCCAGGTTCGCCCCCGGCGTTCCAGGTTTTAGAAGAAGAGGAATGCGAGGGGTATTCCAGGTTTTTGATCAGCTATGGGGGAAGTGAGGGCGATGAGATACCTGCCTATCTCCTGCTGCCCCAAGGCTCCGGGCCCTTCCCCGGCGTGCTCATCCACCATCAACATAACGGGGAACGGCATCTGGGGAAAAGTGAAGTGGTTGGCCTAGCGGGCGACTTTCTGCAGGCCTTTGGCCCGGCCCTAGCCCAGCGGGGCTTTGCCGTCCTTGCTCCCGACTCCATCTGTTTCGAAGACCGCAGGCCCAACCGCCAAGGCACGGTTCCAGATGGGGACAACGACTTTTTTCAGCACTACAACGAAATGTGCTACCGGCTGCTCCGGGGGAGCACCTTGATGAAGAAGGTGCTGGACGATGCCAACATCGGCTTTAACCTACTGAAAAACCACCCCCTTGTAGATGAAGCCCGCATCGGGGTCCTGGGCCATTCCTACGGTGGAAACACGGCCATCTTTCAAATGGCCCTCAACACCGAGCTGGCCTTTGGCTGTGCCAGCGGAGCGGCCTGCACGTACGGGCAGAAAATGCGCGCCGGAACGGGCCTGGAGATGGCGCTGGTCATTCCCGGCTTCTCCGCCCGCTACGAGCTCACAGACCTGGTGAAATGCGCCGCTCCCCGCCCGTTCCTTTTGGTCTCTGCCACAGAGGATAAGTACTCCCTAGATGCCCACATCATTGAGGCGGAAGCTAGAAAAACTTACGCGCAACTAGGTGCCGCAGATCGCCTGGTGCACCACCGCTACGGGGGCGGTCACGCCCTAACCGAAGAGAGATTCTGGAACATCATCTCTTGGCTGGTGGACACAGCCCGTGGGCCTACTAGCCCCTGAGGGTGAAGCGCGAGACCAGCTCCTGCAGTTTCACGCCGGTGTCCATGAGATCCTGGGCAGAGTCGGCCACTTCCTGCATGGAAGCTGCCTGCTCCTCCGTGGCGCTGGCTATGTCGTGTCCGCCGCTGTTGATCTGCTCCAAGCCAGCGGTAAAGGATTCCACCTGACGGTTGATTTCCGCCACCGCCCCCAGGATGCCGCCGAGGATTTCACTGCCCTCCCTCACCTTTTGCAAAGCGATTTCCGCCTGTCCGGAACCTTCGCTCATGCTGCCCACGATACCGGCGATCTTGCTTTGGATCTGTCCGATGAGGGTGGCGATCTCCTTGGTGGCCGCGGAGGACTCCTCCGCCAGCTTGCGGACCTCTTCCGCCACCACTGCAAACCCGCGGCCGTGTTCCCCGGCCCGGGCCGCTTCAATGGCGGCGTTGAGGGCCAAAAGATTGGTCTGTTCGGCGATGGCGCTGATCGCGTTCACGATATTACCGATCTCATCCGAGAGGGAGCCCAGGCCCGTTACGTCACTGGCCAGGGTGTAGGTCATCTCGTTGAGGGCTTCCATTTGGTTCACAATGCCGGCCACCGCCTGGCTGCCGCGGCTGGCCTGGCGGGACACTCCCTGCACCATTTCATTCATGGCCCGGGCGTTGGCATTCATGGAGTCTAACGTCCCGGAAAACTCGTTGGTGGTGCTGGCCACTTCTTCCACCGAGGCACTCACTTCTTCCGCGGCTGCGGCCAGCCGGGCGCTGGTGTCAGCCAGGTCAGCGGTGGTTTCCGAGATCAGGCTCAGCGCTTCCCTGAGGCTGTCCACTGTTTTGTTTACCGCCTCCGCCACACTGCCGATCTCATCCCTGGAACGCATCTCTACGCCTTTGGTCAGATCGCCAGCGGCAGCGGATTCAATGACCACCTGCACCTGATGGAGGGGCTTGGCAATCTGGCGGCCAAGGAAGATCGCCGCGGCTACGCCCAGGATCAAAAAGCCCACCGCTACCAGTGCAGCCACATTACGCAGGCGGTAAACATCTGTGAGCACATCCGCTTCCAGTGCTCCCACCCCGATGATCCAGCCGGTGGAAGGCACAGGCGCCACCGCCACGATGCGGCGGCTCCCTTCGGCCTCGTAGCGGATGATGCCGGTTTGACCCACACCCAGCTCCCGGACAGCTTGTCCCGCTGCGGCCAGCTCTTCCTGCTCCCGTTCGTTAAACAGGTTCCTCTGCTCGAGCACGTACTCCCGGTTGGGGTGGGCGAACACCGTTCCATCGGGGCTGAAGACCACCGCCCAGCCCCGCTCGCCGAAGCCTAGCCGATCGGTCATGGCGTTCAGGGCCCCGGCGTCGCGCCTTCCCACCAGGACGCCCACCACGCGGCCATCCTGCCAAATGGGTACCGCGTACATCAGGACCAGGCTGTTGGTAACCCGGCTCACCAAGAGGTCAGAAACCCCCGAGCGTCCCTGGAGGGCCTGCTGCACATAGGGCCGGTCGCCCAAATCCGCAGTGGTATCATCGGTGTACTGGGCGAACCCCTGGGGATCCACCACACCAATGGCCAGATACAAGCCCAACCGTTCCAGTTCCGCTTGGAGGACGGGCTTTTGCACCTCCCAGTCCATGCTCTTGATCTCCGGCCGCGCCGCGATGGCCTCCAAAGCTGTGAGCTGTACTTGGAACTGGCTTTCCAGATAGACGACGGCCTCTTCCACTTCCCGCAAGAGAGCTTGTTCAACCTGGTTGATCACCGCGGAGGAACCGCTGAAATAAGCGATGAGTCCTAACCCCGCACTAACAACGAGCACCAAGACGCCGACGAACGCGCTGATTTTGAGGGCAATACTTCCTCTCACTTGGGGCACCTCCCTGGCTGCGCCTTTCCCTTTGTGTTCAAGTTCCAATGTTCTGATTTCACATTTCTTCCCAGGATTTTATTCTTTATTCTCTTCCCTTGCCGATAGTCCTTGTACCCGCGCTTAAAAACCGCTTGCAACCGCCTTCACAAAGTCCCTTTCCCCACCGCGCTGGAGGTCTGCGCCAAGGCAGGACTTCGTGGAAAAAAATAGTATCTTAGCCGTAAAGGGGAAAAAGAGGGAGGTGTTATAGTGACGGAGCAGGCTACGCTCTTTACCGCGCAGGTGCACAGGATGGATTTTGACGCCGATTCCATCTACACATCCATAGGTAGAGAGATCATCAGGTGGGACAAGAAAACCAAGCAAGCCCTGACCGTGTACACCCTTCCGCCCAACGACAATCTGAACAAGGGTGCCCGCTTCGCGGTGGATGAACGCAGCATCTACGGCAACAGCATTTACTTCTTCCACGTCATGGATAAAAGGAGCGGTGAGGTCACTTACCAGCAGCGGTTTGGCAGAGACAACCAGTCTGACTTGGATCTGGGGACAGTCTTGGTCGATGAAGGGAACATCTACTTTCCCGTACGCAATCGGGGACTGGCCGTGGTGGATAAGCGTAACTACGACCGGGTCTGCTACTTAAACGAAGAAAAGGGCAGCGTGTGGGCACTGGCGCAGGATGAAAGCACCATCTACTTGGGGGGTGTGGACAAAAACATCTACGCCTTCGAGAAGGCAACCCTCAAGCACACCGCCACCTTTTCCGGGCACAAAGGTAACATCCACGACCTCTTTTCCTTTCAGGATTACCTGGTTTCTGTATCGGCCGACAATTCCCTGATCTTCTGGGACAAAAAAAGCGCCTCCCCGGTGCAGCATCTGAAGAAGATCAAATGCTCGCTGGGCTGCGCGGCCATGACCGAACAGTATTTAGTCTGTGCCGCTAAGGGCACCATGCGCATCTGGGACACCAAAAGCTGGGCACTTCTGCAGGAAACCCCAGTCTCCTTCGGCACCATGTTCTTCGACGACGGGGTGATCTACATCGCCAACCGCAAGGTGCCCCGGGTGGATGTGTTCACCATCGAAGATGCGGTCCGGGGGAATGCTGGCAGATGCAGTTGATGCCTCCGGCTTCATCTTCCTTTTTTCTTCGCCCTGGCGTAATCAGGCGACCTTTTCTCTGCGCAGAGGACATAGTATCCGTCGATGTATTCAACACGTACGCCGCCGAAAAGGGAGATGAGCTTGTTTTTGTACCACTCCTTGCGCTTCACCACCATGTACAGCTTGCCGCCCAGGGTGAGGCGGTTGAACCCTTTTTCCAGGAAGTGCTTGGCCACGGAGAAGTCGGTATGATAGGGCGGGTTGCACAAGATCTTGGTGAATCCGGTCTCCGCTAGACCGCTAAAGCCGTCGCTTTGGCAGACCAGAATTTCCGAGACGCCGTTGAGGACTGCGTTTTCTCGAGCCAGCTGCACAGCCAGGGGATCAATGTCAACCATGACCACATTCTGCGCTCCGATGAGCTTGGCCGCCAAGATTCCCACCACTCCGTAACCGCAGCCCAGATCCAGTACCCTGTCTCCCGGCTGAAACTCCACAGTGGACAGCATGGCCAGGGTTCCCTTGTCTATGGCACCGGGGGAAAATACGCCGGGCTGGGTCTGAAAGCGCAGCTCCACGCCTTTGATCGTTGTTTCAATGAAAAAGCCCACGGCACATCCTCCAGTCCATTGCTGCGTCCCCCATCATCAACGCTCCCCGTAGGGTATATTAGAGGCGGGAGCTTGAACTCCTTTTCCCTTGCACCGTACCCGCCTGTGGGGGCAAAAGAAAAAGACCGGAAACTCCGGTCTCCCTAGCCAGACTTGCGGTAATTGGGGTATATCTTCCTCTTGAACACTTCCACCACATCTTCGTTGAATCTCGTTCCCGCGTTGGCTTCCAGATACTCCAGGCAGGCGGCGGGGTTCAAGGCCGGCCTGTAGGCCCGGTGGCTGGTCATGGCATCCACAACATCGGCGACGGTGGTGATCTGCGCCAGCAAACTGGGCGTTTTCAGCTTCCCGTTAAGGGGATAGCCCCCCTGACCGTTGGCCCACAGATGGTGACCTAAGACTATCTCTGTCACTGCATCGCTGAGACCCAAAGGTTGCACCAGTTCATACCCTAACTGGGGATGGGTCTCTATGATCGCCCATTCCATGGGGGTGAGGGGTTCCTTCTTTTTCAGGATGGTTTCGGGGATAAGCTGCTTACCCACATCGTGCACGGAGGCACCGATTCGCAAAGCATCAAGTTCGGCGGCTGTTAACCCCATGCTCTGCCCGATAGCCAGCACCAGAGCTTCCACTCTTCTGCTGTGTGCGACGGTTTCCTCATCCAACCCGGCCATAACACTCAGCAACACATCATCCGGAAAGTGCAAGGTGGATCGACATCCTTTTTGAAAA
>DGEY01000081.1 GCA_002391385.1 Firmicutes bacterium UBA3914 | reverse complement strand
CAGATGTGTATAAGAGACAGCTGTTGTTGTGACCAACTACCATTTCACCACCACCAAGGCCCATGTGGTGCTCCAGGGCGGGGAAATGCCGGAAGCTTACATCCCGGAAGCCCTTGAGACCACAAGTGTTCACCCCTTTAAGGGGAACATGGATGAGGAAAGGCTGGAAGCTCTCATCCAGAGGTACGGAGCGGAGAAGATCGCTTTTGTACGCATGGAGGCAGGTACCAACCTCATCGGCGGCCAGCCCTTTTCCCTGGCCAACCTAGCTGCGGTGAGGGAAATCTGCCAAAGGCACGGTCTCTTGCTGGTGCTGGATGCCAGCCTTTTGGCGGACAATCTGCACTTCATCAAGGAGCGGGAAGCGGCTTGCCAAAAGCTGAGTATACGGGAAATCACCCGCCGTGTTGCGGAACTTGTGGACGTGATCTACTTCTCCGCCAGAAAGCTCGGCTGCGCCCGGGGAGGCGGGATCTGCACTAACAGCGAAGAACTCTATGGGCGGCTCCGGGAACTTCTGCCGCTTTACGAAGGGTTTCTCACCTATGGCGGGATGTCTGTGCGGGAGATGGAAGCCATCGCGGTGGGGCTGGAGGAAACCATGGACGAAGATATGATCAGCCAGGGACCCCAGTTCACTGCCTACATGGTTCGGGAGCTGGAGAAGCGGGGTGTTCCTGTGGTCACTCCCCCCGGCGGGCTGGGCTGCCACCTCAACGCCCGGGAGTTTCTGGACCACCTGCCCCAGGAGCAATACCCAGCTGGGGCCCTTGCCGCCGCTTTGTACTTGGTAAGCGGCATCAGGGGTATGGAGCGGGGCACCCTGTCCGAAGCCAGGGATGCCCAGGGGAGGGAAGTCCTGGCTGACCTAGAGCTCCTCCGCCTAGCTGTCCCCCGCAGGGTGTACAGCCTCTCCCAGCTCAGCTGCGCTGTGGATAGGATCACCTGGCTTTACCAAAACCGCCGGCTCATTGGCGGGCTGCGCTTTGTGGATGAGCCCAAGACGCTGCGCTTTTTCTTAGGTCGCCTGGCACCCCTTACGGAGTGGCCCGCCGAGCTGGCGCGCCGCTTCAGCCAGGACCTCAGCAAGCTCTAGACAGTTCTGCTGCAAGTTGGTGGGGGAGGGTGTTGACCAGCCGGCGGCGAAATTGTGCGGCGAAAAGGAAGGAGGTGCTAACTCCGTCCCGTAGGCGGAGTCCTAGCTAAGGGGCGGGGCAAAGACCACAGTCTGCAGCTCAGGGCCGAAGATTTCCCCTGCTTTTCCTGCGATGAGCTCCTCGTCTTTTTTGGTGAGGGGGCGGAAGGGGGTGATCACAAGCCGCCTCCGTTCCTTTTTCCACCTGGCCCTGAGCCTGCCCCGGAGCAGGATGGTGGGGAAGACGATGCCGGTGTTGGTGGTAACCTTGGTCTTGTCTTCCTCGTCCAGGAAGCGACTGCGCTCCCTGTAGCCCAAGATCAGCTGATCAAAGCCCGCCAGAAAGAGGCAGTCGGGGATCTGGCCGGTGCTGGGCAGCTGATTGAGGTAATAGTACTCCCGGCCTTGGTGGGTGATGCTTCTCAGGGGCAGGCCGGCTTGTTCCACAAGCTCCGCCACTTCCCGCTGGCGGAAGCCGGTGAAATAGGCGCAGTCGGTGAAGGTGGCCGGGCCGAAGGTTTGGAAATAGCGACGGATCACTTCCTGCCGGGCGGTCCGCCGATCCATAAACTCCACGTCAAAGCAGGGGACAAACTCTTTCCCCGTGCCCGGGGCGTAGGCGATCATGCCGCGGCTGCACATATCCCGCAGCAGTCCGCCCCAGCCGTGGAAGACCTTCTTCAGCACCTCCGGCTCCATGCCGCTCGCCCGGGCCTGCTCTTTGAGGGCGCTCCTTTGGGTGATACCTGCAGCGATCCAGCTGCACAGCTGCTCCGCCCAATGGGGTTTGAGGGCAGGATCCAGGTCCCAACGGTCATCCCAGGTCTCCTTCACGCCAACGGCCGAGAGGTAAAGTCCCAGCTCTTCCCGGCGCACGGCGTGGAGTGTACCCCGGAAGGTCCAGGTTTTGACCAGCCCTTCGCCCCAGGTTTCTTCATCATAGTCTGCGGCCCTGATCTGCAGGGCGTACTTGGGATTATTGGCAAACTGGGCCTGCAGCCCCATCAGATCGGAAACGACGGTGGCTTTATCCGTTTTCTCCAAAAGATGCAGGTTGTGGAGGGAAGCAAAAAGCAGCTGCTCCAGCACGAAGACGCCTCCTTTAATGTGATTGGCAGATCTCGACAGCTCGCCGCGGGGCGCTTGCTCCCTCCGCCGGGGTATGTCTTCAGCGGGCCACAGCGTATGATGCAAGGGAGGAGGGTGATGGCATGTCCAGGAAGCTCGCCAGAGGAGGCATTGCGCTTTTGATCCTCGGCGGCGTTTGCGCCATAGTCGGTTTGCTGCTGTTCCTGCGGGGTTTTTTCGCCGTTGGTATGGACGATCCCTTCATCATGCCCTGGAGGAGTCCTGCCTTGAGGCGCTTGGTGTCCTTTGAAGGGGCGGCGGTGGGTATAGTGCTGCTTGGTATCGGCAGTTACCTGGTGAAAATCGGTCTGGGTCTTACCCTGGTGGGCCATTCGGAGAGCATCGCCGGCTGGCTGCGGCGGCTGGTGCGCGGCGAGCGCCTGAGCTGTCCCGAGTGCGGCAGCCCCGCTCCCACAAGTGCCAAATACTGCAGTCAGTGCGGCACCAGGCTGCAGTAAGGCTGGCCGCTTTATGCCGCCTAAGTTTTGTTTTCCCCGCGGCTTAAGCGGTGGCAGGAACGGGGAGTGCACTGGCGAAGCATTGGGTAAAAATGGGAAAGGGGCGATGGACAGTGCCCAGGCTAGTACATTTTGAGGTGAAGGATTTGCCCCAGCTGTGCGTGGTGGGAAAGGCCATACAGGTGCCCAAGGAGATGGAGAGCAATCCCATACCTGCCCTCTGGCACCAGTGCTTTAACGACGGAACCTTTGCCACCCTGGAGACGCTGCGGGAGTATCACGTGGCGGAGGACTATGTGGGTTGGATCGGGGACTGGGGAGAGGAAAGCTTCACCTATATCTGCGGGATGCTGATGAAACCCGAGGTGCCCGTGCCAGAGGGCTTCGAAGGCCGCATACTTCCCGCAGGCCGGGCGGCGGTGGCCTGGATCAAGGGCCAAGAAGCTGAAGTGCTCTTTGCTGCCCACACCGTGACCATGGAGGCCCTCTTGGGGAAAGGTTATGAGTACGACCAAGCCGCCGGCTGGTCCATGGAGCTCTACAACTGCCCCCGCTACACCGAGCCCGACGCAAACGGCGAGCTGATTCTGGACTATTACATCCCGGTGAAGTAGGCAAGGCGGCTGTTTGATCAGGAAAATGCAAAGGGGAATGGGCAAAGAAGGCCCATTCCCCTTTGGCTGTTAGGTGCCTAGGATCTGCATGAACTCCTCGCCGGTGATGGTCTCCTTGGCCAGGAGGTGGCGGGCCAGCTCGTGCAGTTTGTCCATGTTGTCCTTGAGGATGTTCACCGCCCGCTCATGGGCTTTGTTGATCAGCTCCATCACGGCCTTGTCCACGGCCGCGGCCGTTTCCGAGGAGCAGGTGGGCACCGCATCGCCGCCCAGGTAGGGGTTGGTCACCGTCTCCAGGGCCACCATGCCGAACTGCTCGCTCATGCCGTAGCGGGTGACCATGGCCCTGGCCAGCCGGGTGGCCTTTTCGATGTCGTTGGCGGCACCGGTGGTGGCTGTGTTGAACACCAGCTCTTCCGCGGCCCGTCCGCCGGTTAAGGTGGCCAGGCGGGCCATGGCCTCTTCCTTGGTCAAAAGGTAGCGGTCATCCTCTTCCACCTGCATGGTGTACCCCAAAGCACCTGAAGTGCGGGGGATGATGGTGATCTTGTGCACCGGCGGAGAGTTGGTCTGTTTGGCCGCCACCAAAGCATGCCCGATTTCGTGGTAGGCGATGATCTCCTTTTCCTTGGGGGAAATGGTGGCGTTTTTCTTTTCGTAGCCGGCGATGACCACTTCCACGCTTTCCTCCAGGTCCTCCTGGGTTACCCGGCTTCTGCCCAGCCGGACAGCCCGCAGGGCCGCTTCGTTGATAATATTGGCCAGATCTGCCCCCGAGGCACCCGCGGTGGCCCGGGCGATGGCCTCCAGGTCCACGCCTGGTTCCATGGCCACTTTGGCCGCATGGACCTTGAGGATGGCTGTACGTCCCGCCAGGTCAGGCAGTTCCACGGGAATCCGCCGGTCGAAGCGGCCCGGGCGCAAGAGGGCGGGGTCAAGGGATTCGGGGCGGTTGGTCGCGGCCAAAAGGACCACCCCTTTGCGGGAGTCGAAGCCGTCCATTTCCGTGAGGAGCTGGTTGAGGGTCTGCTCCCGCTCGTCGTTACCGGCAAGGCCGCCCTCACCCCGCTTTTTGCCGATGGTGTCGATCTCGTCGATGAACACTATGCAGGGGGCCTTCTCTTCCGCCTGCTTAAAGAGATCCCGCACTTTGGCGGCCCCCAGTCCCACAAACATCTCCACGAACTCCGAGCCGGAAATGGAGAAAAAGGGTACCTGAGCTTCGCCGGCCACCGCCTGGGCCAGCAGCGTTTTACCGGTGCCCGGCGGGCCCACCAGCAGTGCCCCTTTCGGCAGGGAGGCCCCGATGCGGGTGTATTTCTCCGGATCATGGAGGAAGTCCACGATCTCCATGAGCGCTTCCTTGGCCTCATCCTGGCCCGCCACATCGGCAAAGGTTTTGCCGGTCTGGGCCTTCACATAGACCCGGGCATTGCTCTTGCCAAAGGCCATGATATTCCCCATCCTGGTCTGGAGCTGCCGGGAGAAGAGCCGGCCTAAACCCAAGATGATCAACATGGGCACGATCAGGCTGAAAAGGTACGTGAGGATGGGATTGGGCTGGGTGGGCTTGACCCGGGAAAAGCGGATGTTGTTTTCGCTGGCCCGCAGCCGGCTCAAAAGGTCCGGATCAGGCATGACCACAGTTACGTAGGTTTGGCGCTGGCCGCGTGCGTCCAAGGCCACGTAGGCCAGCTCCTGGCCATCAGCGCTCATTTCCACCTCCAGCACCCGGTTTTCTTCCAAGGCCTGGAGGAAGGTGCTGTAATCAACCTCCGTGAGCTGGCGGCGGAGGAACGAGGGGAGCACCACGGCGTTGATGATGAAGAGGATAACGATAGAGATGAGATAGTAAAAGATCAATGGCTTTTTGGGGGTTTTATCCCTGTCAGGCATGGGCTACCTCCTCCCTGGACTGTTCTGGAAAGCCTGCTGAAGGCTGGTGACCACTTCTTTCAGCTTTTCCATACCGCTGATAATCTGCTCAAATTCCCCGGGGGAATAACCTTCCAGCACGGGGTCGAACTTGCTGCTCAGATCCTCTTCGATCAGATGCAGCACCCGTTTGCCCTCAGGTGTCAAGGTGATGAGCACAATGCGTTCATCCTCTGGGCTGCGGTCCCGGCTCACCAAGCCTTTTTTCTCCAGAGTCTTGCACATAGCGGATGAGTTGGCCGGCGCTGAACCCAGGGCCTGGCTCAGTTCCCCCACGGTCATCTCACTGCGGTGGTCCACTTCCATGAGGATGCGCAGCTGGGTCATGGTGATCCCGTGGGCCTGCACAATGGTTCCCAGGGGCCCGTCCAGCCCCTGACCGATGGCCCGGAACAGCTGCCACAGATGGTTCTGGAATTCCCGGATATCCATGGAACGCCTCCTTTATTTATGTGTAAGAAAGAATATACGCATGAAAATGTATTCACTATAAATAATACCACGAATAAGGGAAACGTTCAAGGCCAGGGAGCGGGGTTTTGGCTAAATAATGGTGAACCCCGCCGCAGAGGGCGGGGTCGCATCTTCCCTGAGTACTGTCTTACCTGATGCGCTGGAAAATGAGGGCGTAGTTGCTCACGGCACTGCCGCCGATGTTGTAGGTGAGGCCGATTTCCGCCCCGGGAATCTGGTGGCCGATGGCCCTACCCAAAAGCTGCCTCACGGCCAAGACCGCCATGGACACCCCCGTTGCCCCTACAGGATGTCCCTTGGCCTTGAGGCCCCCGGAGGCGTTTACCGGCAGCCTTGCCCCAACTTCCACCCAGCCTTCCTCGATGGCCTGGGCACCCCGGCCCGGGGGCGTTAAGCCCATGGCCTCGTAAGCCAGCACTTCGGCGATGGTGAAGCAGTCGTGCACCTCCGCGAAGTCCAGATCGTCCACGGTGATCCCCGCCAGCTCATAGGCCCTGTGGATGGCTCTGCGCCCCGCGGTGAACTCCGCCTTGGAGCGCTTGCTCAGGGGCAGGTAGTCGGTGGTATGGGCCAGGGCCTTCAGTTCCACCAGCTCATTTTGGAGCTCCTTGGCTTTATCCTCCGAGGCCAGAACCAGGGCTGCGGCGCCGTCGGAAATCAAGGAGCAGTCGAAGAGCCGCAGGGGAGCGGCCACGATGGGGTTCTTTTCCTCCGGCCGGTTTAGAATATCTTCATAGGTGCACTCCCAGGGCATCTGGGCCAGGGGATTGGCCGCGGCGTTGCGGTGGTTTTTGGCGGCCACTTTGGCCAGGAGCACCCGGAGCTCTTCGGGGGAAATCTGATACTGCTCCTGGTAACCCTTGGCGAACTCGGCAAAGAGCCCGGGGAAGGTCATGCCCTGGGCGCCTTCCTCCGGCCAGTGGGAAGCCATGGCCAGAACCTGAGTGACCCCGGAAGTGTTTAAGCTGGTCATTTTCTCCACACCGATCACCAGGGCCAGTTCAGCGGCGCCGGCTTCAATAGCCTGTTTGGCCGCGGCGATGGCTGCGGAGCCTGAAGCACAGGCATTTTCCACCCGGGTTGCCGGCTTGAACCGCAAATCGGGATGGATCTCCACGGCGCAGGGGGCCAGGTGTTCCTGGGAGTTGAAGCCGCCCCCGCTGAAGTTGCCAACCCAGATGCCGTCGATGTCCCGGGCTTCCACGCCGGCATCTGCCAGGGCGCCTCTACCTGCCTGAATGAGCAGATCATAGACGCTTTCCTCTAGACGTCCCACTATGGAATGATAGGTTCCAACCACATACACAGCCATGCACAACACCCCTTCGTGAGTTTGTTCAAATCTTAACGAAGGGGCGTTACAAACCAGTTACATTTTGGAAGTAAGTTTTTGATAGAACCTTTCGATGGCCGGCATGGGGGTCACATTGAGTTCCCGGTCCAAGACTGCGCAGCAGCGCTGGTAGACCTTGACCGCCAGAAAAGGCCTGTTGGTGCGGGCGTAGATTTTCATCTGCAGCAGGTAGGCCGGTTCCCAGCAGGGATCGTGCTGCAGGAGTAGTTCGGTGAGCTTCAGGGCTTCTTCGTTTTCCTCCCGCTCGTAAAGGTACCTGGCCAGTTTGTCCGCGGTGTCCAAAAACAGGCTGCGCAGCCTTTCCCGCTCGTCCGCCACCCACTCCAGGTAGGGCAGATCCTCCAGGAAATCCCCCCGGTAAAGCTTGATCGCTTCCCGATAGAGTTCCGCCTGGTGGTGGGGATGAGCTGCGCTGTCGCCCAGCCTGATCAGGCGCTCCAGTTCCTCGGCGTCCAGGACATAGCTGGCCTGGGGGTTGAACCCATAGTTGGAGCGGCTCCTGAGGATATAAAAGGAGGTCTGCTGCGCGGTGCGGTCCGGTTCCAGCGCTTTGCGCACCGCATTGAGGGACACCTTGAAATTGCGGGCAGCCGTTTCCAGATCGTCCTCGGGCCAGAGGGTATCGAAGATGATCTCCCTGGGCAGGTACTTCCCCCGATTCAGGAAGAGGAGGAGGAAAAGCTCCAGCGCCTTTTCCCGCTGCCACTCCTTGCTGCCGATTTCTTCCTTGCCCCGCCAGAGCCGGAGGTTGCCCAGGGTCTGCACCTTGAGGGTGTAGCCGGGGTGGTATTCCAGCCCCGCCAAGCCGTGCTCGGCCAAAAGGCCCTGGAGAAGGAGATTGTCCTTGAGCTTCTGGCTCGCATCCAAAAGGAGGGGAGCCACCATGTTGCGATCTCGAAAGCCAAGCAGGGAGGGTACCTTGAGCAGGATCTGCGCCTCTTTGTCCAGCTTGGTGCGGAAGATCTGCTCCAAGAGCTCTGCATACCTT
>DGEY01000078.1 GCA_002391385.1 Firmicutes bacterium UBA3914 | reverse complement strand
AGATGTGTATAAGAGACAGCCTGTGCTAAGGCCTGCTCCACAGCGGCCATGATTGCCTTACTGGACACCGTGGCACCGGAGGCGATCTCCACCTGCGGCGAGTTGGCCTGCACAATCCGCTGCGGCACATTCTCGTAGGCGGGGTCAGAGATGCCCGGCGTATCGGAATGCGCCAAAACGTTCACCGCCGCAATGCGGCCGCCTTCCACAACCACCTCAAGTTCCAGGGTACCGCCGAAGGAGTCCACCTGCGCCCGGTAGATGCCGTCTAGGTACGCGGCCTCTCCTTCCGGCGCTTCTGTTACTCCGCTTACCGCCTTCTCCACAGCCTCCAGCAAGGCCTTGCTGGTGAAGGTGGCACCGCTGGCGGCATCAACCGGCCCCTGGGCTTCGATGATCGCGGGGATCAGCGCTTTGAAAGCTGCATCGGCGATGAAGGGGGTTTCCTGGGATTCCACAACTTCAATGTCTGTGATCTTCCCGCCTTCAACGGTCACATCGATCACCAGCTCACCGCCGAAACCGTTGGCGCTGGCCCGGTACGTGCCGTCTTCCACCAAAATGGCGAAGAGATCAGCCGCTTCTTCGGCCGCAGCTCCGACCGCGGCCTGCATCAGAGCCTGCTCCACAGCTTTCATAATGGCCTGGCTGGAAACCGTGGCGCCGGAAGCGGCTTCCACCTGCGGCGAATTGGCCTGCACAATCCGCTGCGGCACATTGCCGTAAGCGGGATCAGAGATACCCGGCGTGTCGGAGTGGGCCAGAACGTTCACCGCTGCAATCCGGCCGCCGGCAACTACCACTTCCAGTTCCAGCGGGCCGCCGAAGGAATCCACTTGGGCGTAATAGGTGCCATCAGCGTAGGCCCCCGGTTCTTCCTGCGGGAAGAAGGTGCGGTCAAACTGCTCCAGAGCCCTCTGAACTCCGCTGAGCAGAGCCCGGGAAGAGATGGTGGCACCGGACACGGCTTGGATATCAACACCAAGGGTGAAGGAGCTGTCTTTGTCAAGTCCCACAAACTGCGCAAGGAACTCCGGCCTTGTGGCCAGTTCGCCAAGCCCTGGATCCTCCCGATGCTCCAGGACGCTGATGTCCTGAATCCGATGCTCGGCATCTAGTACCATCAAGAAGCGGATGGGGCCGTTAAACCCACCCTGCTCCGCCACGAACGCGGTCTGGGCGGGGTTGCCCTCCGCGTCGCGGATCAGGTAATAGCGGGTGCCGTTTTCATCCACCACTTCGTAATCATCCTGACCCAACAGCTCGCCAATGGGCAGGTACTGCCCGTAGCTGAACACCGGTGTAGCGGGGGGCTGCGACCGATCTAGAAGCACAAAGAAAGCCGCAAACACAACTACCGCGGCCGCGGTTACGGCGATGCCCTTCTTAAAGCTTTCCTGGCTTACAGGAAGGCCGAAGATGCGCGGAATGGTCAAAGACTCAATGGCCGGGGCCAGGGCATTCATGGTCAGTACGGCAAAGGTGACCCCTTCCGGCAGAGAGGTAAACTGCCTGATCACCATGGTCAAAAGGCCGCACCCGATCCCGAAGATCAGCTGGCCCAGGGGCGTAACTGGGGAGGTAACCATATCCGTAGCCATGAAGACCGCGGCAAACAGCAGCCCGCCCGCGGTAATGGTATACCAAGGATCTAAACCCCAAAGCAGTGCCAGGATAAAGGCGCTGCCCACATAGCCAACGGGGTTGCGCCAGTTGATATGGCCTTTGTACAGCAGATAGGCGGCACCCAACAAGATCGCTATAACTGACGTCTCACCAATGCTGCCGCCCACATTGCCCCAGACCAAAGACCAGGAGAAACTGCGGGTGCTGAGCAGAGGCGTAGCCGCAGTAACCGCCTCGAAGGGGGCGGTGAACTTCACTAACTGGGAGGTGAAGGCTAGAAGCAAAATCGCCCTGGCACCCAAGGCGGGGTTAAAGATATTGTGCCCCAGACCGCCAAAGGCCCACTTGACCAAAGCAATAGCCAACACCGAGCCGACGATGGGCACCCACCAAGCCACTGTAGAGGGTAGGATCAAACCCACCAAAAGGCCGGTTACAGCCGCGCTGCCATCGCCAAAGATGCCCCGGGGCGTCAGGGGCGCCCTGAGGATCAGAGCCTCGGTGAGGATGGCGCTGAGGCTACTCAGTAACAGCACCTTGAAGGCCGGCAGGCCAAAGAAAACCAAACCGGCTAT
Source organism: Firmicutes bacterium UBA3914 (assembly GCA_002391385.1). Lineage (GTDB taxonomy): Bacteria > Bacillota > Limnochordia > Darwinibacteriales > Darwinibacteriaceae > DTU010. The sequence goes on along the minus strand of DGEY01000078.1, from coordinate 2,011 downwards.
CACCGCAGGCGTCAGCGCGATGAGCACGTCAATCATGATCTGCTTAATCGTTAAGGGACTACGGAGAAACGGACCCGTCTTGATCTGCATGCCTTTCACCCCTAACTCACTTTTTCCTTGGCTTTCTCAGCGGCTAAGCCCGCTTTACCCTGCTTGATCCAGGTTACCAGGGCCCGCTTGGCCGGACAGACATAAGAACAGAGGGAACACTCGATGCAGTCCCTTAAGTGGATCCGCTCGGCTTCTTTGTACATTCCCATGTGGGAATACTCGCCGAGCAGGTTAGGCGTCAAACCCATAGGACACACCTGCACACAGCGTTCACAGCGAATGCAGGGGAGGTTCTCATCGAAGCCCACTTCCTCCTTGGTGAGGGCTAAGACGCCGGACATGTTCTTGACCACGGGGCCGCCCAGATCCTGAACCGGCCAGCCGGTCATGGGTCCCCCACAAACAATGACTTCCGGTTCTCCCAGAAAGCCTCCGCAAAACTCAAAGAGCTCCTCCAGGGGCGTGCCCACCCGCACCAGCACATTGCGGGGATCCACCACGGCACCACCGCTCACGGTCACAACCCGTTCGTAGGAACTCTTGCCCAGACTGAGGGCCTCGTAGACGGCGATGGCCGTATGCACATTGCTCACCACACAGCCCACATCGTGGGGCAGCCCGCCGCTGGGCACTTCCCGGTTCAATATGGCCTTGATCAGCTGCTTCTCTGCCCCTTGGGGATAGCGCACCTGCAGGATGGCGACACTAAGCTCTCCGTATTCGGCGATGGCTTCCTGCACCTTCGCGATGGCGTCGGGCTTGTTGGCCTCAATGCCGATCACGCCTTGCGCGGCGCCCGTGGCCTTCATGATGGCCAAAAGACCCTGGACCATCTCCGCAGCCCGCTCGGCCATGAGGCGGTGGTCACAGGTCAGGTAGGGTTCGCACTCCGCCCCGTTGATCAAAATGGTGTCCACCGGCTTGGGCGGATTGAGCTTAACATGGGTGGGGAAACCAGCTCCTCCCATACCCACAATACCCGCATCCTTGACCGCCTGGCGGATGGCGTTGGCCGCCAGCTTCCGCAGATCAGCGCGTTTTGTGCCCCCTGCCGGTTCATCGCGGCCGTCGTTTTTGATCACCACCGACAGTGCCTTTTGACCGTTGGCTAGAGGCCTTTCCTCGATGGCCACAACTTGCCCTGAAACGCTGGCGTGCACTGGAGCAGAGATGAACGCCTTGGACTGGCCAACCACCTGCCCCATCTTCACCTTGTCGCCCACAGCGACAACCGGCTCGCAGGGAGCTCCGATATGCTGCTGCAGGGGAATCACCGCAATTTCAGGCGCCGGCATGACCACAATGGGTTTATGGTCCGTAGCCGACTTGCGGTGCGGTATATCTCCCCCTCCCCGGGGAAATGTCTTTGCAATCAACAGGCTCACCCTTTCCGCTCTGACTGCGCGATAGTTATCACGAATACATCGGAATATATTCCACTATCCCTTAGGGAATCCTGCCGGGAGCAAAAAAGGCTTCCAAAACCTATCAGGTGTAAAACCCGCGCGCCAGGGGGATTATACAGACCAGAAAGGGAGGAAAGAAAATGGCCCAAGGTTCAAGCAACATCAAACGGAAAGTGATCCCCCAAGCCTTTCAGGCCCTCAACCAGTTTAAATACGAAGTAGCCAGTGAACTGGGGATCAACCCCGAGTACAAAACTGGCTACTGGGGCAACATCACGTCACGGGAATGTGGAGCAGTGGGAGGGCACATGGTAAGGCGGATGATCGCCCTGGCCGAACAGGAACTGCTCAGGGGACAGTTTCCCGCCGAGCCGCAGCGCTCCACCGGCTTCCAAATGCAGTAAACCCGCAAGCAAGGGGGCGTTGCAGAACTACTCGATTGAGTAGGAGCAACGCTCCTTTTTGTGTCTCTTGGCCTGAAAATGCGCCCAGAGTTGGACAGATCTTGAGATGGCAGACACATACGAGTGTTTTTGGGCGCGCGAAAAAGACTC
>DGEY01000016.1 GCA_002391385.1 Firmicutes bacterium UBA3914 | reverse complement strand
CCACCACTCAGTTATGCACAAATGAACACAGAATAATCCACAATCAGTCCACACCGCTGTGGATAACTCAAGTAAACATACGTTCCCGGCACCGATCTGCCCACTAAAGCTTGGTTTTTTATCCACAGCTTGTTGATAACTTGGGGATAACCCCCTTTTGCACAGCTGTGGATAACTTGAGATCGCCGGCTTAAGCTGGGTTTGAAAATTCAACAGACAATTTCGCCACTTTTGCGTAAACCCTGCCGTGGGCAACCTGTGAAAAAACTTGGGGATAAAAAAAGTGTTGTCCACATGTAGCTTAATGAACGCGAAAACCCAGCTCTCTGTGGATAAACTGTTGAACTTGTGGATAAATCCCTGTATGATGGGTGTGGACAACCTTTGGCCAACCGGCCAATTGTGCATAACTTGCGGGTAACCCGGGGGCGGCGCGCAAGCGCCTAGGCAGGATCTTGTGGATAAATCAAGAACTCTACCCTAGGAGTTCGAGTCATCGGGAGGGTACATCATGGATCAACTGAACCAATTGAGACTGGTCTGGGAGGAAGTCCTGAGCATCATGGCCGCCGATTTACCCGAGCGGTCTTTCGACGCCTGGCTGAAGGACAGCCGGCCAGTCTACCTCGATGGCAATACTCTATATGTAGAATTCCCCAACGAGTTCACCAAAGACTGGGTGGAAGCCCGCTACTTCAACCCCCTCACCAGGACTTTGCGCCAGGTGACCAACAGGGAGTGGGACCTTAAATTCACCATCCCGGAAGGGGTGAGATCTTTGGGCTCTCCAGGCGCCCCTGCGGCACGCCAAATGCCCACCAACAGAAACTGGTCCAACCGCGCGCCCCTGAGCGAACAGCCGGCGCCTGCGGATCCGCCGGCTCCCCGTTCCTCAGTCTTGAACCCCCGCTACACCTTTGAGAACTTCGTGGTGGGCAATTCCAACCGCTTTGCCCATGCGGCCTCCTTAGCGGTGGCGGAAGGCCCGGCCAAGGCCTACAACCCCCTGTTCATCTACGGTGGAGTGGGCTTGGGCAAAACCCACCTCATGCATGCCATCGGGCACTATGCCCTGGAGCAGAATTCCAACATCTCCGTGGTGTACGTGACCTCCGAGACCTTTACCAACGATCTGATCTCAGCCATCGGCAAAAAGTCCATGGTTGATTTTCGCAATAAATACCGCAATGCGGACATCCTGCTCATCGACGACATCCAGTTCGTCGCCGGCAAGGAATCGACCCAGGAAGAGTTCTTCCATACTTTTAACGCCCTCTACGAAGCCAACCGCCAGCTGGTGATCTCCTCTGACCGGCCGCCTAAGGATATCCCCACCTTGGAGGAGCGGCTGCGCAGCCGCTTTGAATGGGGACTGACCGCGGATATCCAGCCGCCGGATCTGGAAACCCGCATCGCCATCCTGCGCAAGAAAGCGAAGGACGACAATTTGGTGATCGATCAGGAGATCCTCAGCTACATCGCGACCCACATCCAGTCCAACATCAGGGAACTGGAGGGGGCCCTGGTGCGGGTGATCGCCCACGCCAATCTGCACAACACGCCCCTGACCCTGGAAACGGTGGCGGAAGCCTTGAAGGATATCTTAAAGACACCGGCCCACCAACCGGTTACTATTGAGGGTATTATGGAAATCGTGGCTGATTATTATTCCATCAAGGTTTCTGAGCTCAAGTCCAAGCGCAGGACCAGGAACATCACCTTTCCCAGGCAGATCGCCATGTACCTGGCCAGGGATCTGACGGAAAGCTCCCTGCCCGAGATTGGACAGGCCTTTGGCGGCCGGGACCACTCCACAGTGATCCACGCCATCGAGAAGATCGAAAGCGAGCTGAAACTGGATCCGTCCCTGCAGAGCACTGTCACGGAACTGATCAGTCTGATCCGCCGCGGCTGAGCATAGGCTGTGGAAAAGCCTGGGGATAGTTTTTTCGGCAGTTTGGCGTTTGTTGGCCGTGTGGATAAGCCTGGACAATCATCAACAGTTTCTCATCTGTGCAAAACTCACATCCGACGGCCCAAAAAAGGTTTTCCACATTTGAACATGGCCTACTACTACGCCTACTAATAAAGATCTTTATTAACTACTCAGTGTACCCGCGACCAAGTAATCCACAGGAGGTAATTTTATGCGCTTTCAGATCAAATGTTCAGACTTAGTGAGCAGCGTGGCCATTGTTGAACGGGCCATATCCACAAATGACCAAACTCCGGCCTTAACAGGCCTGCACCTCGCGGCGCGGGATAATGTCTTGACCCTAACCGCCAATAACCTCCAGATCGCGGTGCAGACCAAAGCACCCTGTGAGGTTCTGGAGCCGGGAGAACACCTGGTCAGCGGCAGGCTCTTCTGCGAACTGGTGCGCAAACTTCCCGTGGAAATGCCTGTGGTGGTGGAACGGCGCGACGGCCAGGTACTGGTGAGCGTGGACACCATGGAGTTCGCTTTGAACACCATCGTGGATGATGAGTTTCCAGAATATCCCAGTTGCCAGGAAAAAGTGATCAGCTTGACAGACTACGAGCTGGAACGGCTGATCCGCAACAGCGTCTTTGCCGCTTCCAACGATGAACATAAACCGATTTTCCAAGGCGTCCTCATGGAGATCGCCGAGGGTGCCATCAGCTTTGTGGCCACCGATTCCAACCGCCTCTCCTATGTGCGGGCCCAAACGGGGCAGGCCCATGTGGAACATGGCGAATACATAGTACCCAAGATCAACCTGATCGAACTGGTGCGCTGCCTGCCCATGACCGAAACGCAGGTGGAGGTCTTTTTCGGTGATAATCAGCTGGCATTCCACTTTGAAGACACCATTTTCACCACGCGCCTGATTGACGGCAGATTCCCCCGCTACCGTTCCGTTCTGTATACAGATCAGGAGACTGCCTTTGTGATTAAGCGGCAGAAGCTGATCCAGGCCCTGGAGCGGGCGGCCCTGTTTGGCCGGGCTGATGAGGCTCCCGTCTTGATTCAGGTGAACGAAGGCATACTAGAAGTGGCCACCACCTCCAGGCTGGGCAAGAGCCAAGAGCAGGCCAGTGTGGAACAGCAGGGTCCCGGGCAGCAGGCAGCCTATGCCCCCAAGTTCCTGCTTGATATGCTCAAGACCATGGGCGGAGAACAGGTGGAGTTCCGCTTCGAGGGCACCAGGCAGGCCCTGATCAAAGCGGTGGACAGCGATGACCACCTGTATGTGGTCATGCCCATGCGAATTTAGCCAGGGAAGAGGATTGGTCTTTGTGCGGGAAGTGATTATCAACACCGATGCCATTCAGCTCGATCAGTTCCTTAAGTGGGCCCGGATCACCGCGACCGGGGGGGAGGCCAAGCGCCTGATCCAAGGGGGCATGGTCAAGGTCAACGGCCAGGTGGAAACGGCGCGCTCACGCAAAATCCAACCCGGGGCTGTTGTGGAGGTCAGCGGGGAGACTTATCTAGTTAGGTCGGAGAATTGAATGCGGCTAGAACAGCTTACCCTGCAGGATTTTAGAAACTACGAACAGGTCAGCCTGGGCCTGGATCCGGGGCTGAACATCTTCGTGGGGGACAACGCCCAGGGGAAAACCAATCTCTTGGAGGCCATTTACGTTCTGGCCCTGAGCAAATCTTACCGCGCCCTGCGGGATGCGGATCTGATCAGGCAGGGCGCTTCCTCGGCTGTGGCCAGCGCGCGGGTGCGCAAGCTGGCCAGTTTGGACCTGAGCTGTGTGCTCAGCCTTACGGAAAAGAAGCGCCTCTTGGTGAACGGCAAAGCCACCACCGCCAACAACTTCGTGGGCAATTTGAACGCAGTGCTCTTCAGCCCCGACAGCCTGCAGCTGGTGAAGGGGCCCCCTGGAGAGCGCCGCCGCTTTTTAGATATCCAGATCTGTCAAATCGATCCTGTCTACCGCCAGACGCTCCTGGAGTACCAGCGGGTGGTCCGCCAGCGCAACAGCCTGCTGAAAACCGCCCAGGAAAGCCGCGCCCAGCTGCAGCTTCTGCCAGCCTGGGACAGGCAGCTGGTGAACCTCGGTACCCGGGTCACCGCCCGCCGCCAGGCGGTGGTGGAGAAGCTGCAGATGTATGCCCGGGAAATCCACCGGGAGATCAGCGGGGAGCGGGAGGATCTCCAGCTGGTGTACGAACCGTTCTTCGGCCAGGCAGCGTCGGGCTTGAGCGGGGAGGAGCTGAAAGCCATCTTCCGGGAACAGCTCCAGCAGCTGCGCGCCGAGGAGATCCGCCGGGGCCTGACCTTGATCGGTCCCCAGCGGGATGATCTCCTCTTTTTGGTGAATGGGATGGATCTCAAGAAGTTCGGCAGCCAGGGCCAGCAGCGCAGTGCCGTGCTCGCCTGTATTTTGGCCCAGCTGGAACTGATGCAGGCGGAAACCGGGGAGTATCCAGTTGTGCTTTTGGATGATGTCTTAAGCGAACTGGATCAGGGCCGGCAGCTGCAGCTTTTAACCCTCCTTGATGCCAAGGCCCAGACCATTGTGACCACAACCAGTTTGAGCGCCTTTCCCCAGGAACTGGCAGCAAGGGCCGCCATCTACAACATCCGCCAGGGAAGGATTGCCTGAAAAGAGGGTGAGCTGATGTTTCTGCACATTGGTGGCGATGTGATGATCCCCCTAAAGGATCTGGTGGGCTTGATCGCTTTAGACAGCGGCAGCCAGCCCATCAACCTAGAATTTCTAAAAACTGCCGAGGAAGAGGGTTTTGTGGTACAATTGACTGGGGAACCTGCCTCCCTGGTGATCTGTACCAAGCAGGTCTACCTATCGCCCATTTCCACCCAAACCCTGGCGAAAAGGGCACGGAAAGGCTATGAGCAAACAGAATCGGATTAAGGAGAGTTGATAGTTTGGAAAAGCATACGGCTCCTAATTATACAGCGGATCAGATCCAGGTCTTGGAAGGCCTGGAGGCCGTGCGGCTCAGGCCGGGCATGTACATCGGGAACACCGACGTGGGCGGTCTGCATCACCTGTTTCAAGAAGTAGTGGACAATTCCATTGACGAGGCCATGGCCGGCTACTGCGACCGCATCGACGTGGTCATTCATGAAGACGGCTCGTTATCTGTCCGGGATAACGGCAGCGGTATTCCAGTGGAGATTCACTCCAAAACGGGCATCTCCACCTTGGAGACTGTTCTGACCATGCTCCATGCCGGGGGCAAGTTCGGCCAGGAGGGAGGGCACTACAAAGTTTCCGGCGGACTCCACGGTGTGGGTGTGTCCGTGGTTAACGCGCTCTCGGAATGGCTGGAGGCCCAGGTCTGGTACAACGGCCGCCACTACATCCAACGATACGCCCGGGGCGTGGCCCAGGGGCCGGTGGAAGACTTAGGAGCTACGAAAGGGCAGGGCACCTTTATCCGCTTCCTGCCCGATAAAGAAATTTTCCGGACCACCAACTTCCAGGCAGAGATCATCGTCTACCGCCTGCGGGAACTGGCCTTCCTGAACAAGGGCCTCACCATCACCTTCGAGGATCAGCGCACCAGGCGCCGGCACTTCTTCCTGTACAAAGGCGGCATCGTATCTTACGTTAACTACCTGAACCGCAACAAAACCGTTCTGAACAGGAATCCCATCTACATCGCGGGTGAGAAAGACGATGTAACCGTGGAAGCTGCCATCCAGTACAACGACAGCTACACGGAAACCATGCTCAGTTTTGCCAACAACATCAATACCCATGAGGGCGGCACGCACCTGGTGGGCTTCCGCAGCGCCTTAACCCGCAGCATCAATGACTATGCCCGCCGTAGAAACTTTCTGAAGAACTCCGACGAGAACTTCACCGGTGACGATGTGCGGGAGGGCTGTACCGCCCTGATCAGCGTGCGGGTCAAGGACCCGCAGTTTGAGGGGCAGACCAAAACTAAGCTGGGCAACAGCGAAATCAGGGGCATTGTGGAATCCTTGGTCAATGAGTCTTTGTCCTGTTTCCTGGAGGAGAATCCCGCCGAAGCCAAGCGCATCGTGGATAAGTGCATCCAGGCCTCCCGGGCCAGGCAGGCGGCGCGCCGGGCCAGGGAGCTGACCAGGCGCAAGACCGCCTTAGAGGTTTCGTCGCTGCCGGGTAAGCTTGCCGACTGCAGCTTTACTGATCCGGAGATCTGCGAGATCTTCATCGTGGAAGGGGACTCCGCCGGCGGTACTGCCAAGCAGAGCAGGGACCGGCGCTTCCAGGCGGTTCTGCCCCTGAGGGGCAAGATCTTGAACGTGGAAAAGGCCCGCCTGGACAAGATCCTGAGCAACGCGGAGATCAGATCGATGATCACCGCCTTCGGCACCGGCGTGGGGGAGGATTTTGACATCAGCAAGGCCCGCTACCACAAGATCATCCTCATGACCGACGCCGATGTGGACGGGGCCCATATCCGCACGCTGCTTTTGACTTTCTTCTACCGCTACATGCGCCCCCTTCTGGAGCAGGGCTATGTGTATATCGCCATGCCTCCCCTCTACGGGGTGCGCAAGGGGAAGGATATCCACTACGCCTATGACGATGAGGAACTGGAGCAGATCCTGGAGCGCATTGGGCGCACGGGCATCATGATCCAGCGCTACAAGGGTCTTGGTGAGATGAACGCCGACCAGCTGTGGGAGACCACCATGGATCCGGCCAAGCGCACCATTTTGCAGCTGACGGTGGATGATGCCATTTTGGCCGACGATATCTTCACCACCCTCATGGGGGAGAAAGTGGAGCCCCGCCGGGAGTTCATCGAGGCCCATGCTGCAGAGGCAACCAACATTGACATTTAACCGGGGGTGTATCTAGTTGAGCATCAATCTAAGCAGCGGAAAAGTAGTCCCCGTTAAGATAACCGAGGAGATGAAAACCTCCTACATCAACTACGCCATGAGCGTGATCGTCGAGCGCGCCCTGCCCGATGTGCGGGACGGCTTAAAGCCGGTGCAGCGGCGCATCCTCTATTCCATGCTGGAGCTGGGCAACCGCCCGGATAGGCCCCACAAAAAGGCGGCGCGCATCGTGGGTGAAGTTATGGGTAAGTACCATCCCCACGGCGACTCGGCGATCTACGATGCCATGGTGAGGATGGCCCAGCCCTTCTCCCACCGGTATCTTTTGGTGGACGGACACGGCAACTTCGGCAGCATAGACGGGGACCCGCCTGCGGCCATGCGTTACACCGAGGCGAGGCTGAGCCCCCTGGCCATGGAAATGCTCCGGGATATCGACAAGGACACGGTGGATTTCTACCCCAACTTCGATGAAACCCTGGAGCAGCCGGTGGTTCTGCCCAGCAAGTTCCCGAACCTGCTGGTGAACGGTGCCTCGGGAATTGCCGTGGGCATGGCCACCAACATCCCACCCCACAACCTGGGGGAGGTAATCGATGGCTTAATCGCGCTCATTGACGACCCCGAGATCGAGATCCGGGGCCTGATGAAATACATCAAGGGGCCGGACTTTCCCACCGGCGCGATCATCCAGGGCCGGGACGGGATCCGGGAAGCGTACATGACCGGGCGCGGGCGCATCCGGGTGCGGGGAAAAGCCCAGATCGAACAGCTCTCCAGCGGCAAAACCCGCATCCTCATCACGGAGCTGCCCTACCAGGTGAACAAGGCGCGGCTCATTGAGAAAATCGCCGAACTGGTGCGGGACAAAAAGGTGGACGGCATCACCGATCTGCGGGACGAATCGGACAAAAGCGGTATGCGCATTGTCATCGAGCTGCGCCGGGACGCTTCCCCCCATGTGGTGCTCAACCGCCTGTACAAGCACAGCCAGCTGGAGGATACCTTCGGCGTGATCATGCTGGCCTTGGTGAACAACGAGCCCAGGGTGATGAACCTCAAGGAATTGCTCAGCCACTACCTGGAGCACCAAAAAGAGGTGATACTGCGGCGCACCCGCTTCGAGCTGCGCAAGGCGGAGGAGCGGGCCCATATCCTGGAGGGGCTGCGCATCGCCCTGAACAACATCGATGAGATCATCGCCATCATCAGGGCAGCCTACGACGATGCCAAGGAGCGGCTGATGGCCCGCTTCGGCCTTTCCGAACGGCAGGCCGTGGCCATCCTGGACATGCAGCTCAGGCGGCTGAGCGGGCTGGAGCGGGAGAAGATCGAGCAGGAATATGCGGAGCTGCTCAAGACCATCGAGCGGCTCAAGGCCATCCTGGGGGATATGAACCTGGTCTACCAGATCATCAAAGATGAACTTTTGGAAATTAGGGAGAAGTACGCCGACCCCAGGCGCACGAAAATCGGCGTGTCCGTGGGAGATCTGGAGGATGAGGACCTCATCGCCGAGGAGGACATCGTGGTTACCCTGACCCACCACGGCTACATCAAGCGCCTGCCGGTGGATACCTACCGGGCCCAGCGGCGGGGAGGAAGGGGCATCACTGCCCTGGCCACCAAGGCCGACGATTTTGTGGAGATGCTCTTTGTGGCCAGCACCCACAGCTATGTCCTGTTCTTTACCAATAAGGGGCGGGTCTACCGCCTGCGGGGGCATGAAATACCAGAGGCGGGCCGCAGCGCCCGGGGCTATGCCGTGGTCAACTTGATCAACTTCGAACCCGGCGAGCGCATCCAGGCCACCATCCCCATCGCGGACTACGATGAGGATAAGTACCTGGTCATGGCCACCCGCAGCGGGACGGTGAAAAAGACCGCGCTCAAGGAGTTTGACACCAACCGCAGCGGCGGCTTGATCGGCATCACCTTAGCGGAAAACGATGAACTTGTGGGCGTGGAGCTCACCGACGGCAGCTCCGAGCTGATCCTGGTTACCCGCTACGGTCAGGCCATCCGCTTTGCCGAAGAGCAGATCCGGCCCATGGGCCGCACCGCCATGGGCGTGATCGGCATCCGCCTGGATGAAAGGGACGAGGTGGTGGGTCTGGCTGTGGCCAGCAACGATGCGGACCTCTTGGTTGTCACGGAACAGGGCTACGGCAAGCGCACATCCATCAACGAGTATCCCCTGCAGAACCGGGGAGGCAAAGGCGTCATCACCCTGAAAAAGAATGAACGCACAGGCCCCATAGTGGGAGCCCAGGTGGTGCGGGAGGGCAATGAGATCATGATCCTCTCCATTGAGGGCATCATGATCCGCCTGAAGGTGGCAGAGATTTCCCAGCAGGGGAGAAATACCATGGGTGTGGTGCTCATGCGCCTGGATGAGAACGACCGGGTGGTGGCCGTGGCCGATATCGTGGGCAAAGAAGAAGATGTGGACCAGTAGGCCTGGAGCCTTCCCAGGCGCTAGCTACGGTTTTTTCTAAAAATGCTGGTCAGGGGCGTTGACAGAAGCGCCCCTGATGTGTTAATATAACTTCGCTGTCCCACGGAAATCGTGTGACAGTGCACCTTGACAACCAAACAAGTCTTCAACACAATTCTGTGTTTGGAGAGAATAAGCCACAGTTTGTGCGCTCTTATCAATTCAAGCTAGTATCAAGCTTTTCTGAGGGATAAACCTAGCTCAGCTAGGCTGACA
>DGEY01000080.1:26477-26695 GCA_002391385.1 Firmicutes bacterium UBA3914 | reverse complement strand
GCCACCATAGCCTGCACCCGGCTGACCTTACCGCTGCGGGCCAGGTACTTCAGGGTGGGGACAGCCACAAACACGGTCGTTTTCTCCTTGACCCGCTCTATGATCTCCAAGATCTCTTCCCGGCCCTTGCCTAAAAGGGCAGCCCGGGCAGCGGCCAGCGCGGCAAATCCCTGCCCCATGCTGGCTGATTCCGAATCAACCACGGTGATGGGGATGGG
>DGEY01000080.1:18263-26258 GCA_002391385.1 Firmicutes bacterium UBA3914 | reverse complement strand
ATTGGAAAGGAGTGGCATAAAAAACAGTGTCATCTTACGGAAGCTAGTTCCAGAGACGCTGCTTGGGGTGTTCAGCTTTGCTTGCCCAATCGGAATTCGCTCCGTATCCGCCGCGGGAAAGTGCGGTGAAGACGTTTTTCGCTTTGCCCCAGGCCAGCATGATCGTGATCCAAGGGGAATACCAGCACTTGATCCTGCTGCCATACGGGCAAAACGACCTGGAGAGGGATGTTGCCGAATTCTTGCTGCAGCAGAAGAAGCCGCCTCGCCTGACTGTTGTTGAGGGAAAGCCGCTGCCTCTGGTTCCGTGACACCTTCAGAGCGAGTTGGTCTGCACCGAAATAGCGGCAAAAGGTCACTCCGGGTATCCAAAAGGAAAAAGGGGGAGGAACGGCGCCCAAGTTCCTAGTAGTGTGCTAGGGAAGGGTACCGTCCGCAGCAGGGCGGTGGACTTTCTTGTTGACGAGTCAAAATGACTGAAGGAGTGTGTCAAATCAACATTCAAAGGCTACTTGCCCGTTTGGGTGACAACCGTGAGGAAGTCATCAGGGAAGCGGCGCGCTGCCGTACAGCGGCAGAACTCATGGAGCTGGGGGGAAGCATAGGTTTCGAACTAGAAGAAGAGCAAGCGGGAAAGCTTTTGACTTTCCTGCGTCCCCGCGACGAGGAGCTCTCACCCAGCGAGCTTGATGTGGTGACCGGTGGAGATGAAGAAGAGGAAAAGAAGAACCCGGAGTGCAAGTTGTGCGGCAGCCCCAACACCTTTTACAATCCCCAAAATAGGAGTTACATGTGTGACGACTGCGGGATGTGCTTCTGGTAGGGGAACGGACTCTTCCGCGCTGACCAAAGGTTTGGCGCTAAACTGATGAGGCAGAGCTCTTCTGAGACCGGGAAGAGCGCTGCCTCTTTTCTCATGCAAGCCCTCAAGTGGGATTTGCTGCAAGGGTATGTTTGGGCCATGGAGAAATCTACAACGAAACCCACTTCCTGGCTTTCGCTGAACAGAAGCTGGAGCAGGGTATCCCTCCCGGACGGCCAGGGTGAGGCGCAAGGGAAAGGGGTAAAGCAGAAGGATGGCTTTGTACAAAGTGGTTGACAAAAGCACCATTGCACCGCTTTTTGCCGGCCAGGAGCATACCATGATCCGGTCCTGCCTGGAGGACTGCATGGGCTATGCCTACGCCGATGATCTGGCGCAGCCGCGCTCAGCCGCCATTTACGTTGGGGATTTCTGCTTTTTCGGGGGTAAGGTGAACACAGAGCTGATCGCCACCAAACCCCAGGACTATGTGGGCCAGGGTGTACTCATGGTGCCTCCCGATGCTGACTGGGAGGAAGGCGTCAAGGCGTTCTACGGGGCGCGGGCTGTTCCCTGGATCCGCTATGCCACCAAACAGGACCCCAGCAGGTTTGACCGCGGGAAACTCGCGGAGCTGGCCGGGGGATTGCCCGCCGGCTTTGAGCTGCGTCCCATTGATCAGGGGCTCTACGAAGAGATTTTGGCCCTCCCCTGGGCCAGGTCTCTGTGCGGGAACTTCGCCAGCTACAGCCAGTTCGCGGCTAACGCCCTGGGCGTTGTCATCCTCCACCGCGGGGAGCTGGTCTCCGGTGCTTCCGCCTATGCCTTTTTCCGGGGCGGGATCGAGGTGGAAATCGACACCAGGGTAGACTACCGCCGCCGGGGACTGGCCACCGTCTGCGGGGCGGCTTTGATTCTAGAGTGCTTGAAGCGGGGGCTCTACCCAAATTGGGATGCCCATAGTAAGGAGTCGCTGGCCCTGGCCCAGAAACTGGGCTATGCTTTAGACCGGGAGTATCCGTGTTACTGCCTCTACCCTTGGTAACCAGTGGGGAGCAAAAGGAGTTGGTACCATGCCCAGAGCAGTAATTCTGAGCGCAGTGGTTCTCCTGCTGGCCGGCTGTATTGCACCCCCCGCTGGCCCGGTGGGGAGGGCAGACCAGACCCCGGGGCTTTCCCTGCAGGAAACCTTCGCCCGGGACCTGCGCTTCATCTACGAAGAGATCCGCGACAACTATGTCAACCTCGCCTACAAAGAGGAAATGCTGGGCTTTGACTGGGACGAGCTCTATGCCCGTTACTCCGCTGGCCTGGCCCAGGTGCGCACTGAGAAGGAATTCTTCCGGCTGGCCAGCCGGTTTCTATCCGAACTGCGGGACGGGCACGTGGCGCTGGGGCCCTATCGGGGCCTCCCCGAGGTGGAACGGCAGCTCTACGACTTTGACCCCGCCCTCAAGAACCTTTTCACAGTGCGTTTGGTAGAAGGAGTTCCGATCATTGCCGAAACGAGGCTGCCCCTGCTGCCTGTGGGGTCGGAAATCCTGACGCTGAGCGGGATCCCCTTTCTAGAGCTGTTGGAAGAGGCCAGCCGGCACTTTTTCTACGGGGCCACAGAGCAGGCAGTTGCCGCCAGGGTCCTGGCCAATGGCCTTTATCTCCACTACCTAGCCCTGATCAGCCACCCCTTCCCAGGGGAATTGGAGATCACCTTCAGGACCCCCGAAGGGCGCAGAGGCGACTGCAGATTCAGCGTGCCAAGCGCAGCGCAGGCTGGGCGCGCCCTGCCTGAAGGGGATCCCTACCCTTCTTGCGTCTTAGAAGACGGAATCGCCCGGATCGCCGTGCCCAGCTTTGAAGTGGAGCCCAAGGAGTTCCGCATCCGGCTGGAGCAGATCGCGGCTGAGCTCAAGGGGGCGGACGTGGAGGGCGTGATCCTGGATCTGAGGGGCAACAGCGGGGGAAATGAGAGCTTCCGGGAGCTTTTGTCCTACCTGGTGAGGGAAGAAACCGTAGTGGCAACCTACCGCTACCGGCGCTCTCCCCGTATGGGCCAGGTCTACCGGTTGAGGCCCCTTTATGAAACGCTGCTGGGAAGGCGGATCAGGGGAGCGCGGGAAGAGGGTTACAGCGCCTGGTACTGCTGGAAGGTCAAACCTAGCAGGGAGGAGTTCTTCCGCTCTCGGCCTGTGGTTGTCCTCACCGACAGGCTGGTGTTCAGCTCCGCGGACCGGTTTGTGGGGGCGGTCCTGGAACACGACCTGGCAGTGGTGGTGGGGACCGAAGTGGCCTGTACAGGGCACGGTCTGCCCACGGGTGTGCTGCTGCCCAGCGGTAAATATGTGCTGAGTTACGGCTTCCAGGAACTGCGGGATGCCCAGTTCGGGCCCTTGGAAGGCCAGGTCAAACAGCCCCAGGTCTTTGCCGAGCAGACCCTGGCGGATTACCACCGGGGAGTGGATACTGCCTTGACCAGGGCCATGGACTTACTTAGGGAAAAACGGTGAAGAGGTGCTCTCCCCAGGGAACACCTCTTTTTAGTTGGGTGTCGCTGCCGGGTCTAGGCCGCGGGCAACCAAAACTAACAAAACGTGTGCGCTTTGGTTGGTTTGCAAGGGGGAATACTGCCTGTATCATAGACTTGGGGGGTATGAAAAGAATGAAAAGTTCAAAGGGTAATATCGCGGATAACCTCCGCTATCTCCGCAGCCGCAGCGGACTGACCCAGGAACAGGTGGCGGAGTACATCGGTGTTTCCCGCCAGGCGGTGGCCAAATGGGAGCGGGGCGAGTCCCTGCCCGATATCCTCAACTGCGAGGCCTTAGCGGATCTTTTTGAGGTTTCCCTCACGGACTTGGTGCGCCACGATGCGCAAAAAGAGGGGATGCCCATCCCGCCCCGCAACAAACACATCTTCGGCGTGGTTACCTTGGGGGAGCGGGGCCAGATCGTACTGCCCAAAAAGGCCCGGGACACCCTCAACCTTCAGCCAGGTGACACGCTGGTGGTTTTAGGGGACACCAGCCCCCTGACCAAGGGGATCGCCCTCATCGCCAGTGATGTATTCCTGAAGATGACCGGTGGGGTTCTGACAGAGATCTTTCCCAGCAAGGGGGACTGATAAAAATGCTCGTGGTAAGGAACCTTGTTAAGCGCTATCCCAAGTTTACTCTGGAGGATGTGAGTTTCTCCCTGCAGCCCGGCAGGATTATGGGCTTGATCGGTCGGAACGGCGCAGGAAAGACCACCACCTTAAAGTGCATTTTGAACCTGGTGCGCCCCGACGGCGGTTCGGTGGAGATGTTCGGCCTGGATTTCCGCAGCCATGAGGAGAGCTGCAAACAGCGGATTGGCGTGGTTTTCGGCGGCGTGGACTTTTACAAACACAAAAGACTCACCCAGATCACTGAGGTTACCAAGCGGTTCTACCGAGACTGGGATGATCAGGCCTATGCCCGCTATCTGGAGATGTTCGCTTTGGATCCGGAGAAAAAGGTGAACGAGCTTTCCTCGGGGATGAAGGTGAAATACATGGTGGCCTTGGCCCTATCCCACGGGGCGCAGCTCCTCATCTTTGATGAGCCCACCAGCGGTCTGGACCCCGTCTCCCGTGATGACCTGCTGGGGCTTTTTCGGGCGCTGGTTCAAGACGGTACCAGGAGCATCCTCTATTCCACCCATATCACCTCTGACCTGGACAAATGTGCCGATGACATCAGCTACATCAGAGACGGGAAGCTGCTGCGCAGCGCGGAAAAGGGCGAGTTCATCCGCTCCTTCCAGCACCTGAAGGGAGATGGGGAACAAGGCGAGCTCACCCTGGAGGAGATCATGATCCGCACAGAGAGGAGGAGTTACCGTGTCTAAGCTGCTGTACAAAGAGCTGCGCCTGGCGGCCCACCCCAATCTTTATGTATTCACGCTCCTGGGGGCCCTGGTTCTGGTTCCCGCCTACCCTTACGGCATGGTGTTCATGTTTGGCTGCTTGGGCCCGTTTATTACCATGGGCTACGCCAGGGAGACCAATGATCTCCACTACACTGCCCTGCTGCCCATCGGCAAGCGGGATATTGTGAAGGGCAAATGCCTGCTTTTCGCCGCAGCACAGCTGGCACAGGTGCTCATCTCCCTGCCCTTTGCCTTCTTAAGAGTGAGGGTCCTCCCCGCGGGCAACCCCGCGGGGATCGAAGCCAATGCGGCTTTCTATGGATTTGGCTTGATCATCTATGCCATCTTCAACTTCATCTTCCTCACCGAGTTCTTTAGGACCGGCTTCAAAGTGGGGAAGGCGTTTCTGCTTGCCATTGTCCCAGCCTCGGTAGTTGTTCTAACTATGGAGGTCCTGGCCCACATACCGGCCTTTGCTTGGTTGGACAGCGTGCAGCCCGCGGACCTGCTGCGCCAGCTGCCCATTCTCCTTGCGGGCCTGGCCATCTACCCCACGGCCATGCTAGCCGCATTCACAGTCGCAGCTAAGCGCTTTGAAAAGGTTAACTTGTAAGGGGAGTTGGGGCAGGGATCATGCAGGCTCGGCACGTTTATTTTGCCGCAGTCAGAGCCTGGACCCAGGAAATGGCAGGAGGCGGTTCCGCAGAGCCGAAGTGATCCACAAAAGACCAGGTGGTTGGTGGAAAGTGTGCCCTAGCAATTTGTGCTCTACACCATATTCCCCATGGCGCCGCCTGCCGGTGCATGTCTGCCCTCGAGGAAGGGGTGGGAGCCCTCTTGCCGGAAGCAGCTTCTGAGCGCTCTCCACCCCAGGGAAGCAGGTGACCAGCACCTCGAGATCCGCCGCAGAGTGCACGGGGAGGAAAGAGACTGCGAGGTCATTGGCAGGATGGTTACTAATACTTCCCTCTAGAGCGCTGGTTTTTCATGTGGGTGGACCGGAACTTCCCGGGGAGGGCTGCCCAGTGGGCGGAAAAGTTGAGGATGGCAGCGCTTTGTTGGAAGCTGCCAAGGCGCTAACCTAGGAGGATCTTGCCGAGCTGGTCTCGGCGTTGACGACCAAAGACGATGAGAAAAGGTATCGGGCCCTTCTCCTTTTGCAGAGCAGATCCGCGTTCTCCGCCGATGTCTATCCCTATTGGGACACCTTCCGCAGCAAGCTCCAGAGCCGCAACTCGTATCAGAGAGGCATCGGGCTCATGCTGCTTGCGGAAAACAGGATGGAGGCTGCCCTTGACGAGTACCTGGAGCTCCTCCACGATGAAAAGACCATCACCATCCGCCACTGCATCCAAGGGCTGGGCAAGATTGCCGCGGAGAAGCCGCACCTGGCGGGGAGGATAGCGGCGCGCCTTGTCTGCTTTGACCCCATGGGCGTTAGAGAATCCATGCGTAAATCCATACTGCTGGACATCTTGAGGGTCCTGTGCAGCATAAAAGTGCGCCATCAGACAGCTGAAATTGAGGGCTTCATCGCCAAAGCGCTCACCGGCGGAGTATTGGACAAGGGATCAAAGGGGGAAATAGAGAATCTCCTTCAGCAAGCTTGAACGTCTTCTGGAGGAGGCGCAGAGAGCTGGCTCAGGCCGGTCTTCGGCACCTATCAGCGTGGGGGGTAGAAAATGGCTAAGTACCGCAATCCAATCATTGAGGGTTTTAACCCCGATCCCAGCATCTGCCGGGTTGGGGAAGACTTCTACTTAGTCACGTCCACTTTTGAGTTCTTCCCAGGAGTCCCCATTTACCACAGCAGGAACTTGGTGGAGTGGGAGTTGATCAACTACTGCTTAACCGAGGACAGCCAGCTGAATCTGGAGAACTGCCGCTGTTCCAAGGGTATCTTCGCGCCCACCATCCGCTACCACGATGGAACCTTTTTCATGATCACCACAAATGTCTCCCACCAAGGCAATTTTGTTGTGCACACCAAGGATATCCGGGGGAAGTGGTCGGAGCCGCACTGGATTGACCACAGCGGGATCGATCCCTCCCTGCTGTTTGATGATGATGGGAAAGTCTACTACTGCGGCACTGCCTTGGATGAACGGGGGAAACAGGGGATCGCCCTGTTCGAGATCGATCCCTTTACAGGGGAGAAGCTCAGCAGAACGGAGATGATCAGCTATGGGGCGGGGGGGAAGCATCCAGAGGCTCCCCACCTCTACAAGATCAACGGCTACTATTACCTCATGATCGCCGAGGGCGGCACCGAATATGGTCATATGGAAACCATCTTCCGCAGCCGCAGTCCCTGGGGCCCCTATGAACCCTGTCCCCACAATCCCATCCTTTCCCACAAGGACTTCATGGGCTCGCCCATCCAAGCCACAGGCCACGCAGACCTGGTGGAAGATGCATCCGGCAAGTGGTGGCTGGTCTGCTTGGCGATACGGCCCTTGCCGGAGGTACTGCTCCACAACCTGGGGCGGGAAACGTTTCTCGCCCCCGTTACTTGGGATGAAGATGGCTGGCCGGTGGTGGGGGATCGGGGCCGGATTGCCCTGGAGATGGAGGCAGATCTCCCGGCTCCGGTAACCAAGAAGGCGGCTACCGTGGACTTCGCCGATGATTTTGACCATGAGACGCTCCGCCTGGAGTGGAACTTTGTCCGCAACCCCCGCCGGGAGAACTACAGCCTTACGGCCAAGAGGGGCTATCTCCGGCTGTCAGCCGGCGGGGAAACGCTAAACGATCACCATCCCACTTTTGTGGGGATCAGGCAGCAGGAGTTCGAACTGGAGGCCCGCACGAAGCTCTTGATTGAGCACATGGCCGAAGGACAGCAGGCGGGGCTGGCGGCGTATTACAACATGCATTACCACTATGAGATCTATGTGACCCAAGAGTCCGGCCAGCACTACGTTGTCCTGGCCAAGAAGGTTCATGACATCTACCACATCGCCGAAAAGAGGCCCATTGACTTCTCGGGTGAAGTTGAGCTCGAGATCGAAACGGGGAAAGAGGACTATGTGTTCAAGTACCGCCTGGATGGGGAATGGATCACCCTGGGCACGGGTAAGACGGCTGGTCTTTGTACGGAAGGGACCATGATGATGACCTTTACAGGGGTTTACCTGGGCTTGTTTGCCAGCAGGGGCGAAGCCTATTTCGATTATTTCACTGTAAAGCAGCTTGCTTAAGGCAGTTTGAAGCGCAAAGGGGCTTTCCGGTTAACCGGGAAGCCCCTTTGAGACTTATTCCTCAGCCCAAAATTGCCCTAATTGTAAAGGCCGCTTGCGGAGCAAGCG
>DGEY01000080.1:3865-18053 GCA_002391385.1 Firmicutes bacterium UBA3914 | reverse complement strand
CCCCCGCGCTCACTCTCCATAGTCATAGATGATCTCCACTTTCTTGGGGGAGGCCGCCTTGTTCATGAGCTCTTTCAGCAGGGCTCTGGTGAGCTTGTTCAGCTCATAGTGGTCAATTTCAGTCAGGCTGATCCAGATGTACTCCTCCGCTTCTTCGTTTAGAATCACTTGGGAGGAGTCCGTTCTGCAGGCGAAATCCACAAAGACAAAGTGCTTTTGCTCCTGAAAACCGGCACTGTAGATATTTTCCTTCAGCCCTACCAACTCCAGGTCATAGATCTCCAGGCCCGTTTCCTCCAGGATCTCCCTGCGCAGAGCCTCTTCCATTTTCTCGCCCCACTCCACATGGCCCCCTGGAATGACATACTCGTTGTTCCACTTGTGGGACTTCAGGAGAAGCACTTTGTTCTTCGGGTTGAAAATGACAGCCCCAACCGCCAGCTCCGGATACTTCACGGACCACTCCTCCTCGGCCTTTTGGCCCTATCCTTCCACACGGCCGCCAGATCACCTTCTGGATGGGTCTGTCCGCGGCGCGGAGTTCCATTGATTTTTTTCATTCTGGACAAAGGAAGGACAGAGGGTTGTGTCAAAATAAAAACATAACGAAGATAAAAAATGTATTATGAAAAGCGTCCAAAGTTGGGGAGAGGGGCGGCGTGATGTACAACTGCCCCAAGACCGCTGAACATGGTGAGCTGGAGGTTGTGGGTGCCTTTACAGGCATGCATATAACTGGTGATGAGAAGTTTTACCGGGTGAGGTACTGTTCCCACTGCGCTGCCTATTATTTCTACGTTTCCATGGAAGCAACTGTCAGCTACGGCAAGAACTACTTCGCCTTCTACATCGAGCTCACGGAAGATGAGGCCCGCCAGATGCTTTCCGTAATGGAGAAGGAAGAGGACGACGATCAGATTGAGCGGTACCTCAACGATTTTGACTGGAACAACCAGGAGCGCTGGGTAGAGCGGCCTTAAGGTGGTGTTGGAGGATACTAAATATGCAGAGATAGTCATTGCTTTTGCAGCGGTGTCCTATGTAAAGAGAAGAGGGATTCCAAAGATAGACCCTTCCAGTTTACACTTTATCAACCAATTTGGCCCTGCTTTGCTTTTATCTGGCTGCTGTACAGCCCTTCCTTCCGATTTTCGTACGCTTTGAGTTGACAGGGAGCTGTGAGGGGAGTATTATTTATAAAAAACAGCCTCGGAAGACCAGGCATATTGTTGGAAGCATCTAGACGTATTGGAGGTCCACATAATGACCATTTCCGCACTGGCCAGGGAGCAATACACTGACCCCGGCCCAGGTACAGACGTTTTGGCACAGGATGTCCTTTTAGGCATAAGGGATTTGCATACGTACTTCTCCACCGATGAAGGTTTTGTCAAGGCCGTCAACGGTGTTTCTTTTGATATAAAAAAGGAATCCGTCTTCGGTGTCGTTGGCGAAAGCGGCTGCGGCAAGAGCATCACCGCCATGTCCGTCATGCAGCTGCTGCCCAAGCCCCACGGGAACATCCACTCGGGGCAGATTTTTTTCCGCCAGCGTGATGGAAAAGTAGTGGATCTAGCCCAGCAGGATCCCACGGGTCCTTTGATGCGGCGGATCCGGGGCAACGAGATCGCCATGATCTTTCAGGAGCCCATGACATCGCTGAACCCAGTGTATACCGTGGGTCAGCAGATCGTAGAGGCCATTACGCTCCACCAAAAAGTGACGGAGAAGCAGGCCTGGAAAATGGCGGAAGAGATGCTGGCTAAGGTGGGGATTCCCATTCCGGGTCAGCGGGTGCGGGAGTATCCGTACCAGATGAGCGGCGGCATGCGCCAAAGGGTGATGATTGCCATGGCTTTATCCTGCAATCCGTCGCTGCTCATTGCCGACGAACCCACCACCGCCCTGGATGTGACCATCCAAGCGCAGATCCTTGAGCTGATGCGCCGCCTCCAGGAGGAGTACAAGATGTCCATCATGATGATCACCCATAACCTCGGTGTGGTCAGCCGGATGTGCGATGAGGTGGCGGTGATGTACTTGGGTAAGATCGTTGAACACGCCAAGGTTCGCACCCTTTTTCACAACCCTGCCCATCCCTACACCCAGGGACTGCTCAACTCCATACCCAAGCTGGGAGGGCGCAGGAGTAGGCTGGTGCCCATTAAAGGGGTCGTGCCCGATCCCCGGGCTATTCCCGAGGGCTGCAGCTTTAGGGAGCGCTGCCCCGTAGCCATGGACAAGTGTGCTCAAGAACCGCCGGTGATCAACATCGAAGAAAACCACTCAGTCCGCTGTTGGCGCTTTGCTTGAGAAAGTATGCCGGAAAGGAATGCTCAGTGATGACGACTGCAAACACAGGGGAAATATTGTTAGATGTTCAGGGCTTGCGGAAGTACTTTCCGATCACCAAGGGCATATTCCGTCGCACGGTGGGCTATGTGAAGGCTGTGGAGCGGGTGAGCTTCCAGGTTCGCAAGGGCGAAACCCTGGGCGTTGTTGGTGAAAGCGGCTGCGGCAAGACCACCATGGGCCTCTGCCTGGTGCACCTGATCCAGCCAACAGAGGGCACTATTCGCTTAAACATCGATGGTGATTGGACTGAGGTCAACTCCCAGACCATCCGCGGTCTGCGGGATAGAATGCAGATCGTGTTCCAAGATCCGTTTTCCTCCCTCAACCCGCGGATGCGCATTCGGGATATCGTTGCCGAGCCTTTAGAGGCCCACGGCATAAAAAACCGCCGGGAGCGCTATGAACGGGTGGAGGCCATGCTCGAGGCGGTGGGATTAGGCCCCCACCACATGAACCGCTTTCCCCATGAGTTCAGCGGCGGGCAGCGGCAGAGAATCGGCATTGCCCGGGCGCTGGCCTTGAATCCTTCGCTGGTGGTCTGCGATGAACCCGTATCGGCCCTGGATGTATCGGTACAGGCGCAGGTTTTGAACCTCCTGGCCGACCTGCAGGAGCAGTTTGGCTTGACCTACTTGTTTATCGCCCACGATCTCTCTGTGGTCCAGCACATCAGCGATCGCGTGGCTGTGATGTACTTGGGACGCATCGTGGAGATGGGTGATTCCGACACGCTCTTTGCCAACCCCAAGCATCCCTACACGGAAGCACTGCTTTCGGCCATCCCCGATCCGGACCCCGACATTGTGCGGGAACAGATCATTCTCCAGGGGGATGTCCCCAACCCGGCGAATCCCCCTGCGGGCTGCCATTTCCATCCCCGCTGCCGCTATGCCCAGGAGCGCTGCCGCAGGGAGATTCCAGAGCTTCTGGATGTGGATGGCCAGGGGCATTTCGCAGCGTGTCACTACGCCCAAGAACTGGATTTAACCGGTATTTCCCCAGGAGAAAATGCTTAGGCAGTGCCTTGGGGGCCGGTTGAGTTGCGCCAGGGCATTCAGGCCTGGCAAGAGAGAAAAGAAAAGGAGGAGAAGAGTTGAAGGCGAAGGTCTGTAGTTTAGTTGTCTTGTTGTTGCTGCTCACTTTGTCGGTCTCTGTTTTCGCTTTTGATCCCGAGACGTGGGTCTACGTCGGCGGTGCGGGTGGTCCCCAGACCCTCGATCCGGCGGCGGCCTATGACACCGCTAGCGGTGAGATCATCCACTACGTCTACGACAACCTGTTCGAGTATGTAGGTGGGGATCTGGACAACATCGGGCCCCTGCTGGCCACCGAGGTGCCAACGGTGGAAAACGGGCTCATGTCGGAGGATGGCCGCACCATCAGGGTACCCATCCGTCAGGGTGTCAAGTTCCACAACGGTGCGGAACTCACCGCTGAGGATGTGAAGTACTCCTTCCTCCGGGGTATGCTGGCTGACCCCGCGGGCGGCCCCATGTGGATGTTCTTTGAGCCCCTCCTGGGTGTGCAGACCATGCGCGATGTGATCGCCATGGCCGGTGGGCCCGACGATTTTGTGGACATCTCCGAAGTTGATCCGGCCATCCTGCGAAAAGCCTACGACTTGGTGGATGCCACCATGGAAGTAGATGGGAACGACCTCATCTTCCACCTGGCCAACCCCTATCCGCCGTTCATCAACATCCTGACCAAAGGCGGCTCCTGGGCATCCATCGTCTGCAAGGATTGGATGATCGCCAACGGCGCCTGGGATGGCAATCCCGACACCTGGCCGAAGTGGTATGACCAGGCTTTGGAAGAGATGACCCTCTACGACAAGGCCTGCGGTACCGGCCCCTTCAAGCTGGATACTTGGGATAAGAGCGGTGCACAGGTGCTGCTCAGCCGCTTCGATGATTATTGGCGCGGGCCGGCAGCCCTGAAGAACGTGGTCATTAAGAACATCCCTGAGTTTGCCACCCGCCTGCTCATGCTGCGGGCCGGTGATGCGGACGCCATCTATGTGGGACAGCAGGATCTCCCGCAGGTACGCACCATCCCCGGTGTGACCGTTGTGGAAGATCTGCCGCAGATCACCAATACAGTGCTCTTCTTCAGCTTCACCATTCCCGTGGAAGGCAACGAGGACCTGGTGGGCAGTGGTAAGCTCGATGGGAACGGCATCCCCAGCGATTTCTTTGCTGACGTCAATGTACGCAAGGCGTTCGCCTATGCCTTCGACTACGAGGCCTACTTGAACGAAGTCGTGCTTGGCGCAGGCCAGATTCCCAAGGGCCCCTTCCCGCAGAGCCTGCCGTATGTGAATACGGAGCAGGAGTACTTCTCCCATGATCTGGCAAAGGCCACTGAGTACTTCAAGCAGGCCTTTAACGGAGAAGTGTGGGAGAAAGGCTTCAAAGTCGGTATCGTCTACAACACAGGTAACGATGCTCGCAAGACCGCTCTGGAGATCCTGGAGTTCAACATCGAACAGATCAATCCCAAGTTCCAGGTGGAGGTTATCGGTCTGGAATGGGCCACGGTGCTGGATAAGCTCCGCTCGTCTTCGCTGCCCGTGTTTGTCATGGGCTGGCTGGCGGACTTCCCGGATACCCACAACTTCGCAGTTCCGTTCATGCACTCTGCCGGAACGTTTGCTGGCTACTGCGGACAAGGCTTGATTGACCTGGCCAAGGAGCAGTTCGATGCGCTGATCGACGCTGGTATTAAGGCCACCGATCCGGCGGAACGTGAGAAGATCTACCATGAGCTGCAGAGACTCTACGTTGAGCAGGCCATTGCCATGCCCTTCATGGAGGCCACGACACACAGGGTCATGCGCGATTGGGTGCAGGGCTTCGAGTACTGCCCGGCCTACGCTGCTAACTACGATCTCTACAAGATCAGCAAAGTACAGCAGTAGTTGGGCAGCTCGTTCGTGAACAGGAGTAGGATTGCCCTCGGGCAGTCCTACTCCCACATCTCGCTAGGTAAGGGGTAAGCATATGTTAACCTTCATCGCCAGGCGGCTGCTTTTTCTGCCGGTTGTCTTAATAGGGGTCACGCTGCTCATTTTCGTGGCCATGTCCCTTCTTTCACCCTATCAGCTTGTCAGCACCTACATCAAGAGCCCGGAGGAGCTGAAGAACCAGAGCCTTGACGATCTGGTCCGCAAATATGGCTTAGACCAGCCGGTGCATGTGCGCTATATCAACTGGGTCAAGAATCTGCTCAAGGGCGATCTGGGTTATTCCGTTTCCGCGAACATGCATGTGGCGGAAGCCATCGCCAAGCGGTTTCCCGCAACCCTCGAGCTGGCGCTCTTTGCCATCATCCCCGTGGTCCTGGGCGGAATCTGGCTCGGTACGATATCCGCCAAGCACTACAACAAGCCGCTGGATCATTTCAGCCGCGTCTTTGCCATTGTGGGCTGGTCTTTACCGGACTTTGTCTTTGGACTCATTGTGCTCATGATTTTCTACGGCGTGTTCGGTTGGTTCCCTCCCGGCCGGCTCTCCATGTGGGCTGATTCCATTGTGCTGACGGGGGATTTTGTCCGCTACACCGGAATGAACACCGTGGACGCTTTGCTCAATAAGCGCCTGGATATTTTCTGGGACGCCGTTCGTCACCTGATCGCTCCAGTCATCACCCTCTCCTATCTCTGGTGGGCCTATCTTTTGCGGATCACCAGGTCCAGCATGCTGGAAGTGATGAACAAGGACTATGTGCGCACGGCTAGAGCCAAGGGTCTGACCGAGCGGGTGGTGATGAACCGCCACGTGCGCCGCAACGCCCTGATTCCCGTGGCCACAGTTTCCGGCTCCATGGTGTTGGGTCTTTTGGGCGGCGTGGTCATTGTGGAAACGGTCTTCGACTACAAGGGGATCGGCCTTCTGACCGCCACCGGAGCTCAGCAGCTGGATTACACGCTGGTTTTGGGCACCACCCTGTTTTACGGTTTGCTCCTTGTTCTGGTCAATTTAGTAGTGGATGTTCTCTATGCGATCATTGATCCCAGGGTGAGATTGGAGTGATCAGAGGATGGTAATGAAGAAGCTGCTGCGCAACCCCCTGTCCATGGCCGGACTGATCATCTTA
Source organism: Firmicutes bacterium UBA3914 (assembly GCA_002391385.1). Classification (GTDB taxonomy): domain Bacteria; phylum Bacillota; class Limnochordia; order Darwinibacteriales; family Darwinibacteriaceae; genus DTU010. Next base: position 11,600 of record DGEY01000080.1, on the reverse strand, counting down.
CTGGTTTTCATCCTGGTGGCGGTGTTCGCACCTTGGATAGCCCCGGTACCAGATATGTACGCGAACAACCCGAATCACGATCCCTACCGCGTACCGCGCTATGGCTGGGGTAACACCCCCCAAGCACCGTCCAAGGAGCATCCCATGGGCCTGACCCACGGGAAGTATGACATTTTCTACGGGATCGTTTGGGGAACCAGAACGGCGTTTAAGGTAGGCCTGATCGTAACCGGGGTATCCTGCCTGGTGGGCATTGTGATTGGTTCAACCAGCGCCTATATCGGTGGGAAGTTCGATGAGGTGGTCATGCGCTTTGTGGACGTGTTCATGAGCTTTCCGTTTCTGATTGCGGCCATCGTGATCACCACCATTTTAGGCAGGGGTTTGGATAAGGTCATCTTTGCCCTGGTGCTCTTCCGCTGGACAGGTTATGCCCGCCTGATCCGGGGTAATGTGCTCCAGGTCAAACAAGAGGAGTATGTGATGGCTGCCAAGGCCGGTGGAGTGTCCCATGCCAAGATCCTGATCCGCCATATTCTGCCCAACACCATCTTTCCTGTGCTCATCCAAGCGTCCATGAACATGGGGTCTATCGTGGTTACCGCTTCCACCCTGAGCTTTCTGGGGCTTGGCGCCCCGGAGGGCTATGCGGACTGGGGGCAGATGATCAGCTTTGCCCGGAACTGGATTTTGGGCACGCCGGACAATCCCTTGGCCTACTGGTACACGGTGGTGTGGCCGGGTTTAGCCATTGTTCTTTTTGTACTGTCTTGGAACCTGATCGGCGATGCCTTCCGGGATATCATGGATCCCCGCATCCAGGGATGATGCCGGTGTAGAAAAGGCGTGCCGCTTTCGGCCTACGAGACTGCAGCAAGTTGGTCTGCAGTCTTTTTGCTTTTGAGCCTAGAGGTAGGTCACGTCGAAGTAAGTGGGCGGCTTGGGCAGGGGAACGTCCTTAAGGGGCAGGGCAAAGAGGTGATACCTCGGCCGCACCCAGGCTTTTTTCGCCACCTGTTCGTAGCCCCTATCTCCAGCGCCTAAGGTGATCACCAGGTAATGGATGCCCTTTTCCACCGCGGCCTGCCGGACCCTCTCCAGGAGGGGGTCTAGGTCAGCGGGGTCCTCCAGGACCAGATCGAAGAGCTGCCACACTTTGATCTCCTCGCCCAGTTCGGGAATGTGGGGGAGGGGCAGCAGTTTGGAGCCGGCCTTGACGATGGGCCGGGCCAGCTTAAACAGGCGGGGAATATTCAGGACCCGCTGGGTGTATTCGTCCGTGGTATCCCAGACTTTGACCGATGATCCCCTCAGGCTGAACTTCCCGAACAGGTAGCGTTCCCGCTCCCTGCCGGTGGCCTCCCGCTGTTTCTGATCCGGGAAGAGGTCCAGACTGCCGAAGGCCGCTTCCACGGCTTTCCTCTCCTGTTCCTCGTCGGGGCTGGCGGTGAAACTGACCTTGTCCACTTCTCTAGGGCGGCGGCAGAAGCGGGCGTGCAGAGGCATGGTGAGGAAATCCTTGCTTTCCACCACCTGCGCACCGTATCTGGTGATAATGCCCATGGAGCGCTCGTTGTCTTCTTTCACATAGCCAAAGAGGAAGTCCAACTCCCTGCGGAGTATTTCCCGGTGTACAGCCTGCCAAAGCCTGAGCATGTGCCGGGGCAGCCCCTTCTGGGCCAAGGGGTTGGAGCGCCAGTCGAACACCAAGCCGCCCCGCCGCGCCTTGCCGTCTAACTGAACCAATACCGGGCCTACACCCATGATGCCTAAAATCATGTCTTCCTCTTCATCTTCGGCGACGAAAAAGATGGGGTCAGCGAACTTTTTGGCGCGAAAGAAATAGTCTTTGCGTTCACTGACCAACTGAATCTGCCCACCCTGGGGGGTGGTTTTCTCAATGGCAATCAGCTTTTCATTATCGGCGGCAGTGGCCGGTCGCACGCGCAACTCCTCATCTCCCCTTACCCGTTTGTAGGCTTAGTGGAAAAGTCTATCCTTCCCTGCTGAGATGTGATATTATGAACCTGCTATGCTGACTTAATTATAGACTCATAGGTAATCGGGGGCAAGTCTAATGAAAGCATTAGTAACCACACCAGCTTCGCCCACCAGTCTTTTTGTGGTCCGCCGCCTCAAGGAACTGGGCTACAAAGTGACCGTGGTGGATTCCCACAGCCGCAGCTTTGTTTCGTATTCCAACGCCGTGGACAAACGCCTTCTGGCACCTTCCCTCCTATACGACCCCCAGGGTTTTGCCCAGACGGTCATCGACGAGCTTAAACGGGGGGACTACAGCTTCTACTTCCCCGTTTTAGAATGCGGTTTCTTGATGTCTTACTACCGGGACATCATCAGGCAGTATACCAAGATGATCTCCATGTCCTTTGAGGAGATCACCTATGCCCACAATAAAGGTGCCATGCGCGAGTATGCCAAGGCCGCGGGGGTGAGAACACCGCTAACGGCAGCGCCCGACTCGGTCCAGAGCGCCTGTAAGCTGCTGGAAGAGCTGGATGCGCCTGTGGTGATCAAGCCCCGCATCGCCTGCAACGCGCACGGGCAGAAGATTGTAAGGGATCCCAAACAGGCCGTGTGGGAGTACCGCAAGATCGTCCAGAAGTACAAGCTGGAGGAGCAGCCACCCCTGATCCAGCAGTACATCAAGGGCCCCCTCATCTGCACAGTCAACCTGGCGGTGGATGGGGAGATCAAAGGCAACGTGGTGTTCCAGGCCCTGCGGACGGTGCCCACCAGCGGCGGGACCAGCTCCTACCGGATCACGGTGGATGCACCTGAAGCGGAGCTCTTCGACGCCCGCCTGATCAAGCACTTCAACTGGACAGGCTTTATCAGCTTCGATTACATGCAGGATGAAGCCACGGGCCAGCTCTACCTCATCGACTGCAACCCGCGCATTGCCCCCGGTGTGATCCTGGGCCATTTTGCCGGCGTGGATCTGATGGGTGCCTTTGTGGATCTGATCAATGGCAAGGAGATCCAGCGCCTACCCAAACAGAAGAACGGAGTCCGCTGCAAACTGCAGTTCCTGGATCTGGGCTGGCTGCTGTACAGCTTAACTGACAGCACCCTCTCCGGGAAAGAAAAATGGCAGCGCTTTAGGGAGTGGGCTAAAAGGGAGCCCACCCACCTGGACATGGAAGATATCCGAGACATGAAGCCCTGGTTCGCCCTGTGGGCCTTTCTTTTGCGCAATCTAGGCAAGCTCCTCAGCCCCGAAGGGGGAGAGATCTTCCTGGAGCATTTCCTCTTCGATGAGGAGAAGTTCCGGAAGGAAGTTGTCCAGGTGGAGGCGGCCTTAGCCGCGGAAAGATCCTTGGTTCAGCCTTAAAGACACCCCATCCCCAAGGGTTTACAAGACCGCCGTTTCGGCGGTCTTGGCGCGCAGAGGCCGCTGCATCTTGACACCCTTTTCCGGTCTTGGTATACTTGTGCCAATATTCACCAAGGGAGGTCTTGGCGGTGGCGGTAATTGACGTAAAAGACCTGCAGAAGGTGTATCGTACCAAGACCAAGGAGCCGGGTTTGCGGGGCAGCATGCAGGCCCTGCTGCGCCCGAGTTACAGCGAAGTTACCGCGGTGAAAGGGATCAGCTTGGCGGTGGAAAAGGGGGAACTGCTGGCCTTCATCGGCCCCAACGGCGCCGGCAAGAGTACCACGATTAAGATGCTCACAGGCATTCTTACCCCCACAGCGGGAACCGCTCAGGTTTTGGGTCTGGTACCGTGGGAGGCCCGGCGCCAGCTGGCCTACAAGATCGGTTCGGTTTTCGGACAGAAGTCCCAGCTGTGGTACCATCTGCCCGCCCTGGACAGCTTCCGCCTGCTGGGGAGCATCTATGAGATCGACGGCGGGGAGTTCGCCAAACGCCTGGCGCAGGTGGTGGAGCTCTTTGAACTGGAGGAGTTCATCAAGACACCTGTCCGCAAGCTTTCTTTGGGTCAGCGGATGCGCTGCGAAATCGCGGCCAGCATCCTGCATAGGCCGCAGGTGATCTTTTTGGATGAACCCACCATCGGATTGGATGTGGTGGCCAAGCTGAAGATCCGGGAGCTGATCAAGCGGCTCAACGAGGAAGAGCAGACCACCATCTTCCTCACCTCCCACGATGCGGGGGACATCGAGCAGCTCTGCAAGCGCGTCATCGTGATCAACTACGGCGAGATCATCCTGGATGCCTCCACTTCGTATCTCCGGCACAACTACCTAACCACGAAGATAGTGAACGTGAAGTTCGCCTCACCCTGCCCTGAGCTCAAGCTCTCTGGGGTTGAGATCCTCAAGCATACGGAAAAAGGGGTCAAATTCCGGGCTGATACCAGGTCTAGATCCATGGAGGATGTCTTGACAGAGCTGTTTTCCCAAGTGGATGCCGCGGATATCAGCGTTGAAGAGCCGGCCATGGAAGTGATCATCCGGGACATCTATGCCCGTCCCGCCGGGGAAGGTGAGCAGCATGCAGCTGGCTAGAGGGGGAGCGGTGCGCAAGTATCTGCGGGTGGCGGAGATCAGCTTGACGAACAGGCTCGCCTATCTGGCCGATCACCTGGTGAGCAGCATCTTTCTCATTCTGATCTTGTTTATCTTTTCCCAGCTCTGGAAAACCGTGTTGGGGACGGAAGGTCAGATCGCTGGGCTGGACAGCACCCGCATGCTCTGGTACATGGTGTTCACTGAGGTGATCGCCCTTTCCACTCCAGGAACCCACAGCCTGGTCAGTGAAGAGGTGAAAAGCGGGGATATCGCCTACAAGCTGGTGCGGCCCTATTCCTACATCCTCTACTATTTCTCCTCCCACTGCGGGGAGTACGCTGTTCGCTTTGTCACCAACCTGCTGGTCGGGTCGGCCTTTGCCTACCTCGCCATGGGTCCGCTGGCTGTCCCCTGGGCCAAGCTGGGCTGGGTGCTGCTTGGTCTTGCCCTGGCGGCTGCCATCAACTTCCTGGTGTCCTTCTCCGTGGCTCTTCTGGCCTTTTGGCTGGAAGAAAACCGGCCCTTTTTCTGGATCCTCAACAAGATGTTGTTCATTTTCGGCGGTCTCTTTATCCCGGTGGAGGCCTATCCCCAGGGCCTGCGGCTTGTGTCTTACCTGCTGCCGCTGCGCTACAGCATTTCCGGCCCGGCCCTCCTTGTGGTCAACTTCGACTATGCTTTCCTCTGGCAGCTCCTCGCTGGCCAGCTGGTTTGGGTGCTCCTTTTGGCAGCTTTGGTGACCGCGATGTTCAGGAAGGGGGTGCGCAGGGTTCATGTTCACGGAGGTTAAGCGCCTGATCAGATTTGCCCTCCACTATTTTTCCGCCAACCTGCAGTCGGCCATGGAATACAGGGGGGCCTTTCTGAGCCAGGTGGTGTTCATGTTCATCAACAACCTCATGCTGCTCTTTTTCTGGTGGGTGCTCTTCAGCAAGATCGAAACGCTGAACGGCTGGAGTTTTCGGCACCTCCTGCTTTTGCATGCCTTGGTGGGCGGGGCCTATGCCTGCCAGGCTCTGCTCTTTGGCGGTTCCTTTTCTTTGAGCAGGTCCATCGCCGAAGGTGGGCTGGATTTCTACCTGACCCTGCCCAAACCGGTGCTGCTCCATGCCCTCATCTCCAGGTCTTTTGCGGCGGCTTGGGGCGATCTGGCCTTTTCCCTCGCGGTGTTCTTCTTGACCGCGGCCCCATCTGCCGGCCTCACGCTGTGTTTTCTCCTCCTGTGCTTTGCTGGGGGAGTGGTGATGACCAGCTTCGCGGTTTTGGCCCATTCCTTGAGCTTCTGGCTGGGGCGCAGTGAGCGCCTGGCGAATCAGCTCTCAGAGGCCCTGCTGTCCTTTTCACTCTACCCCGAGGGCATTTTCTCAGTCACCACCAGGGTGGTTCTTTATACTCTCATTCCCGCGGGCTTCGTGGCTTACCTGCCTGTGAGAATTCTGGACGAGTTCACCTTGGCCCGGGTGGGTCTTCTACTCTGCTTTGCTTTGGCCCTGGCCGTCCTGGCCCGCTTTGTGTTTTACCGGGGCCTCAAGCGCTACGAGTCGGGCAATTTGGTGGTGGTCCACGCCGCTGACTAGGGTGAACCTTTTCCAGCGGTTCTAGGCTGAGCGGAACCAGCAGGACTTGCCGTAAACAGGGGGAACTGTTAAGAGGGGGACTCTTGTTAGAAAGTGCACAAGAGAAAAGAGAAGCTTGCCGCAAATATGTTGCCAAAGGGAGGATAATTAGTTGCCCGGTAAGTACAAGCAGACCATGTACGCCTGCTACCTCGGTCTAGTTAGCCAAGCCATTAACATCAACCTCGCCCCTCTGTTTTTTGTCATCTTCCATGAACACTTCGGTTTGTCCTTTGAAATGCTGGGACGTTTGGTCCTGCTCAATTTCGGGACGCAAACGGCGGTTGGCGTTGTGTGCCTCAGGTATGTGGACCGCTGGGGTTATCGGGCCTCGGCCGTTTGCGCCCATCTTATGTGCTTCCTGGGCATCACCGGCCTGGGGATACTTCCCCTGGTGATCCCCAACACCATGCTGGCGCTGGCCCTGGCGGTGTTTTGCTCGTCCATTGGCGGAGGCATTTTGGAGATTGTGGTCAGCCCCGTCATGGAATCGCTGCCCACCAAGGCCAAAGCCGCATCAATGAGCCTGCTCCATTCCTTTTACTGCTGGGGACAGATGGCGGTGGTGCTGGTTACCACCCTCATCCTGTGGGTTCTTGGCAAGCACATCTGGTATTACGTCCCCCTGTTTTGGGCCCTCATTCCGCTGTATAACGCCGTGAAGTTCACCCGGGTTCCCCTGCTTACCCTGGTGCCGGAAGGGCAGAAGATGACCATCTCCGAGCTGTTTGGCTCGCGGGTCTTTCTCCTGGCCCTGCTGCTTATGGTCAGTGCCGCGGCCTCGGAGCTGACCATGTCCCAATGGGCCAGCTTGTTTGCGGAGATGGGTCTAGGTGTTCCCAAGGTGGTGGGGGATTTGGTGGGTCCAGCCCTCTTTGCCTTCTTCATGGTGGTGGTGCGTACCGCCTACGGCCTGTGGGGTGACAGGATCGACCTGCACAAGGCGCTGAAGGCCAGCAGCTTGCTGTGCATCCTGTGCTACGCCCTGGCCGTGTTTTCCACCGCTCCCCTCCTGTCTCTGCTGGGGGCCGCCTTTTGCGGGGTAGCCGTCAGCCTCATGTGGCCCGGCACTCTAAGCTTGACCTCGGCCCGGTTCCCCAGGGGCGGAACGGCCATGTTCGGTTTGTTAGCCATCTTTGGGGGCTTGGGCAGTTCTCTGGGTCCTTGGCTCACCGGCTTGGTTTCCGACCTGAGCCAGCGCTCCGCTGTGGTGCAGAGCTGGAGCTCAGCACGGGGCTTCTCGCTGGAACAGGCGGGATTGCGGGCAGGTCTTCTGGTGGGTATCATTTTTCCCGCCCTGATGTTTGTGGGAACTTCCGCCCTGCAGAGAAGAACCCAGGAACCCAAAGCAGTCCCTACCTCAGCCCAGTGAAGGAAAAGAAGTGCAAAAGAGGTGCTCTTCCGCGGGGAAGGGCACCTCTATTTTGTGGAGAAAAGAGCTAAGCAGCTTCTTACTTAGCGCGGCCGCCGAGCCAGACTTCGGGGGCTACTCTGCACCGGGTGGACGGCCGATTCGCTATCGTAATATATGGACCCCACATGCAGCCCGCCAAAAGCAGGCCAAGGCCAAGAGTACCCGAGGGAATGTGATGCTGCGCTTCACCATCATACCCCCAATCTAGAGC
>DGEY01000080.1:1367-3623 GCA_002391385.1 Firmicutes bacterium UBA3914 | reverse complement strand
GGGGCAGTGACAGAAGACAGAGCCGCGGCTTGGCGCTTCAGGCCGCGGCTCTGTATTGTCGTTTTGCTTCTGCCCCGGGCTTTCGCTTAGCCCAGAAGGTTCCAGAAGGTTGCAGTGTTGGCTGCGGTGATCATGGTGAACAGCAGCGTGTTCAAAAAGGCAGCCAGCCACACATGGCCTGTTTTCTCAAACACCTTGCGGGCGTAAACGGCCGCAACCCCCAAGAAGGGCGTGAGGGCGAAGAGCAGGATTCCATCCAAGGTTACAGCCGGGTAGCCCGCGACACCCGTGGCAAACAGCTTACCGTAATGGTAGAGGAGCCAGAGGGCCAGACCGCCGGCATTGAGGATCACCGCCACCGCTACGCTCCAGCATCGGCCCAGTCCCCTGGTGTTGGCGTTGAGGGCCACCGTGTTGCTCAGGTAGAACACGAAGAAGAAGGGCAGGTAGCGCAGGGCGGTACGGAAGTGCTCCACTCTGAAGGTGCGCACGGCCAAGGTCCAAATCCTGTAATCAACCTTGAAGATGGCCTGGGTGATCCAAAGCACGATGTAGCCGATGATCACAGCTGTTAAGGCCGTAGCCAAACTGGCGGCGATAACCATGGGCTTAAACAGGAGGCCGTAGCTGGAAAAAGCCGTGCCTGTCGGCTTCCTGTTTACATAGTAGACTACCACATTGACCAGGGCGGCAATCAGTCCGCTGGCCACAGCCCAGTAGGCGATTTGGTTGGTGGTGGGCTGGTTGAAGTAGGCCCCTAGATTAAGGAACCAGGCGGGCTTTGTCAGCCAGAGGATGAGCAGCACGGCAAAGATGGCGATGGCGATGCAGCCAGCCCAGACGTTTTGCCCTTCCTGTTTCTGGCTGGCCTTGTAGAGCAGCCAGATGATGCTGAGCGCCCCGACGATGACGGCACCCCAGACCAGGGGCCGCATGCCCGCGGCGTTCTTGGCAAACAGCTGGGGGAAGAAGATGGCCGGCAGCCAGGCGACCACAAAGGTGATCACCCAAGCCAGTACCCTGGCACCCTGGCTCTGGCCCAGGGAGATCGCCTCAGGCACAGGGGCCACCGCGCCCTTGAAGAAGGGCAGCGTGAGCAGGAGCTGGACCAGGGCGGGAATGAGCAGCAGGAAGCCGATCAAAGCCACGAAGTTGAACAGCTCCTTGAGCCACCAGATCTGGTTGTGCGGGCTCAGGTCGGCTTTGGTCTGCCCTGGGGAGGTGACACCAGCAAAGGCGGTGGTGTAAAACTCAATGAGGTTGGCTGTGGTTTCTCTGGAGAAGTGGTTCCAGGGGTGGATCTCCGAGGGTGTGTAGATGATGCGCCGTCCTTGTTGGGAAGGCCGGACTTCCAGATCGTTGACGGTGACCGGCCCTGAATCCACGGTGTAGAACCTGCCGGCTTCACCCGCAGGATCGCTGGGATCTAAGCCCAAAAAGGCCTTGCCGGAGTTGGTTGCCGGGAAGTCCTTGTAAACCACTGTTCCGGTGATGGCTTTTTCTTCCGCCGTTTTTTCCGCTTCTGACTTGTTGAAGAAGAACTCATCGTAATGGGCGGCGATCATGCCCACCGTCCGGGAGCCGAAGGCGGCCTGGAACTGTTCTTGGCTGGCCACTGCCTGGGAGAAGGAGAAGTCTGAACCGACGGAGATGCCGGAGTAGATCATGCGGTAGCCGTTCTGCAGAGCTGCCATTTCATCCATGTACATGGCGATAAACGATGAGAAGCCGCCCATGGAGTGACCGCTCACGGCCACATAGGCATTGCCCGCGGCATCTTTCTTCGTGAAGGGCTGGTCGTAGATGTACTTAGCGGCATCGAACTGGGAGTAGATCCAGAAGGTGCCGAAATGACCACCTGGAGGAATGGGCTGGGTCCAGCGGGAGTCCCCGTGGTCGTACATATCCAAAGCCAGGACGATGTAACCCCGCCGGGACATCTCAACCGCCGGTGCATCCTGCATTTCCTTGGAGTTGAGGTAGCCGTGGGTGGTGATGATCACCGGTCTTGGGTCCGCAGGTCCTGCACCTTTGGGCATATAGAGCAGGCCGGTGAGGGTGCCCCGTTCCGTTGGGAACTGGATCCGCTGTATTTTCACCGCATAAAACGAGGTGTGGAACAAACCTGCCAAGAAACTGCCGAGTACAATGAGGACCAGGGCGGCAATGAGCAGCCCATACGGCTTTTTCAGCAGTTCTGCCCGCCTGTTCATAACTAACCCCTCCAATTTAGTTATTTTTTCATCAATTTAATTC
>DGEY01000080.1:0-1146 GCA_002391385.1 Firmicutes bacterium UBA3914 | reverse complement strand
TAATTCTATGTTATTGTTTGGTTACCTCCTTATGCCTGTGGGAAAAAGAAAAGGAGCAAGCTCTATGGACTCGCTCCTTGGAGATACCATTTCCGTGCCTGCCTACTCGTAGCCCTCAATTAGGTCAGAGGGCACCTTGATGTCCTCGTTATCCAGGACAGACTGGGAAAACTCACGGAAATTCTCATCCACCGCCAGGGCCAGGGCCGCCAGTTCATCCATCACCGCGAAATCCTTTTCCGTCCATTCATCGATGGGAAGGGTCTTGTAGCCCCGCCAGCCGTCCCACGGCTGCATGGGCATTTTCAGCAGAGCGTTCACATCCAGGATCAGATTGCAGGAGAGGTACACATAACCCCACCACTGGTAGATGCCGAAAAGGTCTGGATCCGCTTGGCCCCGGCGGCAGGTCAGCCAGGCCTTGGGCCCCGTTAAGAAGTGCTCTTCACCGACATCCAGGGGATCGAAGGAAATTCTAAGGGTTCGCCGCTGCAGTTCATCCAGTTGGGGATCGACCATGACCCACCTCTGCTCCACTTCATTCCAGTATTCCAAAACCCAGTGGTCGATGTATTTGCCCGGCTCGAAGTAGGTGGCAAAGCCGCACCTGGCGCGGGCGGGAATCCCCGCTTCACGGCAGAGGGCGGCGGCTGCTACGGAAAAGTCGCGGCAGATGCCGATCATCTTGTCTTGGAGGGACCTCTGGTCAGAAACGTGCTGAAAACCGCGCCGGCTTAGGAAGACCAGCTTTTCCTCAAAGCTGCGCAGCATAGGCTCCCGCCGCCTTTCCTCTGTGAGTTCCACTCCGTAGGCCCTGCTCCAGTGCGAATGCAGCAAGATGCGCTGGACGTAATCCACGATGACCGCGACATCCGGGGGGATATCCGTCACCATCTTCCGCATCGTCTTGACTTCGGTCATGGGGCCGTGTTCTCGGTAATAGGCAAGCAGATCGGACTTCATGGCTTCACTCCTGACTGAGAATGGCTGAGGCTCGTATAGCATAGTATGGAAATAAATGGAACGAGCTGCACTTACTTACTACCAAAAAAAGCAAACAGTATTATTTTGCACTAGTTATCTAAAGTGCAATAGCAAATGCAACGGCTAGCCAGAAACCCGTTCTATAAAGCATTTCACAGTTGC
>DGEY01000039.1 GCA_002391385.1 Firmicutes bacterium UBA3914 | reverse complement strand
ACCTGAAGGAGAAACCTTATTCAGCCCAGGCTATTGAACAGTCTTCTTTCTAATGGTATAATCATAAAGTAATTGTGCCTGAGGAGGTGAACTGGTATGGCCAACAGCAGATCCGCTGAAAAACGGGTGAGAGTTAACCGGCAAAAGCGTGCCCGCAACATTTCCGCCAAGTCTGCCCTGAAAACAACCATTAAGAAGTTTGAGGCCGCTTTAGCCAATGATCCAAGCAGCGCGCCAGCCCACCTTCGCCTGGCATTCAAGGCTCTGGATCAGGCAGCAGCCAAGGGCATTATCCACAAGAACACAGCATCCCGCAAGAAGTCTCGTTTGAGCAAGAGACTGACCAAACTTGCCTAAAGCAAAAAAAAGCAACGCCCTTCCGCTTGGATGAGGCGTTTTTGCTTTATCAGGCTCAAGTCAGCTTGATGATCAGGTCCGTGAGCACCTCCTCGCCGGAGGCCCCCAGCTTGATTTCGCCATCGGCCTGCACGACAGCATGAAAACCGGCAAACAGCTCATCTAGGCTGAATCTCCTGGCCTGGGCCCGCACCTTTTTCAGGGGGTAAGCGCTGCTTTCGCCCATGGCGGCTGCCGCCCCGTCCAGATTAGAGCTTGTCTTGGCGGCCAGAAGCAAGCGCAGCTGGCGTTCAATCAGGGCCAGGATGCGCAGGGGAGCCTCGCCGGCCGCCAGCAGCTGCTGCAGCATACCCAGCGCCTCCCGGCGCTTTTTTTGCGCGATGAAGTCGGTGAGCTGGAAAACAGCGTGATTGGCGATCTGCTCAGGCCACAGAGAGGTCACCGCCTCCACATCCTGCGCGCTGATTTCTGTCCGCTCGCCCACATAGGCGATGAGCTTGTCCAGCTCATTGTGGATCACCTGCAGATTGGTACCCACCCGCGTGAAGAAGAGCTGCACCGCAACCTGTTCGATCTTCTTTCCCTCTCCGGCGCAGTACTTCGCCACATGATCAGCCAGCTCTTCCCCGCGCAGCGCGCTGCACTCCACCTCCAGGGCGAACTGGCGCAGGATCTTCAGGTACCGCCAGCGCTGATCCAGTTGGTGGTAAAACAGAGCCAAGCTGTTGGCCTGGGGATTCTCCTCCAGCCACTTGGCCAGCTTTTCCATGGTGTCCCCGGGCACGAGATGGGCTTCGCGCAAAACCACCAGCTTCGCCGTGCCCCCCCAGGGTAAGGTAGCCAGTTCTGTAAGCACAGGCTCCAGGTCGAGATCCTTGGACCCGTGGAAGAGGGACCAGTTCCACTGGCCGAAGCTCTCCTGGGCCATCCTGTTTTTCAGGACTGAATAGAGGCGATCCTGCCAGAAGGACTCGGGCCCATGCACCAAAAGAACCCGGGGCAGGGGCTCTGTTTCCAGCTTTTTGAGTAAAGAGGTGTCCACCAGCCATCACTCCCATCAAGTTAATTCACGATGCACTGCGCCTAAACCTTCCCCATACCCCCCACCAGACCTCAAAAGTTACCGGCCCCTCCTCCGTGGTGCGCCAGCTGATCCCCCGCGCCTCCAGCGCCGCGAGTACCTCCCCATGGGGATGCCCAAAGGGATTGGGACCCACGGGAATGACGGCCCAGTTGGGATCCACCGCCTGGTAGAACTCCTCCACCAAGCTGCCGCGGCTGCCGTGGTGGGGGATTTTCAGCCACTGGGCCCGCAGATCCAGATCCGGATCGTGGGCCAGATCCCAGAGCACAGGCGCCTCCAGATCGCCGGTAAAGAGCAGCCGCATCCCCCCATACTCCACCTTGAACAGCAGCGAATTGTTGTTCTGGGCCGCGGGAAGGTTGGGACGCAGTTCCCCCGGGTAGAGCACGGTCAGGGTGATCCCATCCCCCAAGTCCAGCCGATCCCCAGCCCGTACAACCCTGTAGGGAATGTCCTTGGCGGCCAGGAGGTCCAGATAGCGCTCGTAGGTGGGGCTGGTGTGGCTATCGCCGTTGTCCACGACCAAGCCCACCGGAAAGGCTTCCAGCACGGCCAGAAGTCCGCCTAAATGGTCATCGTGGGGATGGGAGAGGATGACGTAGTCCAACCGCTCAACCTGCCGGTGGCGCAGATAGGGCACCACCCGCTGGGCCCCCACATCGCGCCCGCCGGGCTGCCAGGGAGCCCAATCTCCTCCACCGTCGATGAGGATACTGCGGCCGCTGGGGGTGCGCAGGAAAAAGCTGTCCCCCTGCCCCACATTGAGGGCGGTCACTTCCAGGGGACGGCGCACAGCCGGCGGCAGAGACATGAAAAAGCAGAGCACAACAAACATACTCAGAAGCTGGATGTAGGTCTGCCGGGGCTTGGTCACCCGGGGGAGCCGCAGGCGCCAACCGGCGTAGATAAAGAAAAGCCACCAAACCACAACTTCGGGCAGGGTAAGGGTACCGAGCGTCCACTGGCGGGCATAGGGCAGCAGCATGGCCTCCAAGGCCCCCACCACCCCCATCACCCCATTGAGGATGCGTCCCAAGCCGAGAAAGCCTAAACCCAAGGCCGTAAGGAGCCCCACCACCAGGAGAACGGCAGTGCAGGGCAGAAAAAGCAGGGTGGCCACGGGCCCCAGCAGAGCCACCTCCCCGAAGCTTCCCAGCAAAAAGGGGGCCAAAGCCAGCTGGGCAGCGGTGGAAAGGAGCAGGGACTGCACCAGGTAAGCAGGGATCCTCCTTTTCCAGCCCAGCCGCAGGGTGGGTCCCCAAAGCAGAATGCCGCCGGATGCGGCAAAGGACAAAAGAAAGCCCAGGTCAAAGGCGAAAGCGGGCTTGAGCAGGAGCAGAGTCCAGCCGGCGGCGGCCCAGATGTGCAGAGCATCCCGGCGCAGCCCCCTAATGCCGGCATAGCCCCCCAAGGCACTTACCAAAAAGGCCCGCCAGGCCGATGCGCCGGTGCCTGACACGACGATGTACATGAACAGAAAACACTGCAGGATGAGGTACTTCAGCCAGGGACGCCAAGGCAGCCTGCCCATAACCCAGGAAACCCCCAGGGCCAGGTAACCAACGTGCATGCCGGAAATGGCTAAGAGATGGGAAATCCCCAGAAGCCTCCAAGTTTCCCGGCGGTCATCACCTAGCTGATCCCGCTCGCCCAAAACTAAGGCCAAAACCAGCCCGGGATGCCGCACATGGGCGGTCACATTCCGGCGCAGAACGGCGCGCACCCGCTCGAGAAGGCCCATCTTCTCCTGCCTGGAAATGACAAACTCCGGGGGATAGCTTACCCCAAAAACGCCCAGGCGCCTCAGGTAGGAGCGGTAGCAGAACACTCCGGGGTTGGGCGCTTTAGCGGGCTGGGCCACCGTGCCCCTAAAGGTGAGCTCATCACCCACCGCCACCCTTGCCTGCAAAGGCAGATGCACCGCGACCCGGTGGGCGGACGAATGCAGCTGCACCAACACCCGCTGATCAAAACTAAGGGGCTGCACGGCGTAGACCCTGCCGCTAAACTCACCCTCCCGGGGGACAACCCAGGCCTGCTCAGGCAGCATGGCCACCTGTCCAATGAGCAGGGCTGCTGCGCAGAGCGCAGCGCGGAAGAGCCCGTTTCCCGGGCGCCCCCGATAGGCTGCATACAGCCAGGCGCCAGCCAGCAGCAAGAACACGGCCGCCAAAAGCCTGGGGCTGAAAGGGCCCCGGGAACCCACGCGGATCCCCAGGGCCAAAAGGGGAAAGAGCAGCAGAAGACTACTGGGCCTGCGCATCTTCTTCTACGTACAGGCAGATCAGGTCGGCAATCTGGGCCAGGCGCTTTTCTCCAATGCCCGATACCCGTAAAAGGTCCCGTTTTTCCCGGAAAGGTGCCTCTTTCCTCTCGATAATAATCCTCTCCGCCAGCACGGGACCGATGCCCGGAAGGGTCTGCAGTTCCGCCAGGCCCGCGGTGTTGACATGCACCAGCGGACAGTGTCTACCTTCCTGGGCAGGAGCAGCTGCCTCCGCCGCCTGGACAACCTGCGGTTCGAAACTGCTTTGCTTCCAACGCACCCCCTGCTGCAGAAGACTGAGGGCAATTAAGATGAGCAGAACAACCCTTTGCTTCGTGGGCACAAGACTCTCTCCTCTGCCACTCCCCGGGCAGTATTAACTTCCACAAATGTCTTAAATTCCCTCTTTTTTCTGATAACTTTTCCCCAAGGGCCCCTGACTTAAAAACGCCCCGGGGAAGCTGCTGCTTCCCCGGAGCGCTGTGCACCGAAAAGACTCTAGAACCTAAACCCCAGCAGGGCGATGGCCAGCAGCCCCACTGTGATGAGCAGGATGGGCACACCCTGCAGGGCCTTGGGGATGGGCGCCAGTTCCAGGCGCTTCCTAATGGTAGCCATGACCACCAGGACTATCAGATAGCCCAGCCCGGCTCCCAGGGCAAACCAAAGATTCTGCACTCCGGCTGCGCCGCTGCGGCCCATGAGAAGCAGCAGGCCCACCAGGGCGCTGTCCACAGCCCGGCGCTCCAGGGAAGAAACCTGTCCCTGTTTGAGGATGTGCGGTGCAGTAAACCCAGCGACTAAGCCCACCAGGAGGTAGAATCCCAGTTGAGGAGCAGGCGCGACGGGGATAATCGGGCCCAACAGCCAGAGGAGCACGGAACCGAGCAGCATAGCCGTGAGCAGCGTTACTCCCGCTTTAGCTGCCTCTTTCACATTTGTCGTGTGACGAATCAGGGCATAGAGCCCCAGGCCGTGCACCAAAACCAGGTTCCCGCTGACAACGGTCTGCGCCAAGATTTCCAATCCATTAGTCATGGAGTTCCCCTCCCCGCTTGGTAACGAGATTGACTAAAGCCATAAGCAGGCCCAGGATGACCATGCCCCCAGGGACACTGCCCGCCAGGGACAACGGAGCCAATGACCCGGTTACGATCTGCCGACCGAAGATGGAACCCATCCCCAAGAACTCCCTGACCACGCCCAGCACAACCAAGACCAAGGCGAAGCCTAAGCCTTGTCCGCAGGCCCTCAGGAGTTCTTCGCCAAAACCACGCCTTTCTCCGCCCGCCTGGAGCAGCAGTTCATCAACGGCCAGGAGGGGCAGGAAAATCCCCAGGCTGGCCACGAGACCGGGATTCCTCCCCAGCAGCAGGCTGTACACCGCCACAACCAGCAAAATGAGCACGAGCATCCGGACAGCCAGCTTGGCATTTTCCGGCACATGGGGAGCCAACACCCAGTTAACGATGGCTGCTGCCACCAGCAGGATCGCGGCGATTATACCCAGGGCCAAGCCGTTCATGGCGGTAGTGGTCACCGCCACCGCCGGAACCAGCCCGAGAGCCAGCACTAACACCGGATTCTTTGTGAACAGACCTTCCCATAACTGTTTCATCCTATTGGCCCTCCTTTATCCTCAAGGCATCACGCACCGCATCTTCCAGTGCCTGGCTGATGAACGTGGCGCCGCTCACCGCCTCAACCGGCCCCTGCGTCTCGATGATCGCGGGAATCAGGTGTTTGAAGGCCGTATCGGCGATGAAGGGGGTCTCCTCCGACTGCACAACCTCAATGTTTGTGATCTTACCACCTTCAACAGTGACGTCGATCACCAGCTCACCGCCGAAGCCGTCGGCGCTACCCCGGTACGTGCCGTCTTCCACCAAAATGGCGAAGGGCTCAGCCGCTTTCGACGCCTCAGTTACTCCACTTACCGCCTTGTCCACAGCTTCCAGCAAGGCCTTGCTGGTGAAGGTGGCACCGCTCACCGCCTCAACCGGTCCCTGGGCCTCGATGATCGCCGGGATCAGCTCTTTGAAAGCCGTATCGGCCATAAAGGGTGTTTCCTGGGATTCTACAACTTCAATGTCTGTGATCTTACCGCCTTCCACGTTCACATCGCT
>DGEY01000009.1 GCA_002391385.1 Firmicutes bacterium UBA3914 | reverse complement strand
TTGTCGAGGGAAAAAGCTATGCCCTGGAGCTTGCATCCGCAAACATAGATCTCTCCGGGGAGTGGAAATACAAAGTGGGCTGCCGGATGGAGCCACTGCCCCCATCCATTCTTGTCCATCATAAACCCAGCGGCATGTACAACGCCATGATTGCGCCGCTGCGGGGATGCGCCCTGCGCGGGGTTCTCTGGTATCAAGGGGAAGCCAACGCCCGTGCCCCGGAAAACTACGGAAAACTCTTCCGGGAACTGATTGCCAGCTGGCGCCGGCACTTTGGCGACGCCAAGTTGCCGTTCCTCTTTGTGCAGCTGCCCAATTACGATACCACTCTAGAAGATCTCCCCCCCGGGAACTGGGCTTTGGTGCGGGAGGCACAGCTGCAGACCTTACAGGTTCCCCATACCGCCATGGCGGTGGCCATCGATGTGGGAGAAGCAAATGATCTCCATCCCCAAAACAAGAGGGATGTCGCCTTGAGGCTGTTCTTGGCGGCCCGGCGCTTGGTTTTTGGCGAACCCGTGGCGGCCCAGGGTCCCCTTTATGCACGCATGGAACGGGAAAACGGCGCCTTAAAGGTCTTTTTCACTGGTGTGGAAGGCGGTCTTAGAGCCAAGGGTGGGGAGCTGAAGTGGTTTGAGGTGTGCGGTGCCGATGGAGTGTTTCACCCTGCCCGGGCCGGGATCCAAGGGGAGGCGGTCAGAGTGTGGAGCGAATCGGTGCCCGATCCGCGGGGTGTGCGCTATGCCTGGCACGATAATCCCGAGGGAGCCAACCTTTACAACGCCAAAGGACTGCCCGCATCGCCCTTCAGGGCGAGACTAGCAGAGGATACAGGTCCAGCCTAAGGATGCTCATTACCCGCTACCCTATTCCCGCAGGAACCCCGCTTCGATGGCCTTCTGCAGGAAACCCTCCACCACCTGGCCCAAAGCTGGGGAGATTTCCCCCACCGGCGCCAGGCGCCGGCGCACCTGCTCCGCCGGAACATTGTGCATGCGCCAGGTGCCCCCTTCAGTGACGTAGTTGAGCAGAAAGGGCTGGAGGCGGTCCAGGCAGGCTGCGAACCTGGCTTCCGGGGTGGACCTGGCTTCAAACTCCTCCCAGAGGGCGCGCAGCTCCTGCCCCTGATCCCGGGGGAGCAGGTTGTAGAGGCGCTCAGCCGCCGCCCTTTCCCGCTCCTCTTTCCCTTCGCCGGCTGCGGGATCGTAGCAGAAGGCATCCCCCGCATCGATTTCCACCAGATCATGGAGGAGCACCATCTTGACCACCTTGAGCAGGTCCACGGGCTCCGGCATGTACTCCGCGAGGAGCACCGCCATGACCGCCAGGTGCCAGGAATGCTCCGCATCGTTTTCCCGGCGGGAGCCATCGGCCACCAGGTTCTGGCGGTAGATGTTTTTCAACTTGTCGATTTCCAAGAGGAACTCGATCTGCTGGGCTAAACGTTCCGGTAAATGTTCCATTTTCCTCTCCTATCCCCTGCGGGCATACCACTGGCGGGGAATGGGTTCCCGGTCTAAAAAGAGATCTGGGTTGCGCCGCAGAAACTCCATGGTCAGATCCACCATGGGTGCCACATCGATCAGGATGCTCTCCGCATCGCCTATCCTCCCCCGCACAGCAATCCCCAGGGCCAACAGGGGCTCTTCTAATTTATCGTAGTTGTCGGAGATGCCGCGGATGGGTGCGCGGTGGCGGCGCATGGGCCTATCCAGCAGGCGCCCATCGGGAGTGCGGATCTTCAGGGGCTGGTGGTGCTCCGTGAGGCGGCGGGGCACCTTGGCCCACTCTTCCACCCCGTGAATCAGGGTGTTGCGGGTTAAGGGAACCCCCAAAAAGAGCACCTTAGCCCGGCGATCGTAGAGCTTACCGTAGCAGCCCTCCCGGGGGCAGGGGGTGTCGAACTGCTCTTCGCCGGAAGCAAACTCCCGGGCGTCCCTGCCTAGGGCCGCCACGGAATGGGTGGGATGCCAGGAGCGCACAACGCCTGGGCGCTTGCGGAACAGGTTGGTCAAAAGCCCCACACAGGAGGGTTCGTTTTCCACATCAAAGATGTTGTACTCCGCGTTGATCTGGGCCCAGGTATGGGTGGGCAGCACCAGAAGCCCCTCCGCTAGATACTCGGAGAAGGCATCCAGCACCGCATCTGCTCCCCCCTCCACCGGGCCTATGGCCTTCATGGATGAGTGGACGAGCAGCGTGTCCTGGGGCAAAACCCCCAGCTGCTCCAGGTGTTTTTTGAGATCAGCTTTCCTGTACATCCTCCACCACACGGGCAAATTCTTCTAGGTAAGGGCGGTAGTCATCGGGATCGGCCAGGATAAACTCCAAAGCCACCACGCCCTGGTAAGAGGCCTGCTCTAAGGCCCGGATTACCCGTTTGTAATCGATGCTGCCCTGGCCCAGGGGCAGGTGCTCATCGACGGTTCCAGAGTTGTCGTGGAGATGGACGTGGACAATTCTCTCAGAAAGCCGGTGCACAAAGCTCAGGGGGTCGTAACCGGAAACCACTGCATGGCCCACATCCAAGGTGATCCCCACGTTAGGCCGGCCTATTTTCCCCACCAGCCCCGCAACCTCCTCCGGGCTGCGGTAGAGCTCGTGGGGGTAAACCAGATTCTCCAAGCCAAGTATGAGATCGGCAGCTCCGTCCGCGAGCTTGCGGACCGACTCGATCAACAGCTCTTCCTGCTGGACCAGCTCCGCCTGGATGGGCGGGGATTTGGTCTCCTGGGACCACTTCCCCCCGGGCATGGCCAGCATCCCCGGGGAAGCGTGGAGGGCCACCGCCGACGCTCCAATCTCCCTGGCAAACTCCAAGGCAGCTTGCACGTCCTCAAGCGAAGCCTGCCTGATCCGGCGGTTAATGCTGCCCAGGTTGATGTCGGTTATGGGGGCATGGAGGGTAAAACTCGCCTGGAGCTCGTCTTTGATGCGCTCGATGTTAGCCCTGTACCTTTTGAACTCTTCCGGGTCGTAATGGGACTCCCCGCCCGTGATCTCAAAGCCGTGCAGGCCCGCCTTCAAAGCCCGCTTTGCGTACTGGAAATCGTGCTGCGGCTTAAACCAACCATGGAACTTCATAGATGACTCCTTCCTAGGAATGCACGATCGTGCACTAATACAGGTAATCAGCAAACCGATCTGGATCCTCCACGTCAAACTCCAAGGTGATGGCCCCCTGGTAGCCCAGCTGCTTCAAGGTCTGGATCAGGCCCACGTAGTCAATGACACCCTGGCCCAGGGGCAGGTGTTCATCGGTTTCCCCGTGGTTGTCGTGGAGATGGACGTGGAAGAGCTCGTCGAAGAGCAGGTGCACATAGTCAAGGGGATTGTGCCCCGCGATCACGGCATGCCCCACATCCAAAGTGATGCCCACATTGGAACGGTTCACCTTGCGCACCAGCTCCTGCAGCTCCTGGGGGCTGCGGTAGATCTCGTGGGGGAAAACTAAGTTCTCCAGGCAGATGAGTAGATCCGGGGCGAAGTCCGCCAGATCCTTAAGGGCCCGGATGGTCAGCTCCTCCTGCTCAGCCAGCCCCCCTCGCATCTGGGGCGTTTGGGTTTCCCGGGACCATTTCCCCTCCGGCATGGCCAGAAGGCCCGGCGCTGCGTGGACAACCACCGCCGTGGCCCCCACCTCCCTGGCGAACTCCAGACTTTCCTTTACCTCTTGCATGGACAGTGCCCTGATCTTCGGGTTGATGCTGCCCAGGTTAATGTCGATGATGGGGGCATGCACGGACAAACCTGCCTGCAGTTCTTCCCTAATCCGCCTGATGTTCTCCTTGTACCGCTCAACAAGTTCCCGCGGAAACTGGGAAACCCAGCCGTACAGTTCAAACCCGGCCAAACCCGCCTTTACCGCCCGCTCCGCATAGGCGAAATCGTGCTCCGGCCGGAACAAGCCGTGGTACCTCATGGGCTTCTCCTCTCTAGGGCCGCACAATGCGCCCAGCAGCCATTTGACTCTGCACAATCTCATACATATTAGTCACAGCGCCCACACCAAGCTGCTCTGTGAGGTTAAAGAAGTTGAGGCAGGTGCCGCAGCTGAGGATCTCCACCCCCCGCTCCGCCAGTTTGCGCAGATCGCCGAGGGTATCAGCCCCTTCCACCGCCAGTTTGACGCCGGAGTTGTAGAGCAGCACCTTGGCAGGAAGCTCTTCCAGCTCAGTTAGGGCGTAGATAAAGGACTTCATGAGCACTCGCCCCAGCTCCGAATCGCCTGTGCCCATCTGGTCGCTGCCCAGCACCACAACTGTGGGCCCGGCAGAGGGCCTCTGCGGCTGGGCTTCCCCTTCCCTGGGCGCAGCTCCCCCTTCAACAGCGATCAAGATGGCGTGCCGATCGGGGCCATAGCTTCGCACTTCATAGCCCAGCCCCAGCTGCCTGGCCATCTTCTCTAAATTCTGCACCGCTATGGTGTTATCCACGATCACTTCCAGCGTACCCGCTTCCAGATCCTTTAAAGCCCTTTTGGCCTCCAAAACAGGCAGGGGGCAGCGCAGGCCCGTGGCATCTATGGTCTTTTTCATCGCACCACAATCTCCTTTACATCCCGGTCCACAATCTCCCCAACAACGGCGGCAGGTAAACCCGCGCCCTTCAGCTCCGCCACCAAATCCTGGGCCGCGGCCCTGGGCACGCTCACCAAGAGGCCCCCGGAAGTTTGGGGATCGAAGAGCACTTCTTCCCGGCTGAAGGGGACATCCGGGCCGAAGTGGACATGGTCCTCCAAGAAGTTACGGTTGCGCTGCGCGGCGCCGGTGATCAAAAACTCATCGGCGTAGGCCAGCGCCTCAGGGATCACCGGCACTTCAGTGCTGAAGATCACCGCATGGCGCTCCCCGCCCAGCATTTCATGGAGATGGCCCAGAAAGCCAAACCCGGTCACATCGGTGCAGGCATGCACCGGGTATTTTTTGATCACCTCCGCCGCGTATTTGTTCAACATAGCCATGGACGCCACCGCCTGCTCCATGGCTTCCGGCGAAGCTTCCCCCACCCGGCCCGCGGCACAGATAATGCCCACACCCAGGGGCTTAGTCAAAATGAGCAGGTCGCCCACCTGGCAGCCCCTGTTGGTGTAGATCCTGTCGGGATGGACGATACCCGTCACCGACAACCCGTATTTCACATCCTGATCCTCTATACTGTGGCCGCCCGCGAGGACAGCTCCGGCCTCCAAGACCTTTTCACTGCCCCCCTGGAGGATGCGGCTTAGGATCTCCAGGTCCATCTTTTCCGGGAAGCAGACAATGTTCAACGCCGTCTTGGGCTCTCCCCCCATGGCCCAGATATCGCTGAGGGCGTTGGCCGCGGCGATCTGGCCGAAGAGGTAAGGGTCATCCACCATGGGCGGAAAGAAGTCCAAGGTGTGCACCAGGGCCAAATCGGCGCTGAGCCGGTACACCGCGGCATCGTCCGACTTGTCGAAACCCACCAGGAAATCAGGGTCCTCCACCTTCGGCAGCCCCGCCAGGATACTCGCCAGGACCTCCGGTCCCATTTTCGCCGTTCAGCCTCCGCCGGCGCAGAACACTAATTTTTCCGCCACGGTCCTCACCTCTCTAGTTCCACAACCTGATCGTAACGCAAAGCCAACTCCTGGGCCTTCTCCAGGAGGAGCTCCCGGTCCTCCGGTTCGGCCAGCCAGGCCAAACCGCAGTGGGCGCTGATCACAGCCGGCATGGGGATCAACCGGCCAGGCAGGCCCTCCTGCTTGCAGGCCCGTTCCCAGGCCATGGCTTGGGTTGTAGTCTGGAATGTAATCACAACCTGCCGCCTTTTACCCACACTACTGACCTCCGTACTCCTGCGCAATCCTCTGCAGGGCTTCCACCGCTACATCTATCTCTGCTTCGGTATTGACATGGGAAAAACTGAAGCGCACCGCGCCCCGCTCCTCGGTGCCCAGGGCCCTGTGGAGCAGGGGAGCGCAGTGCCCCCCGGAGCGGGTGCAGATGCCCTCCTGGGCCAAGAGCCCGCTCACCAAGCTGGCCTCAAGCCCCGGGAGGTTCAAGGTCACAATGGGCAGGCGCTCCGGTGCGGAAAAATCGCCGTAAAGCTCCACCCCGGGAATCTCCTGCACCCGCTGGTGAAAATAGCGGGTGAGCTGGGCTTCCCTCTGCCGGATCCTTTCTAAACCGAGCGACTGCACCCAGGCAATCCCTGCCGCGAGGCCAGCGATCCCCGGGGTGTTCAGCGTCCCCGCTTCCAAAGCCTCCGGCATCTCCCGGGGATGTTCCCGGGCAAAGGTCTGGGTGCCGCTGCCCCCCACCTTTAAGGGCTTGAGCTGGAGCCCCGGCCGGATATAGATGCCCCCTGTGCCCTGGGGCCCGTAGAGGGCCTTATGACCTGTAAAACAGAGCACATCGATGGGCTGGCGAGTTAAGTTGTAGGGATACCAGCCCGCCGTCTGGGCCGCATCCAGGATCAAAATCAGTTCATGCTCCCGGCAGAAACCCATGACGTGGTCAAGATCCAAGAGATTGCCGGTGAGGTTGGACCCGTGGGTAACCACCACCGCCTTGGTCCCGGGCCGGAGCGAGATCTTCAACTGGTCCAGATCAACCACGCCCCGGCGGTCCACCGGCACGATGGTGAGATCCACCCCGCGGCGCTCCAAAAGAAAGAGGGGCCTGAGCACCGAGTTGTGCTCCTGGGCTGTGGTGATCACATGATCGCCAGGTTCCAAAAGCCCAAAGAGGGCTAGGTTTAGACTCTCAGTGGCGTTGGCGGTGAAGGCTATGCGGCTGGGATCAGCCGCGCCGAAAAACTCCGCGGCGGTGAGCCTGGCCTGGAAAACCAACCTGCTCGCCGCCAGGCTCAGCTCATGACCTCCCCGCGCGCTGCTGCCCGCGCTGCGCAGGGCCCTAACTACCGCCTCCACCACTTCCCCTGGTTTGGGGAAAGATGTGGCCGCCTGGTCCAGGTAAATCATGGGCATTGCTCCTTCTGCGTCGATCCTACCACACCGCCACCGTTCCGTCCACACGGCTCTCTGTGCCGCCAAGGAGCACATCCCCTGCCCGCAATATGATCTGGCCCCGGCCGTAGCCGGTGTTTTCCTCGGTTACGGTGACCTCGTGGCCCAAAGCGGCCAGCTCCTCCACAACTTCTTGGGGCACCGTCTTTTCCAGGTGCACTTTGTTGCCTCGGATCCACTGGAAGCGGGGAGCATCCAACGCAGCCTGGGGGTTGTGCCCGAAGCGCACGAGATTGAGCACCACCTGCACATGGCCCTGGGGCTGCATGAAGCCTCCCATGACCCCAAAGGGGCCCAGGGGTTTTCCTGCCGCGGTGAGAAAGCCTGGAATAATGGTGTGGTAAGGCCGTTTCCCCGGGGCCAAGCAGTTGATGTGCTGGGGATCGAAGGAGAAGTTGTGCCCCCTGTTGTGCAGGGCAATGCCTGTGCCCGGGACCACCAGGCCTGAACCAAAGCCCATGTAGTTGCTCTGGATCAGGGAAACCATGTTGCCCTCACCATCCGCGGCGCACAGGTAGACTGTGCCGCCCTTAACCTCTGGAGAAGGCGGCGGCAGCAGGGCCTTTTCCTGAATCAGCTGGCGCTTTTCCCGGGCCCAGTCCTCGGAGAGCAGGTACTCAGGGGAAACCTGCATGTGCCGGGGATCGGTCACGGAGCGCTGGGCCTCGGCAAAGGCCAGTTTCAAAGCCTCGATCTGCAGATGGTAAGCCCGGGCAGTCAGCTTCTCTTCCGGTCCCAAGTCAAAACCCCGCAGGATATTGAGGGCCATGAGGGCCACAATGCCCTGGCCGTTGGGGGGGATCTCCCAGACTTCCACCGGGCCGAATTTGGTGCCGATGGGCTCCACCCATTCCGGCTTGAAGGCGGCTAAATCCTCTGCCCTGAGATAACCGCCGTGCTGCCTGGAAAAGGCATCGATTTTTTCCGCCAGCTCACCGCGGTAGAAAGCCTCCCCGTTGGTTTCGGCAATGAGGCGCAGGGTCCTGGCGTGATCCGGCAGGCGCACCAGCTCCCCGGCCCGGGGCGCCCGTCCTCCGGGGGCAAAGGTGCTGAACCAGGCCCGAAACTCTTCTCCCTTGAGGTTCTGTTTGTAGATCTCCCAGGCCCGGTTCCACTGGCGGCTCAGGATGGACGAAACGGGGTAGCCCTGTTCCGCGTACTCCACCGCCGGAGCAAAGACCTGGCTTAAGGGAAGCCGTCCGAAGCGCTCCGCCAAGGCCGCCCAGGCGGCCGGCGCCCCCGGCACATTCACGGGCACAAAGCCGTAGCGGGGGATCTCGGTGTACCCCTGCTTCTTAAGGGCCTCCAAGCTGATGCCCCGGGGCGCGGGGCCGCTGGCGTTGAGCCCGTAAAGCTTACCCTGCCAGGCCACAAGCGCAAAGGCATCTCCGCCGATACCGTTGGCGGTGGGCTCACACACGGTGAGACAAGCCGCTGCCGCCAGGGCAGCATCCACAGCATTGCCCCCCTGCTTAAGCAGATCCAGCCCAGCCTGGGCCGCAAGGGCGTTTGAGGTGGCCACCATCCCCTTGGCGCCGAAGACCGGGTACCTATGGGTAGGGTAGGAAACATCCAACCCGCTGAAGTTCAAACTCACGCAATTACCTCCTCGCCAGTGCTGTCCGCACGCAAACTCTGCATCTCACTATCGCTGTTCATGAAGTATAGATACCAAAGGCACAAGATAACTCCCTTGAGGATGCTGGAAACACTGATGGTCCACCACACGCCATCCAGCCCCAAGGCCGTTTGGGAAAGGAGCAGAGCCCCGGGGATGCGCAGGGCGTTGAGGCCGATGCCCACCAGGGATGGGGGCCCCGTTTTACCCAGCCCGATAAAGGCCCCCGCGGTGAGAATCTCCACCGCTTGGGGGAGCTGGGACACCCCGATAATGCGCAGGTAGGCGGTGCCCAGGGCTATGGCCTCCGGCTCATGGAGGAAAATGGAGATCAAGGGCCGGGCGGCGAAGACCAGGGCCCCAGTGGCAACCAAGCCGATGGCGGAAACGATGCCTAAACCCACAAAGTAGCCGCGGTAGACCCTCTGCCCCCGCCGGGCGCCGTAGTTCTGGCCGGTGAAGGCGCTCATGGCCGATTGAAACCCGCCCGCGGTCATCCAGGAGATGGACTCGATTTGGGACCCCACCCTCTGGACGGCTATGGCCACAGGACCCCAGGCGGAGATGATGCGGGCGATGCCCATGGAGATTAAGGTGAACAGGGCGCTCTGCAGGGACATGGGCAGGCCCATTTTGAACATACCCCGCATATAGCCCCAGTCGGGCCTGGCCCACAGCTTCAGCCCGGCAAAGAGCTCCGGGCGCCGGCGGGCTTCCCAGATAAACACGGAGAAGGCCAGCAGCTGCGCGATCACCGTGGCCCAGGCGGCCCCTGCTACTTCCAGCCGGGGCAGGGGTCCCAGGCCAAAAATGAGCAGGGGATCAAGGATAATGTTGGCCACCAGCCCCACGGCAGTGATGCGGAACGGGGTGGTGCTGTCCCCCGCCCCGTTGAATATCCCGGTAAAGATGGGCTTGGTGGCGAAAAAGACCATCCCCAAGCAGATAATGGCCAGATAGGTGCTGGCCATGCCCTGGATCTCCTCCCCCAGGCGGTAAAAGCCTAAAAGCGGCTCCCGGAGGGCAAAAAGGCCAGCGGCATAGATCAGGCTCAGTGCCACGATGAGCTGCAGGCTGTGGCCGATGGCTTTGGCCACGCCTTCCCTGTCCTGCCGCCCCATGGCCTGGGCCACCCCCACCTCGGCACCGATGCGGGGGATGATGATGAAGGCGTTGGCCAGCCAGGTGAAAAACCCGGAGGTGCCCACCGCGGCCACCGCTCCGCTGCCCAGCCTGCCCACCCAGACCATGTCGATGAGGCTGTAGGCCATCTGCACAAAGGAGGTGGCGATAATGGGCATGGCCAGTTTCGTAAGACCTGCTAAGATGCTTCCTTCAGTTAAGGGGATCATTCTGCTCTTGTTTGCCATGGTCCGTCCTCGCTTCAGTGAAATGCTGCCTGTTCTCCTATTCTCCAATCCCCCGGGCGATCCTGCACTTCCCGGGCATGGTAAAGGCCGGGACCTCCCCCCGGCCTTGAGCGTTCTTAGTCCACTGGCTGCAGCGCCCCCAGCAGGACCGCCCCCTGCTGGTAGGCGTAATCTCTCGACACGTCACTGGGCTTGATCTCCACAGCTTCCCGCCTCTCCAAGGTCAGAACCTCGGCGTAAGGCAGCGGCCGGCCGTTGGCGTAGACACCCTGGAGGTAGATGGACACAGGCTGCCTTAGATCGTTGATAATCCGCAGCGTGAAGCTGAGATCATCGCTGTCCAGGAACAGGAAGGTCTCATCGCTCAGGGATTTAAACAGACCCTCAATCCCCGCGGTGTTGAGCATCAGCCCAAAGGCCGCCAGCCCCTCCTCCCTGGGCAGAAGCGAGAGGGCTAAAAGATCTTCGCCCCACTGCAGGCTGGGGGAAGGATCATAGAGGATCACGGGTACCTGCACATCCATGAGGAAGCGGGAAAAATACCCGCCGCCGCTTCCCTTGCGGAAGTTTTTCGCCCCCCGGAAGCTGCCCGCAAGCAGCCCCTGCAGCTGCTGAGCGTACTCATCGCTGGGCAGTTCCATAACAACCGTGGCGGTGGTAAAGAGATACTCCTCCTCGCCCCTGACCACATCCAAAACGTCCTGCACGTACAAGTCCAACACCAACTCCCCGCTGCAGCCCGTGAGCAGGAGCAGCGCCGCCATGAGGGCCAATCCCCCAAGTTTCCTCCGCAACATCAAAACCTCCCTGTAGCAAGCTGCCAGTCGGCTCGCCGCGGCCGGAGCCGCATGAACATGAGATTCCACCGGAAGCGTGGAAGTTCCTGCCTGGCCACCCGGCACAGGCATACTGCGCCTTGTAACGCTTCGTGTTACATTTTCCCCGTGTTCAGCCAGGTGATGACGCCTGGGTTCCCTTCCGGGCATGGAAAAGGCCGGGAGCTTAACCTCCCAGCCCTCCGCTTACCTGAACTTTTCATTCCACCGGCGCCAAGACCCCTAAGAACACATAGCCCTCTTCGTAGGCGTAGTCTCTGGCCACATCGCCCAGTTTCAGCTCCACTGTGTCCCGCCTTTCCAGCTCCATGGGCTCCTCATAGTGGAAAGGCCGGCCGTTGGCGTAGACACCCTGGAGGTAAACAGCCGCGAGTTCCCGCAGGTCATTGTTGAGCTTGATGTAGAAGGTGAAGTCCTTGACACCCACACTGTAAAAGGAATCTTCCAGGAAGCTGGCGAAGATGCCGTCAATTTTCTCCCCGTTGAGCATCAAGCCAAAGGCGGTGTGCCCTTCCTCCATGGGCATCACCAGTACGGCCAGGGCCTCCTCAGCCCAGGGTCCCGCCTGGGAATCCTCAAACAGCACCACAGGCACCTTCAGATCCGCAATCACCTTGGAACCGTACTCACCCGTTCCAGTGCGGACGTTCTTCACGTCCCGAAAAGTCGCTTCCAGAATAGCCTGGAGCTGAGCGTTGAAATCCTCACCGGGTGACTCAACGAAGATGGTACCGGTGGTCAAAACGTATTCCTCTTCGCCGCTGGCCACCTCCAAGACATCCTGCACATACAAGTCAGTATGGAACTCCCCTGCACAGCCCGTCAAAAGCAGAACCCCGAGCACCAGCATCAATCCGACCAGTTTTTTGGGTCTCATGGAACCCCCCCTAAGGTCTAGTGTATGCACTTTTCTGCACGGGGTCTTCACTTCCTGCTCTTTCCAGTAAGTTATTTCCAACACAAATCAGCCCTTCACCGCGCCGCTGATGAGCCCCGTAACCAGGTATTTCTGGAGAAAGACAAAGAGCAGGACAATGGGCAGGGCTCCCAAAACCGAAGCCGCGGCAAACACCCCCCAGCGGCTGGCATACTGATCCTGGATGAACAGCTGCAGGCCCACCGCCAGGGTGTACTTCTCCGTGGAGGTAATCAGCACGCTGGCCAAAATCAGTTCGGAATAGACGCCGATGAACTGCAGCAGAAACACCACGGCCAAAATGGGCCGGGCCAGGGGCAGGATGATCATGAAAAACGCCTGGAAGGGCGAGGCCCCATCGATCATGGCCGACTCCTCCAGGGAGTTGGGGATGGTATCGAAGTAGCCCTTCATGAGCCAGGCGTTAACCCCCATGGCTCCCCCAAGGTAGACCATGATCAAACCGGCATGGGTGTTGATCCCGAGAGCCGGGATCAGGCGGCCGATGCTGAGCACCAAGAGGTAAATGGACACCGCGGCCAGCATCTGGGGGAAGACCTGGACCAGCAGGGAAGCAAACAGGCCGGTCCGCCTGCCCTTGAAGCGGAAACGGGAAAAGGCGTAGGCGGCAAAGGAGGTCATGATCACCACCAAAGTGGAGGTGATCAAACCGATGACCACCGAGTTTTTGATCCAGAGGGCAATGGGATACTGCTCGCTGGTGAACACTTCCCGGTAGTTATCCAAACTGGGGTTGGGGGGAATCAAGCCCTGCCCCACCAAGGTGTTGGCGGGATTGAACGATGCGGAGATCACCCACAGGATGGGGAAAAGGGCAAACGCCACGAAGACCAAAAGCACCCCATGGCGCCAGAGCGCCCCCAAGAAACTGTGCCTTCTATACATTCTTGCGCACCTCCTCCAGGGCGCCGGTAAAGCGGAAGTTGATGAAAGTCAGGGTTCCGGTGATGAGGAAGATAACCAAGGTGACCGCGGAGGCCAAACCGTAGTCCACTCCCCGGCCGCTTTCAAAGGCCAGGCGGTAGGTGTAGGAAATGAGGATGTCGGTGTGGCCCGCGGGGGTCTGGGCGCCCACAATGGGCGGCCGGCCCCTGGTCAAGAGGTAGATCACCGAGAAGTTGTTGAAGTTAAAGGAAAAGGACGCGATCAAAAGGGGCGCCACGCTCACCATGAGCAGGGGCAGGGTGATGTGCCGGAACTGCTGCCAGGACGAGGCACCATCCACCAGCGCCGCCTCGTACATCTCCTGGTTGATGCTCTGCAGGGCCCCCAAACACACGATCATCATGTAGGGGAAGCCCAGCCAGAGGTTGAGGATGACCAGGGCCACCTTAGCCCATACGGGGTCCTGCAGCCAGGGCACCCCGGAGCCGATGGTGGCTTTGAGGATGCGGTTGATTACCCCCAGCTCGGTATGGAAAAGCCCCCGCCAGATCAGCGCGGAGATGAAGGCGGGAACCGCATAGGGCAGAATCAGCACAGCCCGGTAAAAGCGGCGCCAGCGCAGGTAAGGGTCGTTCAGCAAAATGGCCAAGAACAGCCCGACGGCAAAGGTGCAGCCCACGCTGAGCAGGGCCCACTGCACAGTCCAGATAAACACCCGCATAAAGGGGCCGGTCACCTGGGGGTTGCTGAACAGCTTGCGGAAATTCTGCAGGCCGATAACCTCCCTGAACCCCGGCGTCAAGCGGGTCCCGTCGGGGGCCTGGAAGTAGCCCAGCACAGGCTGGTAGATGATTCCGCTTTCCAGATCCAAAAGCTCATCCCGCTCCCTGCTGTACTGGTACTGGGGGCGGTACACCCCAAAGGAGTTGATATTGCGCATCTGCAGCTGGCTGGTTTCATCCAAGGCAAAGGAAAGGGCGGAAATCTCGTTGGTGGCCCGCACCAAATCGGCCCGGGTGAGCTCGGTAAACTCCGCCAGGCGGTTCAGGCTGGCATCTCCTTCCTGCACCCGCTCCAGCTGGCCGGCGTGGCCCAGGAGCAGCTCCCCCTGGGGCCCCGTGAACAGGAACCACAGCTGCCCCTGATCATCGCGGTACGCTGTGTAGGAGTAGCTGCCCGCATCCCCATCGTGGATGCGGCGCTCCTGCAGCTGGGCGATGACCTGCTCTTTGCTGAGGATGTTGCCTGTGCCGTAATTGGTCACGGAAACATAGACGGTATAGATGATCGGATAGACCACCAAAAGAATCATGAAAAAGGACGCGGGCAGTAGATAGCGGTAGGGGTAACCCCGCTCAGAGATGAAGATGAAGTTGACCAGGGCCGCCCCCAAAAGCAAAAGGAGCAGGATCCAATAGGCCCCGTGGCTGTAGAGGAATAACGCAATCCAGATGATGACCACGTTGAAAATGCCCAGGAAGATTCCCTTGATGAGCTTAGCCAATTCCATCACTCATTTCTTGATCTAGCTAGGAGCCGATTCCCCCTGGAGAGGCTCCAAGGGGAATCGGCTCGACGTGCTTTTTACATGCTGTCCTTGATGGTCTGGACAATAATCTCCACTGCGTTTTCGATGGCATCCTTGGGAGCGGACTGCTGGTTGATCACCAGCTCAATGGCGTCGCTCCAAGCCGTCCACACCGAGTTCATCGCGGGGATGGCCGGCATGGGTGTTGCCTCTGCCGCGGCCTCCATCACGCCACGCATATCGGGATCTTCGTTGATGATCTCCGCTGCAGGCAGGAAAGCGGTGGGACGGGGATCCCCTTCGTAAATGGCCAGCATGGTTTCTTTGGTGGCCACAAACTCATTGAGGAAGATGTTGGCCAGCATCTTGTTCTCGCTGAAGGCGCTGATCATGAACCCTTGGGCACCCAGGAAGGGCTTGCCGTACTGCCCTTTGTAGGAAGGAATCTGGGTGAACCCGTAGTTAACCCCGGCAGCCCGCACATCACCAAAGGCCCAGGGGCCAGTCATCATGGTCGCGGCCTGGCCGTTTTGGAACAGGCTCATCATGGTGTCATAGGGTGTGGCCCTGGCGATTACTCCCTCATCCAGCAGCCGCTCGAAGAACTCAAAGCCCTCCACGGCCCCGGCGTTGGCCAGACCCACATCCAGCGGGTTCAGCACGCCCTCTTCATCTGTGCCGAAGACATAGCCCCCCAGCATGCTGAAGAAGGGGAAAGTATGGTAGGGATCGGGCTGGGGCAGCACCAGGCCGTAGATGCCCTTGGGCGCCAGCTCAGCATGGTACAGCTCCACCAGCTCTTCAAAGCTGCCGATGCCGTCTTCGCCCACCAGGTCTTTGTTGTAGAACAGGCCGATGGACTCAATGGCGTAGGGGATGCCGTAGTACTTCCCGCCCCAGGTAAAGGCGTCCAAGCCGGACTGGAGGAACAGGGACGGATCCTCAATGTCGATGGGTTCAATGAGACCATCGGTGACCAGCTGTCCCAGCCAGTCGTGGGCACCTACAATGATGTCGGGGCCTTCACCGGTGGGGGCCACGATGGCCAGGTTATCGCGGATATCGCCAAAGGGCAGCTCTTGGATCTTCACGGGAATGCCATACTCGGCCACAAAGTTCCGGGCCACTTCCGTAAGTACGGGAGCCCTTTCACCATCGGACCAGATCAGCAGCTCTCCGGGGACAGAAGCGGCTGCCGGCAGGCTCAAGGCCACAGTTAACAGCAATACCAAAAACAGCGCAGCTACTCTTTTCATACAGGCACCTCCATTTGTTTTTCTCCGCTGAGACGACAAAAAGACCGAACCCATCACCTCCGCGTGATAACGTTTGCACCACTGACAAAAGGAACAAGAGGACGTAGTCCCCATGTGATAATCATTCTCTAGCCAAGCCCTTCCTCCTTCCTTTTGGGCAAATTTTTCGTTGGAGAACTTAACAAGGCCTAATTCTTTTTGAAAAACTGCCGGCGGGTTATTGACATATGTCCATAATCAAGTTATACTGAAAGCAAATGAACATATGCCCAAAAAGAAAGGAGGGAAAAGACGGGATGCCTAGAATGGATGGAACGGGACCATGGGGTTTGGGTCCCCTTACGGGACGGGGCCTGGGTCCCTGCGGTTGGGGCCTGCGCGCTGCTCCCGGCTGGGGCTGGGCTTCTGGCTGGCGTCGCTGGTATTCTGCGGGTTTCACCCGGGAAGAGCTGCTGCAGGAACGGAAGAAGCTGCTGGAAAGGCAGCTTGGCTTGATCGAAGAAGAACTAAGAGCTGTTCAGCGCGAAGAACATGAGGAGTGATCCTGTTGCCGAGACCCCGCAAAGGGCGCAGGGTATGCTGCCTGCCGCCGCATACGCTGTTCGGACCTTTACACGCCCCTCCCCACGGTGAGGTGGTCATGACGGTGGATGAGTATGAATCCATCCGCCTGCTGGATCTGGAAGGGCTCACCCAGGAAGAGGCGGCCCAGCGTATGGATGTGGCCCGCACCACCGTCCAGCGCATCTATGCCGCTGCCCGCCACAAGGTAGCCCAGGCTTTGTACGAAGGCGCTGTCCTGCGCATTGAAGGCGGGGATTATGAGCTGTACCCGCCGGACCAGGCTGCCTACGGCTGCGGCCGCTGCCGCAGGCAGCGGCGGGGGCTTGGCGGAAGACACGGCAGACATGATATGTAAGATCCCAGGCTGACCTGGGATCTTTTTTCACGGCCTGGGGCTGCGCTGCTTGTAGTCCCGGGCGATTTTTCGCCTCCAGTCCCCCTGCACCTGGCCGGTTTGCCGGTAGGCAGCCACCGTCTCGCTCATCACGGCGAAGTTGAGGGCGATACCCCGGGGATCCGCATGGAAGCTCTGGGCCCGGTCCGCACCGATGCCATACTGGCCGGCGGTGGCGATGGCATCCATGTTGGCCCCCAAAAAGACAAACTCCCAACCGTGTTTGTCCTTCGCCTCTTCCACCAGGGCCTTCACCCTCTCCACCGAAAACTCCCTGCTGCTGTTTTCAAGGCCGTCGGTGATGATCACGAACATGACCTGGCGCGCAGCGTCCCCGTCAGCCGTTGGCTCCTGCTCCGCCTTGATCCTCTGGATGGTGAGGCCCATGGCGTCGAGCAGCGCGGTGGAGCCCCCCACCTGGTATTCCGCCCTGGTAAGAGGCTGCACGGCCGCCAGGTCAACCCGGTCATGGAGCAGGTGATAACCGTGATCGAAAAGCACTGTGGTCACCCGGCAGCGGCCCTCCAGCTTCTTCTGGTCGGCCAAAAGGGCATTGTAGCCGCCGATGGTGTCCTCTTCCAGGCCGCCCATGGAACCGCTTTTGTCCAAAAGGAAAACCAGCTCGGTTAAGCCCATCCTACTACCCCTTTCCCCTATGTTTATTTGCTTACAGGATAGCAGGAGCAGCTGGTCATCTGGTCGCTTCACAGGCGACAAATCTCGACTTCAGCAGGAAGCTTCCCCTCTAGGGAATAATGTTACAGACGTGACCACCCGAGCACAATCCACCAGAGGGGGAGAGCCCATGCAAACGGCTATCATCTACTGCTCCCAGCACCACGGGAACACCAAAAAGCTCCTGGACGCCATAGCCCAAGAAGGCGGTGTCGATCTGATGGAGGCATCCGCCAGCCCGGAAGTTGACCTTGCGGCCTATGATCTCATCGGTTTCGCCTCCGGCATCTATTGCTCCAAGCTGCACTCCACTGTCACAGCCTGCGCCGCTAGGAACCTGCCCAGGGGCAAGAAGATTTTCGTCGTTTACACCTACGGATTGTGGAAGCCCGATTTGCGGGACCTGGAGCAGATCGCCAGGGAAAAGGGCGCGCAGATTTTAGGAGTTTACGGCTGCCGCGGTTTCAGCGACTATGGCCCCCTGAAGCTTCTCGGCGGCATCGCCAAAGGGCGCCCCAATGCCCAAGACATCGCCGGCGCTGTGGCCTTCTACCGGGAGCTTAGGTAAAGCGGTGGCGGGCAGCCAGCGCCGCTACCACAAGGGGAAGCTTTCCAGGGTTACCGCGAAGTGGAAAACAAGGAACACTAAACTGGCTATGGTGATGGGCAGAACCCGCTTGGCCAGCCCGGCAAAGAAGAAAGCAGCGGGGGGCAGGATCACCAAGGAGTAGATGATGAAACTGCTCTGCCATCCCAAGAAATAGCAGGCCCAGCCCAGCCAGTACAAGGCGATGGCCCCAAGGCTCACTTTGCCACAAAGCCCCGCCGGGATCAAAGGCTCACTCTCCCTGCGGGAAACCAGAAATATGAGCATGACCACAAGGGCAATCCCCAGGACATGCTCCCCAAACTCCAGCCCGGGCAGGCTGGATCGGCTGCCCGCTAAAGGATCCTGGGCGGGCGGGAAGAGGACCCAGAGCACATTGGGCAAAAGCTGCAGAACCGCAACTAGAAAACCAAACTTGGAAAACCCGAGGGTGACATGGCGCAGCACATCATTTCCCCCATTCTATTCCTCAGCATTCTTACCCACGCTGCCCAAAAGGGGCTGGTCGTAGCTGAACAGCACTTCATTTAGTTCAAAGATGTCGTACTTACCGTTGATGATGAAATACTGGACAATCACGTCAAACACTTGGCTGGGGGAAAGGGCGTAACCAGCCTTTTTCAAAAGATCATCCGTTTCTTCCATGGTGAGCTCCAGGGCAATGGCCAAGGCCAACACCGTGCGCTTGCTGGGGATATAGTCCTTATTACTGCGAATCTTAGAAAAGAGGCGCCGGTCTAAATTGGCCCTTTTGTAAACCTCCACATCGGTTCTGCCCTTGGCATCGATGAGCCTAAAGAGCGCCTCGGCAAAGGGTTCCTCCAGATCCTCCAGCAGTTCTTCCACGGCTGGCTCCGGGACTGCAGCCCGGGGTGAGTAGGTGACCACTTCCCTTTCGTAAAGGCGCCCGTGGAGCTCTTCCCGCTGCTCCGCCAGGTAGCGGGCTACGCCCACCAGAAGCTCGGCTTCCACCTCAATGGCCCCTTTACTCAACACCGCCAGATAGACCTCCAGCTCGTGCTGGGCTAAGAAATCCCGGATGGCTGTGGTGGCAATGCGCAGGGCCTCCCGTTTGGGGTAGCCGTAGATGCCGGCGGAGATCAGGGGAAAGGCAATGCTCTGGCAGTTGTTCTCCACCGCCAGGCGCAGGCTGTTGAGATAGCAGGAACGGAGCTGCTCCGCCTCGCCCCGTTTCCCCCCTTGGTAGATGGGACCGGCGGTGTGGATCACGAACTTCGCGGGCAGGGCAAAACCGGGGGTGACCACAGCCTCGCCCACCGCAATGGGTGCCAGCGGACGGCAGGCCCTCTCCATCTCGCCAGCGCCTGCAGCACGGAAAATCGCTCCACTCACTCCCCCGCCCATGGTCAAATTGGTGTTGGCCGCGTTGACAATGGCGTCCACCTGCATTTTAGTGATATCCTGCTGGACAATGCTGAAGGGCATGGCTTCTCCTCCTTTCCATCTTCAAAGCTGTATTCGTCCTCAACTCCCCACTGACCTCCCAAGAGTTACCATTCCGCCCGGCATTTTCTTCCAAAGGAAGGGGCAGAGCCAACGGGGAACTGGGCCTGAAGAGAAAGGAAAGATGCCTATGTACAGACTCCTGCTGGTTGTGCTGCTGGGCACCGCCCTTCTAGCTACGGGGTGTGTAGGGGGTGGAAAGGGGGACTTGATGGAACTGGAGATCAAACCCGCCCCAGGCGGTCTGATCCCCCGACCATCACGGCCCCTGGGCGCCAAGGATATCCGGTATATCATGCTCCACGCCATCAGCGATGCAGCGGCCAACCCCACGGATCCCTTCCAAATCAGCCGCATCGCAAGCCTCTTCCGCGCTTACGGGGTGGAGGCCCACTATCTCATTGACCGCGAGGGGCAGATCTTCCGCTTCGTGGCCGATGACCAGGTGGCGCGCCATGCCGGAAGCGGCACCTGGAACGGCGAGCCCCAGCTCACGGACAACATGAACCGCTACGCCATCGGCGTCGAGCTTTTGGGTATCGGCAGCCCCGGGGAAATGGAGGACGTCATCGGCTCCGCGGCCAATGCCCTGATCCGGGAGGAAGATCGGGGCTACACCCCGGAGCAGTATGCGGCCCTGCGCCTGCTTTTGGATCACCTGATGAACCGCTACGCCATCCCCAGGGAGAACATCCTCACCCACGCCCAGTACGCCCCGGGGCGCAAATGGGATCCCGGCGTGCTCTTTGACCGGGAACGCTTGGGCCTCTAGACTGCCCGGGATCCAGAAGGCGCAGCCTAGTGCGCTGCGCCTTCTGGAGAGGAATACCGAAGCAGTACTCGCTTTCAGCGTTTGACCCGGCCGGAGCGTTCCCCCTTAGCCAGGGCTTCCACTTCGGCTAAGCTCACATGGTTGAAATCCCCTGGAATGGTCTGCTTCAGGCAGGAAGCCGCGGCGCCAAATTCAGCCGCCTCCTGCAGGCTCATCTTGTTCAGCAGTGCGTAGATCAGGGCACCGGCGAAGGCATCTCCTCCGCCCACCCGGTCCACAATGTGGATATCGTACTGGGTGGACTGGACAAACTCGCGACCGTCGTAAAGGACCACCAGCCACCCGTTATCGGAAGCACTGCGGCTGATGCGCAGGTGGCTGCCCACCAGCTGCAAGCCGAAGCGGTCGATGAGCTGCTGGGCCACCTGGCGGAACCCTTCCACATTGATCCTGCCGGCGCTGATATCGGAGCCGCTTCTGATACCGAAGACAGCCTCCGCATCTTCCTCGTTGGCGATGCACACATCCACATGCTGCAGGATCCGGGACATAACCTGGCCGGCCCGTTCCCTGCTCCACAGTTTAGCCCGATAGTTGAGATCGCAGCTGACCTTGACCCCCCGGGCCTGGGCCGCCTGCACCGCCTGCAGGGAAATCTCTGCCAGAGTGGGGCTTAGCGCGGGGGTAATCCCGGTGATGTGGAACCAAGCGGCCCCTTTGAAGATGCTGTCCCAGTCGAAGTCCCCTGGGCTGGCCTCGGCGATGGCGGAGTGGGCCCGGTCGTAGATCACCAGTGATGGACGCTGGCTGGCTCCGTTTTCGCAAAAATAGATGCCCAGCCGCTCTCCCCCCCAGACGATATAATCCGTCCGCACTCCGTAGCGGCGCAGGGCATTGAGGGCGGCCTGCCCCACGGGGTTTTTGGGCAGCTTCGTTACGTAGTAGGCATCTACGCCGAAGTTGGCCAGGGTCACCGCGACATTGGCCTCACCGCCGCCGTAGATGGCTTCGAAGCTCTCTGCCTGGACAATGCGCTTGTAATCAGGCGGGGTCAGCCGAAGCATGATCTCCCCAAATGTGACCACCTTTTTGCTCACCGTATCACCTCACCTACTGGAACCATCCCGATTCTCAGCTACTTAAATATTTCCTTCTATTTTTTCCTGAAAACCCCTTGTGCCAAAGCGCGATGTTCAGCTGGGAAATCCCGGGCAGAGGCGCCAATGAGAAAACCCCAGGCTGGGCCCGGGGCTTCTCTGCAGGTGACTATTTGAGGGGTAACTACCTACTTGAGGTAGGCATCAAGCATCCAAACGGTTTTCTCGTAAGCGGATAGGGAGCCGATCATCAAGTCTGCAGTGGACTCGTCGCCGATTTCCTGGGCAGATTCGATTCCGGCGCGCAAATTAGCAATCAGGGTCTGGTAATCAGCCAGCAGCTGCTTCACTGCATCGGCGCCATCCACAGCCACGCTGGCAGCTTCCTTCAGCTGGGCCTTCTTCAGATACTCCGCCATGGAAGCGCTAGGCCGGTGACCGAGCATCAGGATGCGCTCCGCCACTTCATCAATCTCCTCTGCCACCGCATCGTACAGCTCTTCCAGCTTAGCGTGGATGGTGAAAAACCCTTTGCCTTCCACGTTCCAGTGGTAGTTATGCAGTTTGGTGTAGAGCACGTGGAGATTAGCCAGATGCTGATCCAGGTGATCTACCACCTTCTTCGTTCCTTCGTTTGGCAATCCAATCCGGTTCATGAACACAGCCTCCCATAAGCATATTGTTTTTAGGAAAAGCTCCTAATCTCATCTGCTGACTTAATGATAACAATTATCATTAAGTATGTCAAGGGGGATCTTTCCCCGGCAGGCAAGATTTTCTGCCCCGCTGTCGAAGTATGTGACTTACAGCACAATCCTTTTGCCGATCTTTTCTCAGGAGGTGCAGACCATGACTGAACGGCGCAAGCAGGCAGAACCTGCCTTCGCCACCACTACCGTCGATGTGCTCACGGCCATACGGGAGCGGCGCAGCATTCGCAGATACACCGCCGAGCCCGTCAGCCCAGAGCAGATCAACACCATTTTGCAGGCGGGCCTCTGCGCGCCCACCGCCAGAAACCTCAGGCCCTTCCATTTCGTGGTGATCCGCGACAGAGAAAAACTGGAGAAGCTGGCCAAGGGCAAGATCCACGCCCGTATGCTCGCGGGTGCAGCCTGCGGCCTTGCGATCTGCGGTGACAAGCAGGTGGAAGAGCGCATGGAGCATCTCTATGCGGACTGCTTTGCCGCGACGCAGAACATCCTTTTGGCCATCCACGGCCTGGGCCTGGGCGGCGTCTGGCTGGGTGTGACCAAGGATTCCGAATGGTACAAGCTGCTGCGGGAAACCTTGGAGCTGCCCGACCACATCGAGCCAACCGCGGTTGTGGCCCTGGGGCATCCCGCAGAAGAACGCCCCACCCCCCACACTTGGGAGGAAAGCAAAATCCACTGGGACAAGTGGACTTCCGGCTAAACCTAACATTCGGTAACACAGCTTAGCATGACCCCCATGGGCAGATTCCATGCGTAAAGCACAAAGCCCCGCTCCCCAGCTTACCGCTGTGGAACGGGGCTTTTCCTACTCCTAACTCCTGACTTCTAGCCCTTGGTTGCCGAAGTCAAGCCCTCCTTGCTCACAAAGTACTTAGACAGCGTGAGGAAGAGGATGATCATGGGCAGGCTGGCCAAAACGGCCACAGCCATCATAATCCCCTCGTCGCTGTGGGTTTCCGCCATGTACCTGGTGATGTAGAGGGGAATGGTCTTCATTTCATCGCTCTGGACCACCAGCAGGGGCCAGAGCAGGCTGTCCCACTGGGAGCGGAACGCCAGGATAGCCAGGGTGGCCACCGCCGGCCCCGAGCTGGGCAGGACAATGCTGCCGAAGATGCGCAGCTCCCCCGCGCCATCGATGCG
Organism: Firmicutes bacterium UBA3914; assembly: GCA_002391385.1. GTDB lineage: Bacteria > Bacillota > Limnochordia > Darwinibacteriales > Darwinibacteriaceae > DTU010. The sequence continues at coordinate 2,778 of DGEY01000009.1, read as the reverse complement.
GGCGGCATCCAGGATCTCATCGGGGAAAGTGATCAGATACTGGCGCATCAAAAACACTCCGAAGGCATTGGCCAAAAAGGGCAGGATCAAACCGGCATAGGTATCCTGCAAACCCATGCGCATGGCCACCATGTACAGGGGAATCATGATGGCCTCAAAGGGAATCATCATGGTGGCCATAATCAGCATAAACACCAGGTTCCGGCCCTTGAACTTGAACTTGGCCAGGCCGTAGCCGGTGACAGAGGAAAGCAGCACCGTAAAGAAGGCCACGCTGCCAGCCACAATCAGGGAGTTGAGCGCATTGCGGAAAAAGATGAAATCATCCTCAGGTCCCTTCAGCCCATTCCAGTAGTTGGGCCAGTAAAACCCATCGGGGATCCAGGGGTAAGGCAGGCGCAGAATATCCCTGGCGGGCATGGCGGAAGCGGTGAACATGAAAACCAAAGGCACCACAACCAAGGCGGCGGCCAGGATTAGAAACAGCCACATGGCACCTGTGGACACTCTTTCGAGATACCAAGAACGCGTTTTTTTCGTAGACATTTTAACCCTCCTCTCCTGCCGCGGCCCCTACATGAAGGTGACTTCCTCGGTCCGGGAGACCTTCAGCTGCAGCCAAGTGAAAACAAACATGACCAAAAAGAGCAGGATGCTCATGGCTGTGGCCCGGCCGATGCGGTAGTCCTTAATGGCGGTATTGTAAATGCTCAAGGTGATCACGTTAATGGGCCGCGTGGGAGCCCCCGCGGTGGTGAACAAGTACTGGGTGCTGAAGGTCTTCAGGCACTGGATCATGGTCATGACCGAAACCAGCAGGGTTGTGGGCTTGAGCAGCGGAAAGGTGATCCGCCAAAACAGCTGCCAGCGGTTGGCTCCGTCAATGAGGGCGGCCTCATTGAGGGTCTGGGGTATGGCGCCAATTCCGGACACAAAAAGGACGGTAAAATAGCCGACATATTTCCAGAAGTACACGATAATGGTGGAAAGGCGCAGCATGGTCGTGTCCGACAGCCATTTGTAGTTCACGCCATAGGTGCCCATTAGAGCATTCATGGCCTGGTTGGCCAAGCCCCTGGGGTCAAAGATCAACAGCCAGATCAAGGCGGCCACCACCGAAGAAAGCACCGCCGGTGCGTAGAGTGCTAGCTGGAAGAAGCGGCGCAGCCTGGTGATGGACATGATGCAGACCGCGAGCATTAAACTGAGCACCACCAAAGGCACAAAGGTACCCACGGTGAAGATGGCCGTATTCTGCACAGACAACCAGAAATCCCTGGACCTGAACAGATAGGTGTAATTGTCCCAGCCCACAAAACGAGGCGGCCTCAGGGACAGGAGATTTCTGTTGTAGAAGCTCTCGATCAAGGCGTTGATAATGGGATAGAAGCTGAAGGCGGAGAAAAAGACCAGGGAAGGCAGGACAAAGATCCAACCCCACATGGCTTTTTTCCGCTCCATGCTGAATCCTCGTTTGCGGCGCATTGTGTCCCTCCAAAGAAAGAATAGTGAAGAAGCCCGAGACCAGCCCGGGCTTCCCTTGGGGCATCAGGCTAAATCAATACTGGTCGTCCAGAACCTCCTGGATCTTCTCCCGCAGGATGTCCAGGGCTTCTCTGGTATCCATGTTCTCCAGCATGACGCTTTCCACGGCTTCCTTAATGAAGCGCTCAAACTGGTAGCCGTTCTCATGCAGGAAGACGATGTGGCCCCGCTCCATATCGTTCATGAACACATCCATGTAAGGCAGTTCCATGAACCTGGGATCGTTCAAGAGGTCGTTGCGGGGCTGGATGATGTTGACAACTTCCAGGTATTCCCACGGATGATCCAGCATGTAGGCGATGAACTTCCACGCCCAGTACTGCTTCTCGGGGGAAGTCTGGGCATTGACCATCATGTAGTGGCCGTAGTAGGAGCAGGCCACATCCTGCACGGCGTTTTCAAATACTGGGAAGGGAACGACTCTCCATTCGCCGCTCTCGAAGAACTCGGGGTTGTCGATGCGCAGACGGCCCTGCTGATAGAAGCCGGAGAGGCACATGGCGATATCGTTGTTGTCGTAGTCCCAGACTTTGCGAGCCGAGGTGTAGGTGGGGCTGCCCAGATTGCGCCCGTGGGGGCCGAACTCGCGGAACCACTCGAGAACCTGGAGCCAAGCCTCATCGTTCACGATGGCGGTCTTGCCATCTTCGCTGATCAGAGCACCGCCCAGCTGTTCCACCATGGGCAGCATGGCCACCAGGTAGTAAGGATAGCGGAAGTCAAAGCCGCGGCGGACGATGATGTCGCCTTCGCGAATGACCAGCTTCTCGGAGATCTCGATCATTTCTTCCCAGGTCTTGGGGTAATCCACATCGGGATCGAGACCGGCATCCCGGAACACCCGGTCATTGATGTAGATGGCCCAGTTGGTGAGCTCCAGGGGCAGGCCGTAGATCTCGCCATCCATGGTTACGGGGTCAAAGGTGCCGGGCAGGTAGTTGGCCACAAGTTCCTCGGCGCTGGCATAGCCCGCGGCTTCATAGTTGACCGGTGCCACCCGGCCGTGGATCATATAGCCGTATTCCTGCTCAATGGGCAGATTGAAGATATCCGGAGCGTTCTGTGCCGAAAAGGCGGTGAGAACCAGATCGCCCATCTTGGCCGCCTCATTGACCACCCGCTTGATGGTCACGTTGGGATACAGCTTCTGGAACTCTTCGATATAGCGGTTTTCAATCATAGTACGGTTATCCTCGGTATGTGACCAGTAAGTAAGCTCAATGGTTTGGGCGT
>DGEY01000101.1:21919-24536 GCA_002391385.1 Firmicutes bacterium UBA3914 | reverse complement strand
AACAGGGTAGAACTGGCCCGGGAGAGGATGCTGGACCTCCAACTTAACCTGACCAGGATCCTTTCGGAAGAGCAGGATCTGGACTATGCCGAAGCGATTATGGAGCTGAAGATGGAGGAGTTTGCCTACCGCACTGCTTTGGCAGTGGGGGCCCGGATCATCCAGCCTTCACTGGTGGACTTCCTGCGTTAGGGTTGTGAAGGGGCATGAGGCTGCAGATTACCACAGTCTACCCCCGCTTTGCGGTGGAATACCACTGGCCTAGGGCCGAGATCAGGCAGGAGGTCACCCGGGTCCAGGTCAGGACAGAAGGCCCGGTGGTGGAGATCGATCAGCGGCACTGCTGGGCGGATTTGGGCCTGGCTGGGCCGATGGATTTTGCCAAGCAGGTGCGGGATGAGGCCCGGTTCGAAACAGTGGAAGCGATAGGTAAGATCGCTGCTGAGGGCGATGAGGTTGTGAAGCGGGCCGGCCATTTCCGCGAGGAGATCATTTTCGCAGACCAGGCGAGGCGCCGCATGGACGAGCGCATCCCTGAGTTAAATGTTCAGGCGGTTCCCAAAGCGCCTCCGAGAATCAAGTTCCATTACGCCATGGAACTGGACTGGAGCCCAGGCGGAGCCGTAATTAAGCACCATGTACGTCCTCCCACCATTACCTGGCAGTTAGGTGGGGTATACGTGGATGTCCGTGTGTGAGGGTGAGGTGGGTCAGGTGGAACTGCAAACGAAGTTCGGCACAATCACGGTAGATGAAGACCAGATCATCCATTTCCCCAGGGGGATTCTCGGTTTTACCGACTACCACCGGTATGTTCTGGTGGAAAGGGAAGACAGCGTGTTCAGCTTCCTCCAGTCGGTTGATGAACCAGGCTTGAGCTTTGTGGTGATCATGCCCGAACTGGTGCGGGCGGACTATGAGGTGGAGCTGAGCGAGGAGGAAATCGATCTGCTCCAGATCAGCTCGCCCGAAGATGGTAAGGTCTTCGGCATTGTGACCATCCCGGAAAACGTCGCCGAGATGACGGTGAACCTGCAGGCTCCGGTGGTGATCAACACCAAGGAGCGGCTGGGGGCCCAGCTGATCATCACAGGGGACAAATATCACACCAGGCACAACGTGATCGCCGAGATGCATAAGAACGCTTATCTGCTCCAAAAGCAGGGCGCGGAAGAGATTCCAGAATCCGTCTAAATCTGGACTCATCCGGGCAGAATAGAGTCCAGGGAGGGACAGATATGCTGGTACTAACGCGCAAAGTGGATCAAAGCATCATGATTGGAGATAACGTCCGCATCGTTGTGGTGGACGTACGCGGCGACCAGGTCAAACTGGGCATCGATGCCCCGCGCCACATCATGGTTCACCGGCACGAAGTGTATCAGGAGATCCAGGCGGAGAACAAGCGGGCCGCTCTCAAGAAGGAAATCGATGTGGGCACTTTGGAACAGGCGCTGCGTGAAGCACGCCCCAACGTCAAGGGCGAAGCTTAGACCGATGTATGGGTGAAGGAGGGTAGGCGTATGAAGGTCCAGGGATCAATGGAGCTGCCAAGGACGAGCTATGTTCAGCAGGCACCCCTCGCGCCAAGTCCCGAGCGGGGGCAGGCCGGCCGGGTTACGGCAGCGGAGGACAGCCTTCAAGAAGCTAAGTCCTGGGAAGAACAGACGGAATTAGAAGTCCAAGAAGCGGTGGAAGCTCTCAACGACGCGGTGGAGTATATCAACCGCGGCCTCAGGTTCACAATCCATGAGGACACGCAGCGGATGATGGTCAGGGTTGTCAATATTGAGACCAACGAAGTGATCAAAGAGATCCCTCCTGAGGAAGTTCTGGACACCGTGGCTCGCATCCGGGAAATGATCGGACTTCTCATCGATAAATGGGCTTAGGGGGTAGGGATTCGAAAGTGACGGCTCATGCATATCAGCTTTATAGACAAACTCAGGTGTCAACAGCCTCCCCAGGTGAGCTGCTGCTCATGCTGTTTGACGGGGCCATTCGTTTTGCCCGCCAAGCACAGGAGCACCTGCGCCAAGGGGATCTGGAAGCAGCCAACAGCAAACTGATCCGCGTTCAAGACATCGTCAGCGAACTCAACCTGTCGCTGGATCTCAGCGTGGGTGAAATCGCCGTGAATTTGCAGCAATTATACACATACATTTATGACCGTTTGGTGCAGGCTAACATCAGAAAAGACCCGGAGATAGTGGAAGAAGCGTTGGTGCTGCTCATGGAGCTGAGGGATACCTGGGAGCAGGTGGTGGCCCAAACTAGATGAGGGAAATCCGGGAGAGGATCAACGCGCTCACCACAGCATACACAGAGCAGCTGGCTCTGTATAAAGAAATCGGCGAGGTGGGCTCACAGGAAGGTGAGCTGATCAGCACAGGCCAGCTGGACCGCCTTCTGCAGGTGCTTAAGACCAAAGAGGGCCTGCTGAGGCGCGCCGGTGAATACGAGCGGGAGATCTCCCAGCGCCAGGAAGAGCTGGTGAAGCACTTCGGACTCGCTTCCTTTTCCCTGCCGCAATTGAGGCTGGCCGCCCCAGAATACTACCAGGATGATCTGGCGGCCTTAGAGGCGGTGCTCAGCGAGCTGGCTCCCGTCTTGGAGC
>DGEY01000101.1:9245-21714 GCA_002391385.1 Firmicutes bacterium UBA3914 | reverse complement strand
GGCTGGGTTTCTGACTCAGTCCATTTTTCTCTACCCGGAAGGATTTTACTTTCCCTAGGGGTAATATTATCACTAAAGTCGTCATTGAAGGAGTGAAGAGGGATGGCCAAGATCAGAGTCAGCATCTCCGGAAAGAACCTGGAAATTACTGAAGCTTTGCGCAGCTACGTGGATAAGAAGATCTCCAAGCTGGACAAATACCTAGATGACAATCGGACGGCTTCTGCAGAAGTGATGCTCAGAATTGAGCGGGGCATTCATATTGCCGAGGTTACCGTGAACCTCTCGGGCGTCCTGCTCAGGGGCGAGGGCAAGACGGGAGATATGTACACCTCCATTGACAGTGCGGTGGACCGGATTGAGCGCCAGTTCAACAAGTTCAAGAGCAGAATCTGGAAGAAGCACGGACCCAAGATAAGCGAAATGCAAGCACCTGCTGCACACGGTGAGGAGCTGGCCAGTCCCCGGATAGTGAGAACCAAACGGTTTGCCCTAAAGCCCATGGACGTGGAGGAAGCGGTCATGCAGATGGAGCTCTTGGGGCATGATTTTTTTGTCTTTAGGGATGCCGACAGCGGCGAAGTAAGTGTGGTTTACAGGCGGCGTGATGGCAACTATGGGCTCATTGAATCCGAGTTCTAAAACGAGCAAGCCTGTCAGTTTAGTGATCTTTGAAGGCGGCAGGGTCCAGGGCGTGCTGGAAAGCCAGATGCAGATGGTCAGGCAGGGTATGGTCTTAGATTTAGTGGAGCGGGCCCGGGAAGCAGGTTTTACCCACATCTTGGTGGTCACCTCCTACCCTGAACTGGCTCTGGGCCTGGAGGACGCGGCGGTCGAGGTCGTGCTCGATAAGGAGATCGAACGTCCCTTTCACTTTGGCCAGCGCCTGCGGGATGTGGTCGAAGGCTGCCAGCTGGAAAAGGTGTTGTACATGGGGGGAGCAGCAGCTCCCCTGATTTCTTCCGGGGAGCTCCAGTACATGCGGGAAATCTTGGAACAGAATGAAGAGGTCTTCCTGACCAACAACTATTACTCCGCGGACATCGTGGGCTTCACACCCGCGGCGGCGCTGGGGCGCCTCAACCTCCCTGCCATCGATAATGCTCTGCCCATGGTGTTGAGCAATGAAGGGGGCCTTAGGTATGTGCCTCTCCAGCGCACTTTGGGCTTGAACTTCGATGTGGACACGCCAACCGATGTACTGATCATGGCGGTGCATCCGGCCTTGGGGTCCCATACCCGGGCCGCTGTGGAGAACCTGGATTGGGACTTTTCCCGGGCCGAGGCCATCAAAGAGCTGCTGGGCAACCCCATGGGTGAGCTGGTCATTTACGGGCGGGTGGGCCCCAACCTCTTCCAGTATCTGGACGCGAACACCCGCTGCCGGCTGCGCCTCTATTCCGAGGAGCGGAGCATGAAGGCCTTGGGCCGGGACGCCCGGGGCGAAGTGAAGGCGCTGATGGGCCGGCTCGTGGAAGAGCTGGGTTTCGCCGCTTTTTTCAGATTTCTGGCCGAACTGGCCGGCGGTGCGGTCTTAGACACCAGGGTTCTCTTCGAACACTTTCATTGGGAGCTCAGCGCGGCCGACCGCTTTGCTTCGGATCTGGGAAGGTTAGAGCTGATCTCCCACGGGCCCCTGCGGGAGTTTACCCGTGCCGCTCTGGAAGCCCCCATTCCCGTCCTCCTTGGGGGGCATTCCCTGGTCGCGGGTGGGCTGTGGGCCATGATTGATGCGGGGTTGAAGGACCTCCCTGCCTAAAGTTGCAGGGGGCCGCGGGTCGTAGTAGAATAAACCTGGGGGGTAGAAACGTGCTGCAACGGCTGAAGAATTGGCTCGATCCCACCGAACGGGAGCTTAAGCGCCTGGGTTCGGTGGTTGATGCCATAAATGCTCTAGAACCGCAAATGCAGGCCCTCAGCGATGCGGAGCTGCAGGCCAAAACCCCGTACTTCCAGCAGAAACTGGCCAACGGGGCCAGCTTGGATGATCTGCTCGTGGAAGCCTTCGCCGTGGTGCGGGAAGCGGCCAGGCGGACCTTGGGCATGCGTCATTTCGATGTGCAGCTCCTGGGGGGCATTATCCTGCACCAGGGGCGGATTGCGGAGATGAAAACGGGTGAAGGCAAAACGCTGGTCGCTACTTTACCCGTTTACTTAAACGCGCTCACCGGCGAAGGCGTGCATGTGGTCACCGTCAACGATTACCTGGCCAAACGGGACGCGGAGTGGATGGGCGCCATTTACAAGTTCCTGGGGATGAGCGTGGGCGTGATCGTCCACGGACTCAGCTTCGAGGAGCGCAAGGAAGCCTACAACTGCCAGATCACCTACGGTACCAACAATGAGTTCGGCTTCGACTACCTGCGGGACAACATGGTGGTCTACCCGGACCACATCGTCCAGAGATCCCTCAACTACGCCATCGTGGACGAAGTGGACTCCATCCTCATCGACGAGGCCCGCACTCCCCTGATTATCTCCGGGGCAGCGGAGGATTCCGCCCAGCACTACGTGCGTTTTGCCCAGATCGCGCCCCAGCTGAAGCGGGATCGCGATTACGAGGTGGATGAGAAGGCTCGGACCATCTCCATTAAGGAAGAGGGCTTGGCCAAGGTGGAGCGCCTCTTAGGGATCGACGATCTCTTTGATGATGCCCACTTTGAACTCAACCACTACCTTAACCAGGCCCTCAAGGCTAAGGAGTTTTTCCAGCGGGATCGGGATTACGTGGTTAAAGACGGTGAAGTGATCATTGTTGACGAGTTTACCGGCCGCCTGATGCCTGGCCGGCGTTACTCCGACGGTTTGCACCAGAGCATCGAGGCCAAGGAAGGGGTGCCGGTGCTCAAGGAGAGCCAGACCCTGGCCTCCATCACCTACCAAAACTACTTCCGCATGTACCGGAAACTCGCGGGCATGACCGGTACTGCCAAGACCGAAGAAGCGGAGTTCAGGGAGATCTACGGCCTGGATGTGGTGGTCATACCCACCAACAAGCCCATGATCCGTGAGGATCTGCCTGATAAGGTGTTTAAGACCAAAGAGGCGAAAATCCGGGCGATCATCGCCGACATCGCGGAGCGCTATAAGAAAGGGCAGCCGGTTCTGGTGGGCACCATCAGCATCGAAGCTTCGGAGCAGCTCAGCGAGCGTTTGAAGCGGCTTGGCATTCCGCACCAGGTGCTCAACGCCAAGTACCATGAACTGGAAGCGGAGATCATCAAGCTCGCGGGCCAGCGGGGTGCCGTAACCATTGCCACCAACATGGCCGGCCGCGGCACAGACATCGTCCTGGGCGAGGGCGTGGTGGAGCTGGGCGGTCTGCACGTCATCGGCACGGAACGCCACGAGTCCAGGCGCATCGACAACCAGCTGCGGGGCCGCTCCGGCCGCCAGGGAGACCCGGGTTCGTCCCAGTTTTATGTCTCCATGGAAGATGACCTCATGCGCCTGTTCGGTTCGGATCGGATCATGGGGATCATGGACCGCCTGGGCTGGGAAGAGGATCAGCCCATTGACCATCCGCAGATCAGCAAGGCCATTGAAAACGCGCAAAAGCGCGTGGAGACCCGCCACTTCGAAATCCGCAAGCAGGTTTTGGAGTACGACGATGTCATGAACAAGCAGCGGGAAGTGATCTACGCGCAGCGGCGGGCAGTGCTCCTGGATGAGAACATCTCGGAGCAGATCAGTGCCATGCTGGGCGCGGTCTTTGAGCGCTTGGTGGAGCGCTATGCCGACGAGAAGCTGAACCGGGAAGACTGGGATTTGGAGGCCATCAGCCGGCAGTACGCCGAGCTGGTGGGTCAGCCCTGTCCCTTAAGCCCCCAGAAGCTGAGCGCCCTGGAGCCTAAGGCCATGGTAGAAGCCCTCTCCACCCGGGCCCGGGAGGCCTATGCCCGGAAGATGGCCAACTACGGTCCCGAACTGCAGCGCCACATTGAGAAGCTGGTCCTGCTGCAGATTACAGATCAGAAGTGGATGGCCCATCTGAGCAACATGGATGATCTGCGGGAGGGGATCGGGCTGAGGGCCTACGCCCAGCGGGATCCCCTGGTGGAATACCGCCTGGAAGCCTACCAGATGTTCCAGGAGATGGTCCACGCCATCCAGGAAGACTGCATCAGCATGCTCTTTAAGGTGCGTCTGGTCGGTGCGGAAAAGGCCCAGCCCAAAGACAGGCTGGCCAGCGCCCAGACCAACCGCGGAGAAGAAGTGGAACGCAAGCCCCGCCGCGTGGGGGAAAAGGTGGGCCGCAATGACCCCTGTCCCTGCGGGAGCGGGAAGAAATACAAGAAATGCTGTGGGAGGTAGATTATGCAGGAACTGTTGACAAGCTTAGGTAGAAGGATAGAAGAAATGCGGGGCTATCTTTGACATAGCAGGTAAGCAAGCCCGCCTGCAGGAGCTGGAGGCGTCCCTGCTGCAGCCGGGCTTTTGGGATAACCAGGAATTGGCGCAGAAGACCACTAGGGAAATCAGCGAGCTGAAGCGAATCATCAAGCGGTGGCAGGGCGTGCATGCCCTGTATGAAGATGTCGTGGTGCTGGTGGAACTGGTGGACGAAGGGGAAGATGAGGACCTTGCAGGCGAGCTCGAGGCGGGCCTTTCCCGTCTGCAGCGGGAAGTGGACCAGCTGGAGTTGGAGTCCCTGCTCAGCGGGGAATACGATGCCAGCAACGCCATTTTGACCATCCATCCCGGCGCCGGCGGCACCGAATCCCAGGATTGGGCCGCCATGCTCTGGCGGATGTATACCCGCTGGGCCGAAGATCGGGGTTACAGCGTGGAAATCCTGGACTACCAGGCCGGGGACGAGGCGGGCATCAAGGATGTTACCCTGCTCATTAGGGGCCTGTACGCCTACGGCTATTTGAAAAGCGAAAAGGGGGTCCACCGCCTGGTGCGCATTTCCCCCTTTGATTCCTCCGGCCGCCGCCACACCTCCTTTTCTTCCGTGGAGGTGCTGCCGGAGATCGAAGATGATCTGACTGTGGAGATTAACCCCGATGATCTGCGCATCGACACCTACCGCTCCAGTGGTGCCGGGGGTCAGCATGTGAACAAGACCGATTCCGCGGTGCGCATCACCCACCTGCCCACGGGCATCGTGGTGCAGTGCCAGTCCGAGCGCTCGCAGCACGCCAACCGGGAATCGGCCATGAAGATCCTCCGGGCCAGGCTCATGGAGCGGCAGCTGGCGGAGCAGAGGGCCAAGCTGGAAAGCATCAAAGGCGAGCAGCAGGAAATCGCCTGGGGCAGTCAGATCCGTTCCTATGTCTTCTGCCCCTACACCATGGTGAAGGATCACCGCACCAACGTGGAAGTGGGCAACGTGGAAGCGGTCATGGACGGTCATCTAGATCCGTTCATTGAGGCTTATTTGAAGATGAAGCGCTGAGCGAAGGCCTTTTTCGCAGAGGAGAAAAAGGCCTTTTTAAGGAGCGGAGTGTATGAAGCGTGCATGGGCGGTTGTCCCTTTGTTCATTGTCCTGGTTTTGCTCTTCCTGCCCAAACTGTTCCTTGTGCCCAGCGTGACCAGGGAGCTGGAGGCGGAGCTGGCGGCGGGCCTGCACACTGAGGCGCTGGAGCTTGAAATCAAGGCCCCCTGGGGCTGGGAGCTGCTTTTGGGGCGCATCCCCAGCCTGACCTTGGCTGCCAGGGATGCTTCCCTGGAAGGAGTGGCCGTCGCCCAGGTGGCTGTGGAGGGTGAGGAGATCCTCTTCCAGCCCTGGACCCTGTTCCGCCAGCGGGAACTGGTGATCACCCGCATTTCCAAGCTGACAGGTTCGCTTACGATCACTGAGGATGCCCTCAACGAGATGTTCTGGCGGGAAGTGGATCCCTCCCGCCGCCTGTGGCTGGAAGTTCTCCCGGAAGGCCTGGCGGTGGTGGGAACGGTGGGCCTGTGGAACATGGACTTGAGCATCCGCGTCCTCGGCGACGTGCTGGTGGAAAGCGGCTCGGTCCTGGGGTTCGAGGTGAAAGAGGTGGCCGTGCAGGAGGCCAGCCTTCCCCCGCAGCTCTTGGAGGTGCTCGCGGGCAGCTTTGGCTTCACGCTGGATCTGGGGGAGTTCCCCCTGCCTGTGGAAGTGCGGGCCGTGGAGCTTTTGGACCATGAGATCAAGATCCAAATCGGAGGACAGCAATGAAAAAGGTTTTGTGGATCATCATCCTGGTGGCGGCCCTGGCGGCCCTGGGCACCGCAGCCCAGCGCTGGCTGGTGGAATGGCCCAACCGCACCGTGGAACTCGTCTATGATCTTTACGGCCTCCAGCAGCTCAGTGCCGAGTCGGGGGTGCCCCTGGACCAGCTGTTCGCCGACCTGAAAGCGGCTGGCGTGGAAACCATTGCCGTCCAGCCGGAAAGCCTGGGCGAGCGCATGCTGGCCGGCGGAGAGGTACCGCCGGAGGTCTTGGGGGAGCTTCCCCAGGATCTGGTGGAGCTGGGGCCCTTTTTGACCCTGCCCCTGGCCTTTGACGCCCAGCAGTTCCAGCTGGTGCGGGACGCGGGTCTCAAAGCCTCCCCCAAGCTGAATACGGTTCCGTGGGAAGTGGAGCCCCTGTGGCGGGATGCCCAGCCGGAGCTTCTGATCCTCAGCGGGCAGGGCACCATGGACCTGGACGAGCTGCAGGGCTCAGAAGCGGTCTTGGCCTTAGTGGAATTCGCCGTGCCCCGTGTGGAAGCTGAGCCGGACCGGGTGGTGCGGCTGCACGGCATCAGCGCCCGGGAGATGCGGGTGCTCTCCGACGAGCGCATCCTCAATCGCTATGTGAGGGCCGTGCGGGAGAGAAATATCCGGGTGCTGTATGTGCGCCCCTTTATGGAAGAGGATGGAGGCTGGCAGCGTTCGCTCCAGCTCCTTGCGGCCCTGGGCCAGCGCCTCCAGGCCGCGGGGTTTGAACTGGGTACTGCCCAGCCCTTTGCCGCTTGGCGGCCGTCTCTGCTCTTGACGGCGCTGGCTGCGGCGGGAATCTGGGCCGGCGCTGTGCTCTACGGTCAACTCCTCCTGCCCGGTCTGAGGGGCTTGGTTTTGGGCGGCGGAGTCTTGGCTTACCTGGCCAGCTTGGTGCTGCTGTTCCGCGAGCCCCTCCTGGCCAAGCAGGGCTTAGCCCTGGTTGCTGCGGTTGTCTTTCCCTGCCTGGCCCTGGAGTGCCAGTGGGGGAAGGGGCATCTGGCCCGGGCCCACAGCGTGCTTATGGTTTCCCTCTTGGGCGCTTTATTCGTGGTGGGCACCTTGAGCGGGACGGAGTTTTTGGTGAAGATGGAGGAGTTCCGGGGCGTGAAGCTCATGCATGTGCTGCCCATCGCCCTGGTGGCTTTTACGGTGGTGCGTCCCGTGGGGGAGTTCCTGCGCCGGGAAGTCCCGGTGCGCTGGCTGGTGGCCGCGGGGTTCGTGGGCCTTTTGGGGATAGTCTATGTACTGCGCACCGGCAACTTCGGCCTGCCGGTGCTGGAAGTGGAGGTACGGGCCCGGGAAGCCCTGGAAAACCTGCTGCGGGTGAGGCCCCGTACCAAGGAGCTGTTTTTGGGCCATCCCGCCCTCTATCTGGCCCTGCGTGCCCCCGGTTCCCAGCGGTCATGGCTGCTGCCCCTGGCAGTGATCGGGCAGCTCTCCTTGGTCAACACCTTTACCCATACGCATACCTTCTTAGGTGTGAGCCTCTTGCGCACCCTGTACGGGTGGATCTTCGGCCTGCTTGTGGGCTGGCTGCTCTGGCGTCTCTACCACTGGGGGAAGGGGTGGCTGCGCCGTGATTCTGGTTTCGGGGTACTACGGGTTCGATAACCTGGGCGACGAGGCCATCCTGGCCGCGCTCTGCCAGGACCTGGCCGCCCTGGGCGTCAGCCGGCGGGAGATCGCGGTTCCTTCGGGAAACCCCGCCAAAACCGCGGCCCTGCACGGGGTGACCGCCCTGGGGCGTTTCGATCTCCCGGGGATCTGGCGGGCTTTGTCTTCTGCCCGCTGCCTGATCAGCGGAGGGGGTTCTCTGCTGCAGGATGTGACCAGCAGACGCAGCATCCCCTATTACCTCTCCCTGGTGGAGCTGGCCCTACTGCTCCGGGTGCCTGTGGTCATGTACGCCCAGGGTTTGGGGCCCATAGGCAGCGGCTTCTTCAGAGCCTGGACCGCCCGGGCCTATCGGCGGGCCGCGGCCTGCTCGGTGCGGGATGGGGAGAGTTTAGCGTTCTTAGCGGAACTGGGCGTCCCCCGGGAAAGGATCGTCCTGGCCGCGGATCCGGTGTTTGCCCGGGAGCCTGCAGCAAGCGGCGGTGGCACGGGAAAACTTCTGCTGAATCTGCGGCCCTACCCGGCCTGGGCCCAAGAACAGGAGCTCTGGGTGGAGATCCTAGGGCGCTGGCTGGGGGAAGGGTACAGGGTGGAGTTTGTGCCCCTGGGGCCGGGGGATGCAGAACTGGGGGCCCTTCTTCAGTCCAGGCTGCCTGGGCTCCAGCTGCGTGCCCAGGTGGAGCTCCAAGAGGTGGACGCCGTTTTCCAGGGGGCGCAGCTCTGCATTGCCATGCGCCTCCACGGGGTGATTTTCAGCGCCCTCAACGGCTGCCTGCCCCTGGGCATCAACTACGATCCCAAGGTGGCAGCCATCTGCGCCCAGCTGCGGGTGCCCCATGTGGAGGTGGGCGGTTTGCGGCAGCTGCCGGAGCTTGTGGATCTGGTGCTCGCGGAGTACGAGGAACGCCGCGCAGAATGCCGCCTGGCCTTAGGGGAGCTGCGCAGGCGGGCGGAGCACAACCGCAGACTTTTAGCCCAGGTTTTGAGGTGAGAATGTGGGCAGGAAGATGATCCTGGGGGTGGGCTTTGATCCCGTGTCCATGGGCCAAGCCCTCCACCGGTTGGAAGAGTTCATCCCTTCTGGTAAACCGCACCTGGTGGTCACCGCCAATCCGGAGATGGTGATGTTGGCACGGCGCGATCCCCTGCTCGCCGAGATCCTTCAGCGGGCGGATCTAGTGGTGGCGGATGGCATCGGTGTGGTTTGGGCCGGCGGCGTTTTGGGGCAGGAGGTGCCTGAACGCATACCCGGCATTGAGCTGGCCGAGGCCCTGCTGGCCAGGGCTGCCCAGCGGGGCTGGGGCGTCTTTCTCCTGGGCGCCCAGCCCGGGGTGGCGGAGCAGGCCGCGGCGGCCCTTACGGCCCGCTGGCCGGAACTGCGCATCGTTGGGACGCAGCACGGCTTCTTTCAGGGCCCAGAGGAAGAGGAGGTCCTGGCCAGCCTGAAGGAACTGCGCCCCCATATCCTCCTGGCTGCCCTGGGTGTGCCCCGTCAGGAAAAATGGCTCGCGGCCCACTTGGGCCAGCTGAAGATACCGGTGGCTGTGGGGGTGGGGGGCAGCTTCAATGTCTGGGCCGGAGTGGATCAAAGGGCCCCGGCCTGGCTGCGGAAGTTGAATTTGGAGTGGCTCTACCGCCTGGTGAAGCAGCCCTGGCGGATCAAGCGCATGGCGGTTTTACCCTTGTTTGTGCTGGCTGTCTGGCAGGAGCGACTAACAAAGGGGAGGTAGGGGAATGGCGCGCAGGATTGTGCTGGGCTATGGCGGAGTGCTGGTGGGGGTGGCCATTACCGCCCTGGGGGTCAGTTTCTTTTTGATTCCGGCCAAGATTGCCGCGGGAGGGGTGAGCGGCTTGGCCACGGTCATCTACCACCTGACCGGTTTCCCGGCGGGCGTGATCATGCTGCTTTTGAACCTGCCCCTCTTTATCTTGAGCTGGCGGGTGCTGGGCTCCATCTTCGGGGCGCGCACGCTGTTTGGCACCGTGGCCCTGTCATTGTTTGTGGACCTATTCAACCGCTGGGCAGCGCCCATTACCGAGGATCTGCTCCTGGCGGCCATCTACGGCGGGGTGCTTTCCGGTATTGGTCTGGGCATCGCCTTCCGCAGCGGCGGTTCCACCGGGGGTACGGATATGGCTGCGCAGCTCCTGGCCCGGTTCTTCCCCACCAGTGTGGGGCAGGCCCTCCTTCTGGTGGACGGCGCGGTGATCGTCCTGGCTGGCGCGGTGTTCGGTTTGGAGCTGGCCATGTACGCCCTGATTGCCGTGTTCATCAGCACCAAGGCCATTGACCTGGTGCAGGAGGGGCAGAGCTACGCCAAGGCCTGCCTGATCATCTCGGATCATCCCGAGCCCATTGGCCAGGCCATCATGGAGCAGCTGGAGCGGGGTGTCACCAGCCTGGAGGGGCAGGGCATGTACACCCGGCACGGGAAGGATGTCCTTTTGGTCATCGTTTCCAGGATGGAAATTGCTGCCATCAAGAGGATCGTCGCATCCTTGGACCCCAAAGCTTTTGTAATTATCCACGACGTGCACGAGGTGTTGGGAGAAGGGTTCAGGCGCCTGCCGGAAGCGGCTGAGCGGCCGTGAGCTGCCTTGCCAAGCCCGTTAGTATTTGATATGATATGATGAATCCGCGGAGCAAAGTCTAGCGGCAAAATCGGGGGAATATAGTTTGCATAGATTTAGAAAGCTGGTGGTAGAGTGAGCCGGAAAACAGCCCTCACCCTGATAACCATTGCTGTCCTGCTTTCCGTGACCCTCTTTTACGGGCCTCACCGGGCCAGTTCCCAGGTGGGGGTGCCGGAGGCAAGAACGGAAAGCCTCAGCACCGTTTTAGAAGTGATTGCTCTGGTGAAGACCAGGCATTATTTCCAGCCGGTGAGCACCTTTGACCTGTTTAAGGGTTACGTGGCTACGGGGACTATCAACGGCATGCTGCGCCATGCTCTGGATGATCCCTACACCCGGCATATGGATGCCTCGTCCTATGAAAACATGATGAACGTAACCACGGGGATATACGGCGGGATCGGTTTGTCCGTGGGCATTGTGGATGACCGGGTGACAGTTATTTCACCCATGAAGGGAACCCCTGGCGAGCGGGCCGGACTGCGGCGGGGGGACAAGATCGTGGCCATCGACGGCCGGGACACCACTTACATGACCCTGGACGAGGCGGTGAGCCTGATGCGGGGACCGGCCGACACCGAGGTGAACCTCACCATCCAGCGTGATGACGAGATCTTCCAGGTGCATATTGTACGGGAACTCATAAATGTAATATCTGTGCCTGAGTACTATATCATCGATGAGGAGTACGGCATCGGTTATATTCAGATCACCAACTTCTCCGAGCGCACCTATGACGAGCTGGTTGAGGCCCTGGCGGAACTGGATGCCCAGGGACAGAGGGCGCTCATCATCGACCTGCGTTTCAACCCCGGCGGCACGCTGGGTTCTGCCCTGCAGGTGGCCGATGAGTTTGTGGGAAATGCTCCCCTACTCTACTTAGAGGACAAAGACGGCCTGCGCCTGCCCTACATGGGCCGGCGGGAAGGCACCAGGGAGCCCATGCCCATGGTGGTCTTGATCAACGAAGCCAGTGCCAGCGCTTCGGAAATCGTGTCGGGCGCCCTACGGGATAACGGCCTGGCTGTATTGGTGGGCACCACCACCTTCGGCAAAGGATTGGTTCAGTCCCTCTATCCCCTCAGGGACGGCAGCGCCCTCAGCGTTACGGAGCAGGGCTACCTCACCTCAGGTGGGCATGACATCCACGGTGTGGGCATCGAGCCGGATATTGTGGTGGAGGTGACCTTGGAAGAGGAGCAGGCCATCTACGACGGCGAGGCGGAATACGATCCACAGCTGGAGAAGGGTCTGGAGGTCTTACGCTCACAGCTGTAGATGGACGCACCCCGGAAACTTCTCCGGGGTGTTCCTTTCCCGGCTGGAGTTCAGGAGGAGATTTAGATGAAGCAGATCTGGGACCTGGCGGTCATCACCTGGCAGACTTTTGCCCTCATGTTTAGCGACCTGCGCTACATCCTCATTTTGGTCTTGGTGTTCAGCATTGTCTACCGCCAGTACGCAAAAATCCGCGACTACGAACAGGGGTTCTTCGGGCTGAAGAGAATTGATCCCTTGCGGGAGACTGCAGCCGCGGCCATTTACGGTTTGGGCGGCGGTTTACTTGCCACAGTGCTCTTCATTGCCCTGGGGGTTTCCCTGAGCAACGCCGGGGCTGCCTATCTATGGCTGGCCGCGCTTTTGCTCATGCTCTTCCATCCCCGCTTCCTGTGCTTTGCCTACGCCGGCAGCGTGGTGAGTATCGCCCATCTGCTCACAGGCTATCCCCAGGTGCACATCCCCACCCTCATGGCGCTGGTGGCTATTTTGCACCTGGTGGAAGCGGCCCTTATCTTCGTGGACGGGCATCATGGGCCCTCGCCCATGTTCTTCAAGCACAAGAGCGGTAAGGTGGTGGGCGGGTTCGCCCTGCGCAAGTTCTGGCCTATGCCCACCATCGCCCTGGTGGGGCTGGCGGTGGCCGGCTCTGGTGTGGAGTGGCAGACTGTGGCCATGCCCGATTGGTGGCCTATCTTTCGGGCGGGTCTTGAGGCGCCGGAAGGTCATGTGCTCATGTACATGCTCTTTCCCCTGGTGGTGGCC
>DGEY01000101.1:4579-9025 GCA_002391385.1 Firmicutes bacterium UBA3914 | reverse complement strand
TCTTCGCTCCCCTCGGCCATGAGCTGGTGATTTTGTGGGGGCGCTGGCGGGAGCAGCGCCGCGAGCCAGTCTTCCACGGGGAAGAGGGCGTGATGGTGCTCTCCGTTTACCCCGGTTCGCCCGCGGAGCAGATGGGGCTCCAGGCGGGGGATGTGATCAAAAGCGTGAACGGAATTGCCGTGGAGAACCTGTCCCAGCTGGTGACCGAGATTTCACCCTGGGCAGTTGATCCCGTGTTTGTGGTGGAGAACCAGTTCCGCCAGCCCCGGCGGCGGGAAATCCTCTTTCGGGGGAAGGTGCCGCCCTTGGGGATCATTCCTGCACCCCATCCCCAGCAGGGGTCCTATGTGCGGCTGCGGGAGGGATTTTTCCAGAGCCTCTGGAAAAGGTGGAGAGCGAAGGGCAGGTGAGGCCGTGCAGCTGCAGCTGGATACCAAGAAAACATGCATCATGGCTCTTTTGGCCCTGTTTGCCTTCAGTTCCCTGGGGTTCGCCGTGTTCGGCCTGATCATGGGCCCGGACCACAGGATCGGCTTGGAACGACGGTCCGAAGTGGAAGTGGAGATCCGGCGGCCCCAGGTTCCCGACCTGGAGGAGTTTGTCCAGGTTTGGCACGGGGCCGGCTACGACCTTTTCAAACGGGAGCAGAACTGCCAGCTCCAGCCTGCGGGCCAGGCGGCCGAGCCTTGGGCCTGGATCCAGTGCCGGGAACAGTGGGTGCTGGTGCCCCGGGAGCCGGGGCTGGATCTGACTGGATTTCTGTTTCAGCTCTGCAGTGCCTTTTTGGAGGAGGGCTGGGCGCTGCAGCTGGAAGCCGCGGAGTATGGTTATACTTTGGGGTTCTGGAGCCATGTGCAGGGAAGTTCCCAGCGGGTTTTGGCCCTGGAGTGGCAGCTGGAAGAGCTCAATCCCCGCAACTACCGGGAGCATGCCGCCGGTTTGGTTCCGGTTCTGGGTGAATATTTCGATCCCCTGGGCTTTGCCCGGCGCACTCCCCAGGCTCCGGTTCTGGCCATCATCATCGATGATTGGGGGCATCATTCCCCAGCCGCGGAACCGCTCATCGCCTTTCCCCTGCCCCTCACGGTGGCGGTCCTACCCCAGCTGGACCTCACGGTGGACCTGGCCCTGGAGGCCCAAGCCGCGGGGCACGAGGTGATTCTGCACCAGCCCATGGAGGCTCTGGATACCAGCCTGCCCCTGGGGCCCGGGGGCATCTACCGGGAAATGGAACCCGGGGAGGTGGATGCGGTGCTCAGGGACAACCTGGCCCGCCTGCCCATGGCCGTGGGGGTGAGCAACCACATGGGTTCGCTGGTCACGGAAGACCCACAGGCCATGGAGAGCATACTAAGGACAGTGGGTGAACAGGGCCTGTTCTTTGTGGACAGCCGCACCAGCAGCCGCAGTGTGGTGGCGCAAACAGCTGGAGAACTTGGGGTTCCCTATGGGGTCAACGACCTGTTTATCGATAACGAAAACGATCCGGAGCAGATCAAAGGGCAGCTGCGGGCAGGGCTCAGCTTGGCCCAGCGGCGGGGTTACGCCGTGGTGATCGGCCATGTGCGCCCCGCCACCGCCCAGGCGCTGTGGGAGATGGTCCCTGAGCTGCTCAGTTCAGGGGTTGAGCTGGTGCCCATCTCCCGGGTGCTGTTCAGCTCCGGTGGATATAACGGGCTTGAGCTTCAGCAATAATCC
This sequence comes from Firmicutes bacterium UBA3914, assembly GCA_002391385.1. Taxonomy (GTDB): domain Bacteria; phylum Bacillota; class Limnochordia; order Darwinibacteriales; family Darwinibacteriaceae; genus DTU010. Next base: position 7,327 of record DGEY01000101.1, on the reverse strand, counting down.
GCTTGGCCTCGTCTTTATCCAGCCAGTCGCCTACCTTGGTCTTCTTTTTCTCCAGGTCTTTATACACCTGGAAGAAATGGGTGATCTCCTTGAGCAGGTGCGGCGGGACGTCGTCCAAGCCCTTCACCCAGTTCCACTGGGGATCGCTCACGGGCACGCAGAGGATCTTCTGATCCGGGCCCTTTTCGTCCCACATTTCAAAGGCCCCCACCGGCTCTACCCGGATCAGGCAGCCGGGGAAGGTGGCTTCGCCCACGATGACCAGGGCATCCAGGGCATCGCCGTCTTCAGCCAGCGTCTCGGGGATAAACCCGTAATCAGCCGGGTAGTGCACCGAGGAGAACAGCATGCGGTCCAGGTAGAAGCGCTTCTGTTCCTTGTCGTACTCATATTTGTTGCGGCTGCCTCTGGGAATTTCCACCATGACAACTAAGCTCATGGATCTGCCTCCTCTTTCGTTCGGTTCTTAGATATAATTAGCCGCGAAAAGCGGATTACCTACTTTATGGTGAGTAAAGGAGAAAACCATGGGAACTGCCTTTCAAGTAGTGGCTCCCTTTGAACCAGCGGGGGACCAGCCTAAAGCGATAGAACAGCTGGCCAGCGGGCTGCGCCGGGGTATGCAGCACCAGACGCTTCTGGGTGTGACCGGTTCCGGGAAGACCTATACCATGGCTAAGGTGATTGAGGCGGTGCAGAAGCCCACCATTGTCATCGCGCACAATAAAACGCTGGCGGCCCAGCTGTGCAGCGAGTTTAGGGAGTTCTTCCCCCACAACGCAGTCCACTACTTCGTGAGCTACTACGACTACTACCAGCCGGAGGCCTATGTGCCCACCAGCGACACCTATATCGAAAAAGATGCCTCCATCAACGAGGAAATTGACCGGCTGCGCCACGCCGCCACCAGCGCCCTTTTCGAGCGCCGGGATGTGGTGATCGTGGCCAGCGTGTCCTGCATTTACGGTTTAGGTTCCCCCGAGGACTATGTGGGCATGACATTTTCCTTGAAGAACGGGGAGTTCCGGGATCGGGACCACATTCTCCGCCGCCTGGTGGGGATTCAATATGAGCGCAATGATGTGGGCTTCCGCCGGGGCACCTTCCGGGTGCGGGGGGATGTGATCGAGATCATCCCCGTGGGCAGCGAGAATGTGATCCGCATCGAGATGTTCGGCGACGAGATCGAGCGGATCATGGAGCTGGATCCCATTACCGGGGAGCTGATCCAGGCCCATGCTGAGCTCACCATCTACCCGGCCTCCCACTTCATCACCCCGGAGGAAAAGCTCAAGCGGGCCATCCCGGTGATCGAGGCGGAGCTGGAAGAGCGCCTCAAGGAGCTGCGCAGCCAGGGTAAGCTCCTGGAAGCCCAGCGCCTGGAGCAGCGCACGCGCTTTGATCTGGAAATGCTGGCGGAGCTGGGTTACTGCAGCGGGATCGAAAACTACTCCGCTCCCTTAAGCGGGCGCCGGCCCGGGGAAACTCCAGCGACGCTTCTCGACTATTTCCCCAAAGACTACCTCATGATCATCGATGAATCCCATGTGACCATACCCCAGATCCGGGCTATGTACCACGGGGACCGCTCCCGCAAGGAGACCCTGGTGGAATACGGTTTCCGCCTGCCGTCCGCCCTGGACAACAGGCCCTTGACCTTTGAGGAGTTTGAGGCCCATATGAACCAGGTGATCTACGTGTCCGCCACCCCGGGACCCTATGAGCTCAAGCACTCCCAGCAGGTGGTGGAGCAGGTGATCCGCCCAACCGGGCTGGTTGATCCGGAGGTTGTGGTCAAGCCGGTGCAGGGCCAGATCGACGATCTCATCGACGAGATCGAGCAGGTGGTGAGCAGGGACGAACGGGTGCTGATTACCACCCTCACCAAGCGCATGGCGGAGGACCTCACCCAGTACCTTACGGAGGTGGGGCTGAAGGTGCGCTACCTCCACTCGGATATCGATACCCTGGAGCGCATTGAAATCCTCCGGGAGCTGCGCCAGGGGGTGTTCCACGTGCTGGTGGGGATCAACCTCCTGCGGGAGGGGCTGGATCTGCCGGAAGTATCCCTGGTGGCCATTTTAGATGCCGACCAGGAGGGCTTTTTGCGCTCGCCCACTTCCCTGATCCAGACCATCGGCCGGGCGGCCCGCAACGTGAACGGAAAGGTGATCATGTACGCGGACCGCATCACCGAGGCCATGCGCTATGCCATCGACGAGACCAACCGCCGCCGCCGTCTGCAGATGGAATACAACGAGCGCATGGGCATCACCCCCAGTACCATCCGCAAGGGCATTTCCGACATCGCTCAGCATCTCGCGGAAGAAAAGGTGGCGGAGGAGAAGCAGAAATACAAGGCGCGGCTCAAGGGCAGCCTGCAGGATGTCATCGCCCTCATCCAAGAGCTGGAAGAAGAGATGTACCGGGCGGCCCAGGAGCTCGATTTTGAACGAGCTGCCGAGCTGCGGGATGAAATCAAGGAGATCAGAACGGAAGTGGGGTTGTCAGTTTGACCGATAGGCTTGTCATCAAGGGTGCCCGCCAGCACAACTTGAAAAATATAGATGTGGAAATACCCCGGAACAAGCTGGTGGTGATCACCGGCTTGTCTGGATCCGGGAAGTCTTCCCTGGCCTTTGATACCATTTACGCGGAAGGGCAGAGGCGCTATGTGGAGTCCCTCTCTGCCTACGCCCGCCAGTTCCTGGGGCAGATGAACAAGCCCGACGTGGACTTTATCGAGGG
>DGEY01000101.1:0-4346 GCA_002391385.1 Firmicutes bacterium UBA3914 | reverse complement strand
GGTGGTGCGGGGACGCAAGGGCGAGCACAAGCGGGTGGTGGAGCAGATCGCCAAGGAAGGCTTCATCCGCATCCGGGTCGACGGTGAACTGCGGGAGGTCAGCGCTGAGCTGAACCTGGACAAGAACAAAAAGCACAGTATCGAGATCGTGGTGGACCGCATCGTGGTCCGCCCCGATGTGCAGGGCCGGATCAGCGACTCAGTGCAGACCGCCCTGAAGTTCGGCGAAGGCATCGTCTTTGTGGATGTGATCGGCGGGGAGGAGCTCATGTTCAGTGAGAAGTTTGCCTGCATCGACTGCGGCATTTCCATGGAGGAGCTCACCCCCCGTATGTTCTCGTTCAACAGCCCCTACGGGGCCTGCCCCAGCTGCGAAGGGCTCGGATCTAAACAGGAGATCGATCCGGAGTTGATCCTGGATCTGGACCTGTCCATCGCAGAAGGGGGGCTCATCCCCTGGCGCGCCACCAAAAGCCGCTGGCTGTGGGCCATTGTGGACCGGGTGTGCGAGCTGCACGGAATTGACCAGGAGGTTCCCCTCAAAAAGCTCAGCCAGGACCAGCTGAATGTGCTCCTCTACGGGCTCGGCGACGAGCTGATCACCTTCCCCTACACCAACATGGCGGGGCGGGAGAGGATCTACGAGGCTCCCTTTGAGGGTCTCATCCCCAGCCTCGAGCGGCGCTACCGGGAGGCATCCTCCGAGTGGGTAAAGCAGGATGTGGAGCAGTACATGAGCGTGAGCACCTGCACCGCCTGCGGCGGCAAGCGGCTGCGCCCCGAGGTTCTAGGGGTGACTGTGGGCGGGAAGAACATCATCGAGGTGACGGAGCTGACCATCTCCGAAGCGCTGGAGTTCTTGACCGAGGTGCGCCTCACAGAGAGGGAGCAGCTCATCGCCAGGCAGGTGCTGAAGGAGATCAAAGAGCGCCTTAGTTTCCTGGTGAACGTGGGCCTGGATTACCTGACCCTAAGCCGCGCTTCGGCCACCCTCTCCGGCGGTGAATCCCAGCGCATCCGCCTGGCCACGCAGATCGGCTCCGGCCTCACGGGCGTGCTCTATGTTTTGGATGAGCCCAGCATCGGGCTGCATCAGCGGGATAATCAGCGGCTGTTGGATGCCCTCAGGGAGCTGCGGGATCTGGGCAACACCCTCATTGTGGTGGAACACGACCGGGAGACCATGGAGGCTGCGGACTGGATCATCGACATGGGCCCAGGCGCGGGCACCCATGGCGGGGAAGTGGTCGCGGCCGGCACCTGGGAGCAGATCTGCGCTGAACCCCGCTCTATCACAGGTCAGTATCTCAAGGGAGAGCGGCGCATCCCCCTGCCTAGAAAGCGCCGCCGGCCCAACGGCAAGTTCATCACCATCCGCGGCGCCCGGGAGCACAACCTGAAGAACATCGATGTGCAGATACCCCTGGGCCTGTTTGTGGCCGTGACCGGGGTTTCCGGTTCGGGCAAGAGCACTTTGGTCAACGAAATCCTCTACAAGCGGCTCAGCCAGGAGCTGCACAGATCCAAGGCCAAACCCGGCGCCCACGAGGCCATTGAGGGCCTGGAGTTCATCGACAAGGTGATCGAGATCGACCAGTCGCCCATCGGCCGCACGCCCCGTTCCAACCCGGCAACCTACACGGGGGCCTTTGACGGCATCCGGGAGCTTTTTGCCATGACCGCGGAGGCCAAAATCCGGGGGTACAAGCCCGGCCGGTTCAGCTTCAACGTGAAGGGCGGGCGCTGCGAGGCCTGCAAGGGGGACGGCATCCTGAAGATCGAGATGCATTTCCTGCCCGATGTCTATGTGCCCTGCGAAGTGTGCAAGGGCAAGCGCTACGGCCGGGAGACGCTGGAAGTGAAGTACAAGGGGAAATCCATCGCCGACGTTTTGGACATGCAGGTGGAAGAGGCGGTGGAGTTCTTCAAGAACGTGCCCAAGATCCACCGGCGCCTGCAGACCCTCTACGATGTGGGCCTGGGCTACATCAAGCTCGGCCAGCCCGCGACCACCCTCTCCGGGGGCGAAGCCCAGCGGGTGAAGCTGGCCACAGAACTCTCCCGGCGCAGCAACGGCCGGACCGTGTACCTGCTGGACGAACCCACCACCGGGCTGCACTTCGAGGATATCCGCAAGCTCCTGGCGGTGCTGCAGCGGCTGGTGGATGCGGGGGATACGGTGGTGGTCATCGAGCACAACCTCGATGTGATCAAGACGGCGGATTATATCATCGACCTGGGTCCCGAAGGAGGGCAGCGGGGCGGCACCGTTGTCGCCCAGGGCACCCCCGAGGAAGTGGCGCAGGTGGAGGGATCTTATACAGGGCAGTTTCTGCGCAGGATCTTAGCTGAGGAAAGCTGAAAGGGGGCATTCCCATGGATCTCCAGGAGAAGCTCAGTATGCTGCCCACCGCGCCCGGCGTCTACCTCATGAAGAATGAGGCCGGGGAAGTGATCTATGTGGGCAAGGCGGTGAGCCTGCGCAGCCGCGTGCGCTCCTATTTCCAGAAATCCGCCGCCCATCCCCTGAAGGTCCAGGTGATGGTGGAGCACATCCACGATTTTGAATACATCGTGACCGACTCGGAAGTGGAAGCCCTCATTTTGGAAAACCACCTGATCAAGGAATACGCACCCCGCTATAACGTGCGTTTGAAGGACGACAAGACCTATCCTTACATCAAGGTGACAGTGCAGGAGGACTTTCCCCGGGTGCTCATGGTGCGCAGGCGCCTGGATGACGGTGCCCGCTATTTCGGCCCCTACACCGATGTGTCGGCGGTGAAAAAGACCCTGTCTTTTCTGCGCACCTTGTTCCCCGTGCGCACCTGCAGCAAGAAGATTGTGGAGGGCCAGCAGGATCGGCCCTGTTTGAACTACCACATCGGCCGCTGCCTCGGGCCCTGTGCAGGTCTGGTGAGCGGGGAAAAGTACCGGGAGATGATCGAGGAAGTGATCATGTTCCTGGAGGGGCGCATCGACCGGCTCCTTCCCGAGCTCACGGAGAAGATGCAGCAGGCCGCAGCCAAGCTGGAGTTTGAAAAGGCGGCCCGCTTCCGCAACCAGATCCGGGGGCTGCAGGCCCTGGCGGAGCGCCAGAAGATGGTGGCCCAGCACCACGAGGATCAGGACTATGTGGGCTATGCCCGCTGGGGGGAGCTCGCCTGCGTGCAGGTGTTCTTCGTGCGCGGCGGCAAATTGGTGGGCCGGGATCACTTCCTGCTCGACTGCTCCAGTGAAGAGGATGCCCAAGAGATCCTCCGCTCGTTCCTGCAGCAGTACTACCAGGAGGCGTCCTTCATTCCCCGGGAAGTGCTCATCCCCGTGGAACTGCAGGAGCCTGCGGTACTGGAGAGCTGGTTGGGCCGCCTGCGGGGCGGCCGGGTGTACCTGCGCACCCCCAGGCGGGGGGCCAAGCGGCAGCTGCTGGATTTGGTCATGAAAAATGCCCAGCTGGTGCTGGATGAGACGAAAAGCCGCCAGTCTGTCAAAGAAAAGGCGGTGGAAAGGGCCCTGCAGGAGCTCCAGGAAGTGGCGGACCTGCCTGAACCCCCTGAGCGGATCGAGGCCTTTGACATCTCCAACCTCCAGGGGACAAACATCGTCGCCTCTTTGGTGGTTTGGGAAAATGGTGACTTCAAGAGTTCCGATTATCGCCGCTTTAGAATCCGCGGCGTGGCCGGGGCCCCCGATGACTACGCCTCCATGCGGGAGGCGGTGGGCCGCAGGTTCCGCAGGGGTCTGCAGGAGAAGGAGGAAGAAGGGGGAGAGGGCAAGTTCTCGCTCTTCCCTGACCTGGTGCTCATCGACGGGGGCAAGGGCCAGCTCAGCGCTGCCCTGGAGGTCCGGGATGAGCTGGGTTTGATCATGCCCTTCATCGCCCTGGCGGAAAAGCGGGAAGAGATTTACCTGGAGGGCAGGTCAGAGCCGGTGGTACTGCCCCTGGATTCTCCTGGGCTGCTCCTGCTCAGGAGGATCCGGGATGAAGCCCACCGCTTTGCCCTCACCTACCACCGCAACCTCCGGGGCAGGGCCACCCGCAGTTCGATCCTTGATGAGATCCCCGGGATTGGCCCCAAGCGCAAGAAGGATCTGCTCCGGCACTTTGGCACGGTGAAACGGATCCGGGAAGCCAGCCTGGAAGAACTACAGCAGGTGCCAGGTATCAGTGCCAAGCTGGCCGCGGAAATCTACCAGTACATGCACAAGGGGGCGTTGCAGAACTACTCGATTGAGTAGGAGCAACGCTCCTTTTTGTGTCTCTTGGCCTGAAAATGCGCCCAGAGTTGGACAGATCTTGAGATGGCAGACACATACGAGTGTTTTTGGGCGCGCGAAAAAGACTC
>DGEY01000102.1:6488-20261 GCA_002391385.1 Firmicutes bacterium UBA3914 | reverse complement strand
TAGCCCCGGATGTGCATCGGATACTGCGAGCCAGCGGTACGCATCGTCGCGACCGAAGGGGGATTGAAGAAAGGCCCCTTCGTAGGTTATGGCACCGCGGCCAGCGGAAGCCAAGAGATCAATGATGAGCTGTTCACCATGGCGCTGGATGGTCCGTACGGTGGGTTTAAGGTAAAATTCGTCCATTCTCCTGATTCAGCAGAGGCTGAAGTGGAAGTGACCCTGCAAGGCGGGGAAAGCAGGATCACCGTTACTGCCAACCTGGACGCAGCAACGCCGGAGTCACTGGCGGAGCTGATCTCAAGCAGCCTGGACGGCATCACTGTTACGATAGAGTACCCGGGCACCCTATCTTCTCAGGCCCTCCAAGATGTAGAGATTGATCTGTCAGCTGATGTGCCCACAGCGACCACTGCAGAGGGAACGGTGCGGTTTGACGGCGTGCCGGAGGCAGGGGCCCGGTTCCTCATCGGCGACACCGTTGTTGTCGCCTATGACAGCCGCATTGATCCGGATCCCAGTACGGCCCAGGGGAATGACAGTACAGTGGTTGGTTGGGACATCTCTGCGCTGGAGACCGCAGCCGCGGCCGCCGCATCCTTCGCCCAGCTTGAACTGGGTATAGACCTGTCGGTCTCCCAGGACGATCCTACGGTAATAGACTTGAGGGCCAGAGAGCCTGGTTTCGCCGGCAGCTTCATTGCCCTGGAGGTGTTGGGCAGAGCTGAGGGCGACACGAGGACATCGTAATCCAAACTGGGTCAGATTCGGGACAATCGCTGACGCTCTCCATAGCTGATATGCGGGCCCGGGCTTTGGGAGTGAGTGCGCGCACCCCTGGCCACCGGGTTCCAACCCGGGGAGGCGGCTATGCCTACTACACAGAAGTGCCAACCGTCAGTTCCCGGGGCGATGTGAAGACGGAGTGCGCGCTGGACCTGTCGTCACATGAAAAGGCATCGGCGGCCATCGATGTTGTTGATCAGGCCATTGAACAGGTCTCCGGAGAACGCTCCAAGCTGGGCGCTTACCAAAACCGCCTTGAGCACACCGTGAGCCGGCTGGGAACATCGGCGGAAAATCTCCAAGCGGCCGAATCACGGGTCCGTGATTTGGATATGGCTGAGGAGATCATGCAGTTTACCAAGAACATGATCCTCCAGCAGGCTGCCACGGCAATGCTGGCCCAGGCCAACATGGCTCCACAGAGCGTACTGCAGCTGCTTGGCTAGTTCGGCAGCGCAAAAGGGAAGGGCTCCAAGCTGGAGCTCTTCCCTTTTTGCAGAAAGGTCCGTGAGGTTTGGGGCGCACAAGGGGTGGCGAAGAAATGGCAACCGCGCTCAGCGGCAGGGAAAAGCAGGGTAGAGAAGCTGCAGGATACTCTCTACAGGTCGGTCTCGGAACCTCGAACCATGGCGTTTTCTGCGGGTGGAAGCAGAATGCGAACCCCCATTGGAGGTATCAACCCAGTTCAAACGGCTGCCTGCTTTTCTTAATCTCGTTTTTGTCTGGGGCGTGGTATGAAGGCCCGTCTTAACCTGGGCGATTGCAGGGCCCGGCGTCCGTATTTGAAGGTGACCCCGGTTTGCTTATGGAACGCGGGGCTTGCTGGCCGCGGCGGACCGCTGCCCAGGTCCATCTGCGGCTTCGCTTCTCGAATCTCTGGGTTGGCTGAGGTAAGCGTTTAGGAAAGTTGACGTCTTTGTGTTTTGGGATGACCTGGATCCTTTCCGGAGGTGGAAAGAGGGTGCTGTTTCCAACAGAGGCCCTCTTTTTGTTATGCCTTGAGGAAAACCGTTTTTCCCTATGGACAGGCACTTTACTGCGGCTAAGGGAGGGATTCAGTGTCTATGAAGGAAAAATTCCTAAAGCGGGGAAATTTGTGGAAGGAAAATTTACCAAGGCGTTGAAAACGTTAACTGAGGTGAAGTCTTGTGGGAAAAGAAGCTGTTCAATTTGGCAACAGTCCGTGCCTTTTGCGCATCAGAAGCATGTATTCCGCTCTCCGTCCTTCTGAGAAGAGAATCGCACAGTATATCATGGAAAACGCCGATCATGTCATTCACTTGACCATTACCGAAGTTGGGCAGCAGTGCCAGGTGAGTGAAGCAACTGTGGTCAAATTTGCCCAGCGTTTGGGTTATGATGGCTTCCACGATTTGAAGATCCGGCTCGCCACCGAGCTGCATCCCAAAGAGGAGAGTATCTACGGAGAGATCCATGTGGATGATCCTATGGACGTGGTCCAGAGCAAGGTTTTTGATTCAACGCTCAAAGCCCTGCAAGAGACCAAGCAGCTGCTCAACCCCGTCCAAACGGCTCAAGCTGTGGAGCTGATCAGCCAGGCCCGGTTGATTAACCTGTTCGGCGTTGGCGCCTCGGGCTTGGTCTGCTTGGACGCGGAAGAGAAGTTTACCCGCATCGGCCTTTTGGCCAGGGCGTACCGGGATTCCAGGAGTCAGGCTGTGGCCGCCTCCTTAATGCGGGAATGTGATGTTGCCATTGCAGTCTCCTATTCAGGAGAAACTCCGGATGTTGTCTATGCGTTTAGGACTGCCAGGGAAGCAGGCGCCAAGTGCATAGCGATCACCAATTACAGCGGTTCTCAAATCACTGAATATGCTCAGATCACACTGCTCACCAGCGCTCCTATTCCCGTCTTCCGCAGCGGCGCCATGGCCTCCCGCATTGCTCAGCTCAGTGTGATCGACACGCTGTTTGTGGGGACAGCCATCCGGCGTTATGCCGAGACGCTGAAAGCTCTAGAGCAAACTGAGCAGGCACTCCGGGGAGAGCAGATGCTGAGGAAGGGGGGATTACAGAGGGAGCCTTAGATGGTTGGTCTTTCTGATCGCGCAGGATAACAAAACAACGGGAGGTAGGCTCATGTTGAGGTCAAACCGTCTGGTCTTGCTTTTCTCACTTCTCGTGTTAGTTGGGTTGTCTTCGCAGGCGTTCGCCCACTGGACCGGAACGATTGAGGTTTGGGATTTCCCGCGCTGGGCGCCGCCGGGGGACCCCGATGGCGACATGTTCTATTTCCTCCGGGAAAAGATCCGGGAATTTGAAGAAATGTATCCCGGCGTGAACATTGAACTGGTGGAGCTGGCTTGGTCCGGAGGTGACCAAAAGCTCGATGTGGCCGTGGCTTCAGGCAACTACCCCGATGTGGCCAGCCGTCCCATGGAAAACCTGCTCAACTACATCCGTCAGGGCGCAGTGGAGCCCATTACTCCTTACCTGACGGAGGAGGACTGGCAGGACCTTTATGAAACGGCCCTGGAACACTTCACCTACGAAGGTGAAGTTTACGCTTGGCCCTGGTTCATGACCACCACCAGCATGTTCATCAACCTCGATCTCTTTGAGGAGCGGGGGGTCACTCCGCCTGCCGATGGAGTGTGGACCTGGGATGAGTTCCTGGCCAGCATGAAGGCGTTAACCTTTGACCGCGACGGGGATGGGCGCATCGATGTTTACGGCCTGGGTATCCCCGGTGCCAACCGCGAGGTGTTAGGTTTCGTCTTTGCCGAAGGCGGCCGGCCCTTAAGCGAGGACGGCACTGAGTTTACGTTCAACGCCCCCGAGGCGATCCGCGGCTTCCAGAAGCTATATGATCTGATTCACGTCCACAAAGTTGCTCCGCCCCACTCCGGTGCAGCCGCCCGCAATGACGTGTGGGAAGAGTTCATGACCCGTCAAACCCTGGCGGCCATACCAGCCGACAGCCGCTTAGCCCGGGAGCTGGAGAGCAGCGGCAATTTCCGATTTGCGGCGGTAGAATACCCGCAGGGCGACACCGGCAGGACCGCCACCCAGGGTGCGGTTACCGGCTATGCCGTGTTTAAGCAGGAAGATCCCGCCAAGCGGGATATGGTGATGGAGTTCGTCCGCTACGTCACCAGCGCCGAGCAGCAGTACAGGTTGGCTGAATATGGGGTCTTTCCCAGCCGGCGCAGTGCAAGTGACCTCTATGCAGGGGATGAGTATTACTCCCGCATCGCACGCCATCTGGAGTGGGCGGTTGCCTTTCCAGCCCATCCCAATTGGAGCAAGATCAACGCCCGCATTACCCCGCAGCTGGAACTGATGCTCTTGGGCAGGCTTGACCCCCAGAGCGCCATGGATCAAGTGGCGAGGGAAGTGGCACCACTGCTGGCAGAATAAGGCAATGGGTGGGGCATTCTCCGAATGCCCCACCCTCATGGGAGGAACGATTGATGGCCGATGCGCAGCTGAAGACGATACTGGAAAACATGACCCTTGAGGAAAAGGTGGGTCAGCTCCTAATGGCGGGGTTTTTTGGCCGGGAGCCCTCGCCAGAAATCCGCCGCCTCATTTTGGAACGTAAAGTTGGCTCCGTTGTTCTCTTTGCCCGCAACTTAGGGGATCTGGCAGAAATCCGGCAGCTCACCGGCGATCTGCAGGAACTGGCTCGCTTGAGCGGGCAGCCGCTGCCCCTAATCATTGCCACCGATCAAGAAGGGGGAGTGGTGACCCGCATTTTCCAAGGTACCATTGCCCCGGGGAATATGGCCCTGGCCGCCACCAAGAATCCCGCCTCTGCGTATCGCAGCGGGGAGATCCTAGCCCGGGAAATGGCCTGGGCGGGGATCAACCTGGCCCTGGCACCTGTTTTGGACTTGAGCTTGGAGCCGGAAAATGCGTCCATGGGCGTGCGCTGTTATTCCGACGACCCTCAGGTGGTGGCCGCTTTCGGCAGGGAGCACCTGAGGGGGCTGGAGGAAAACGGTGTTGGAGCTGCGGTCAAGCACTTCCCGGGCATAGGCAGCGGCCTGGCGGATTCCCATTTGGAACTATCCACGGTGGCTAAATCTAAGCGGCAGCTGTGGGAGGAGGATTTGCTTCCCTTCAGGGAAGCACTGAAGCTGGAACCTGCCGCCGTGATGCTGGGGCATGTTCACTACAGCGCTTTCAACGCGGAGATCTGGCCCAGCTCCCTGTCTCCAGAAGTGGTCACGGACTTGTTGATCAATACCTTGAACTACCAGGGGATCATCATGACCGATGATCTCAACATGCGGGCCGTGAGTGCAACGCACTCCATCGGGGAAATCGCGGAGCTAGCTGTGCAAGCTGGGGTGGATCTCCTGGTTTTGAGTCACTACTATGACAAGCAAAATGCCATTTTAGACAGCCTCTTGGAGGCGGCAGCCGCGGGGAGGATCTCGCGGGAACGCCTCGATCGCTCTGTGCTGAAGATCCTCCGCTTCAAAGCTGAGTGTGCAGGCTGGAAACGGCCGGGCTCCCTTGACCTGAAGGCCCATGCCATGGCAGCCTACCAAATCGCTTTGGATGCCATCACCCACTGGCAGCGGGCGGAAAATACCAGGCCTTTGGATCCCCAAAAACCGGTGATCGTTATTACGCCGCACGGGGCTGATCTGAGCAAAGTTGAGGAAGAAATGCCGCATATCACCAACGTTGGGCAGTTTCTCCAGGAGTACGGGCTGGAGGTGCAGACTGTTCACTACTCGGTGAACCCCGGCCCAGACGATCTGGAAGCCATCCAACAAGCTATCTCGCCGGAAAAGCAGATTGTGCTCTGCACGTACAACCTGCATCTCTACCAGTCCCAGGAGCGCTTGGTCAGGCAGTTGAAGCTCTCGGCGCCCCAGCACAAAGTGGCGGCCATTCGCAATCCCTATGATCTGCCCAGACTGGCCCAGATCTTTCCCACCCTAGATATTTACGCGACCTACGGGTTCGCGCCTGTGCTCATGCGGGCCCTGGCGGCCGTTCTCCTCGGCCATCACCCGGCTCACGGTGAAGTGCCCGTTTCCATCTGAGATGAGGTGAGGAGATGAAGATTCCCTATCGCCATTCCAAGCTCCTTTGGAGCTACCTCTTTGTGGCCCCAACCATGCTCATGTTCGCGGTCTTTATTGGTCTCCCGCTGGTGACTTCGGTACTGTTGGCCTTTCAGCAGAATGTGCTGGGCGAAGCGGTCTGGGTTGGCCTGGACAATTTCCGCCGTCTCTTTGCAGACTACGTCTTTAGCATTGCCCTGAAGAACACTGCCCTGTACACGCTGGCGGTGGTAACCCAAAACGTGCTCATCGCCCTGGTCGCCGCCACCCTGATTCAGTCCCTGAGCCGGCGCTGGCAGTCCTTTTTCCGCTCCGCCTTTTATCTGCCCATCGTCACCTCGACGGTGATCATCTCCATGGTCTTCCGCTGGATGTTCCATCCCCAGCACGGTCTGTTCAACTTGATCCTCATGAGTTTGGGCCGTGAACCCATTTTTTGGTTAGCCGATCCCGACCTGGCCCTCTGGTCCATCATCCTGTCGGAAGTTTTGACTGCCCCCGGTACGTCCATTGTGCTGTTCTGTGCTGCCCTGGATCGGGTGCCTAAGACGCTGTATGAAGCGGCTGATATTGATGGAGCCAGCGGTTTTAGGAAATGGTGGTCCATCACCCTGCCGCTTTTGAAGCCGAGTTTGTTATACGTTCTGGTGATGAACACTATTGGTACCTTCCAGGTGTTCAGCCGGGTTCATGTCATGACCGGAGGCGGGCCGGGCTATGCCACCACCACCCTGGTCCAGCTGATCTACAACACCGCCTTCCGGGATTTCAACTTCGGCTTTGCCAGTGCCCAGGCCCTGTTCCTCTTTGTCATTATTGCCACCATCTCTCTGCTGCAGTTCAAGTTCTTGAGCACCGATGTGGAGTATTGAGGAGGTAGGAGAAATGACAGAAAGGGTGGTTCGGACAGCAGCATACATCCTGCTCTTTCTCTGGGCCTGCTTTACCCTCTTTCCGCTGTACTGGCTGTTGACCACGGCCCTGTCCCCCAGGGAAGCGGTGCTGGCCATGCCGCCGTCACTGGTGCCGGGAGAGATAACTATGGTGAATTTTCGCCGCCTGTTCCGTCAGGCACCCATCCTGACCTGGATCAGAAACAGCGCGGTGACTTCTGTGGCCATCACAGCCTGGCATGTCTTGTTTGACACTGCGGCCGGCTACGCCTTTGCCAAGAGGCAGTTTCCGGGGAGGAATTTTCTCTTTTGGCTGCTCATAGCCTCCATGATGATTCCCGAGCAGGTAACTCTGGTGCCCGTGTTCATGATGCTGGATCGCTTTGGCTTAATAGATAAGCTCCAGGCTGTGATTCTGCCGGGGATGGCAGCCACCTTTGGCGTTTTCTTAATGAGGCAGTACATCCAAACGCTCCCGAGCGAGCTGGAGGAAGCGGCCCGCATCGATGGCTGCAGCGAACTAGGCATCTTCACCAGGATCATCCTGCCCCTGTGCAAACCGGCCTTGGGGGTTTTGGCCATCTTTACCTTTGTGGCCAACTGGAATCAGTTCATGTGGCCCCTGATCGTCCTCAATTCCCGGCACAGGTTTACACTGCAGGTGGGACTGCAGACCCTCCAGTCGGAGTTTCTCACCGATTACGGCCTGCTCATGGCCGGGGCCAGCATCAGCGCGCTCCCCACGATCGTGCTCTTTTTGTTCTTCCAGCGCTACTTCATCAGCGGCCTAACCCTCGGAGGTATCAAGGGCTGATCCGCCCGAGGAGAGGCGCCTGTTTGCTTCTCACTCCAGTTATCAGCTGAAAGCGCCAGTAACCAGGGATGCCAGTGGGGCAGTCCACAGCAAGGGTGGGGCAGCGCCGCTTTGCCCCAGGGGAGCATGTTCAGCTGGTTTCGCCGCTGAGCGGGCAGGAATGGGACCAGCTGCAGCGAAGACTATACATAGATGGTTCTCTTGATCTCAATTCGTTCTGGAGCAGTGAGAGAGATGAGGATAGCTGCCGGAGTTTATGCCTCTGCTGCTGGCAAGATGCGCTATGAGGATCTGCTCACCGGCCGGGTGCCCAAAGTGGCTGCCAGGCAGGTTGATCAGGTTGAAGATGTGTACTTCCAGGGAACGAAGGAACACCACCGGGTGAGCTTCAGGTACAACAAAGAGCTGGGGGGAAATGTAGCGCACATCGTGGACAATTCCACCGGGGAGACTGTCAAGCAGCTGCCAACGCCCA
The DNA here is from genome assembly GCA_002391385.1 of Firmicutes bacterium UBA3914. GTDB lineage: Bacteria > Bacillota > Limnochordia > Darwinibacteriales > Darwinibacteriaceae > DTU010. The sequence goes on along the minus strand of DGEY01000102.1, from coordinate 12,248 downwards.
CGCAGGTTGATCACCAGATCCGCTTGAGAAGGCTTATGGGTCTGTATGTGGATGAAAGGGTTTGAAGAGGGACCTCTGCCGTATGGCTAGAGGTCTTTGCTGTCTGATCAGAATCTAAAGGACGAAGTGGGAAAGCCTGCGTGGTGTATTATCCCCGCTTCCTGTGTGCTGATTTCATGGAGCTGTTTATGGCGGGCGGCCAGCTGCGGTGGCTGGTGGACTAAGCTTTGACTGCCAAGTGCGGAAGGGGATTTCCATTAACAGGGGCCTAACGCGCCTCGTGCAGATCCTGGGCATCCGCGAGAGAAGGTCAAGAAGGAAGGGTTTCACCAGAACGCCTTTTCCCGCTAGGGGAGCCAGTCTGCTCGGAGTTCGTGGTGATTGATAGGCCAAGCGGGACAGCATCCTGGATCCCATCAAGGAGGGAAGAAGAATCTGGGGAATGAGTTGGACTTCATCGTCCTGGACAGGCAGGGCAGCACCGTCTTGCCTTTTCTGGAGAAGTAAGTCATGCAGGTGGTGCCCACTGGCGCGGTAGTCTGGAGGCGTTCTTCCACGGTCTTTCCCTGCATCAGTGGGCAGTGCATCCGGGAGTATGTTGCGGACTTGGCGTAGGAACACTTCGCCGGCATCAAAATGGGCAGCTGGTCTTGCTGGGTAGATCCATTTCGCCCTCCTGGTATTCCGCGGTGTTGCCGCAGTTATCAGCGAGGGGAAGTATGGCTTCAGTAGCTAAACGCCGGTGGCCTGAATGCGGTCCTCGGTCGGCTCGATGGGGGCCATGACACCAAGCTCCGATTTCCAGATGCAGCTGAACCAGCAAAAGAGCCCGAAGTTGGGAGCGCCATCCTCTTTGCAGGTGCCGTAAAGAGCCAGAAATGGTTGCCGATGGGTAGCGGTTCCTTGGGCATGCTGTCACGTCTTGGGGAAATGCGGCAATAGTTGGTTATGGAGCAGGGGAATCTGGACGAGAGTATAAGTAAGTGGATATGGCCGCAAAGGATGGTGAGTAGTATGGATATAGCTGCGTTGGCACCGCGCTCAGCGCTCAGCAGCTCAGCCTGGAAGTAAGAACCCGTGTGGCAGTCATGGCTAAGGATGCCCTAGAAGAACAGGGAGCCGCACTAGCCAAGCTGCTCGAATCGACAAAGCTCATGGAACTGTCGGCACAGCCCCACCTCGGTTCCATCGTGGATGTCTGGGGATAGCATAATGGGGATCTGCTGTTGCCTATGCAAACAATAAGGTGACTCTCTGGCGCTAAAAAGAACACATTTATTGAAGTATCTCTCAATCCCAGAGGCGTGAAGAAACAGAGCCCGCGAGAAGGCGGGCTTTTTGCTTGCCGATAGGTGCCTCCCATACCCGCGGACCGCGTGCTCTGCCGTTTGTCTTGCTCTTTTACAACTTTTGGCTCAACAGGCAGGATTTGCCAATTCCAGAGCGAAAACACTGTATATGGAAAGGAAAATCCTGGCTTATATCATGTGTTTCGAATGTGGTGGCTGAGCTCTGATCAACCGTTGGTGATCGGGGTAAGGAAAAGGGGTAAGGGGGTATCTATGGTGTTGAAAAGAACTTCTGTCCTGGTGTTCGTCCTCATGCTGGGGATGGTCGGGAGTGCTTTCGTAGTTCACGCGCAGCAGCATACGGAACTGACCCTAAGACCCATAGAGGAGGTCAGGGACTATTACTTCGAGTATGCAGCTCAGCACGGTTGGCAGAAGCTGAGTGACGCTTTGCGCCAAAACGCCATGTCGGCAGTGATCTCGGATGGAACGTTCGTGGAAACAGCGAGTCGCCTCTATACTCCCAGGGTTATTTGGGCAGAAAGGATGGCGGCTGCCGATTACTATTTCCAGGATCTCGAGGAAGCAGAGCAGGAATTTTACGCTGACTACTACATAGACCCAGCCGTGGGAATCGCGATTTTGGCGTTGTTGAGAGACACAAACCTTGGGCATGTCCAAAGCAGCAATGTGGAGTTTATCGTCAGGGATTCTTCGGGCAAAGTGTTTAGAGACTTCGATGTGTGGGCCTCTTGCAGGGCGGTGACAGAGCAGACGGTGTTCGGAATAACGCTCTACGATGCAGTCTACGATCTTTTTGTTTTCGGCGATTTCAGCGAAGCAGAATACATTGAGCTGTTCGTTCTGGTGGACGGGATGGTCGGTCGAGCTGAGCACCGCTGGAACCTTAAGTAGCGTTGATGGACAGTCCAGCGCCAGCTGGGACTGGCAGGGCTGTGCAGCTTTTTTGTTGCCTGAAGGCAGCATCTTGGAAAAAAGGTGTCGGATCCGCGAGTTTCTGCTCCGTTATCATCGGTGCGCTGCAACATTTAGCCTCGTACTAGATAAGCATTAAGCCATCGCTCTTCTGTTCTGTCCGAACGAACATCAATGCTGACAAAAAGCTGCGCTACCTTCAGCTCCGGGATCCGTTCAATAGTCTTATGCAAACCTATCTCATCTAGGCAGTGGAAGTATCTGCCGTCCTTCCAGTATTCCCCACCGCCATACTTAAAGGACATGTAAAGCATGCCGCCGGTGTTAAGGTGCTGTGTGAGCCGAGCTATTACGTTTCTGAGCTCGGCTCTTTTTACGTGCAGCAGGGATGCGCAAGCCCAGATGCCGTCGTACGTTTCCGGCAGATCGAGATCCTCAAAACTCATGTGCAGGACTCTTTGACCGAGGAGCTGAGAAGCTAACTTGACCATCTCTTCTGAGGCATCGAAGGCGGTTACCTGGAACCCATGGTTCTTGAAAAAGAGGCTGTCCCTACCTGAACCACAACCAGCATCCAGGATCTTGGCTCCAGGCTTCAGATGCTGCAAAAACGGCTCGTAGAGCTTGCCCATGTCCAGGGAGACCGTGCTTTCGAAGTACGTCTGTGCGTTTTTGTTGTAATACTGGATGGTGGAGCTTTCCATGCTTGTGCCCCCTTGCTTTTCCCGCTGGCCCTCTGTTTCGCTGTTGACATTATACCACAGCTCGGTTCCTCGCAGGTTGATCTGGGGAAATCGAGGCTTATCTATTCAGCAAGGGTTTTGCCAGAACATGGAGAAATCAAGAGGTAGGTTACTCGCGATGGAGTGGTCAGGCGTGGGCAACGTAATCACGAACCACCAAGTGTCCCTGTTGAGCAGTCTGAAGGAGTCCTTTGCCCGGGCTGAGCAGATTAAGATCGTCGTGTCCTTTATCCTAGAATCCGGTGTACGTTTACTGCTGCCGGACCTGCAGCAGGCGGCCGCGCGCGGCGTTCCCCTGCAGATTCTCACCAGCCGCTATCTGAACATCACTGAACCTTCCGCGCTGTACCTCTTGAGAGACGGCCTGCCTGATCAGGCGGATATCCGCATCTATGAGTCCGGCAATGTGGCCTTTCACCCCAAAACGTATATCTTCATGGGCGGCGCCCAGGGCGAAGTGTATGTTGGTTCCTCGAATCTTTCCAGGAGCGCCTTGGTGGACGGCATCGAATGGAATTACCGCCTTCTGGCCCAGCAAGAGCCGGAGGACTATCAAGAGTTCATAGCCAATTTCGACCGTCTCTTCGCCCAGGCCCGGCCCATGGACGACGAATGGCTGAAGGAGTACAGCCTCTCGTGGCGGCGTCCCCGCTGGCTGGGTCGGGGCGCTGCAGCCAAGGAGGAGGTGGATAGGCCCTATCCCCGCGGCGCTCAGATTGAGGCCCTCCATTACCTGGAACGCTCCCGGGCCGAGGGTTTCCGGCGGGGGATGGTGGTGATGGCCACCGGGGTGGGGAAGACGTACCTCGCGGCCTTTGACAGCGCTAAGTTCCGCCGTGTCCTGTTCGTAGCCCACAGGGAGGAGATTCTGCGCCAAGCTTGGGACACTTTCGCCAGCGTTGTGCCGGAGAAGCGCAAGGGGTATTTCACCGCCCAGCAGAAAACCACAGATGCGGATTTGGTTTTCGCCTCGGTGCAGACCCTATCCCAGGAAGAATATCTCCACCCAGCCTATTTCCCCCCGGACCACTTCGACTACATCGTCATAGATGAATACCACCGTGTGGCCGCGGCAAGCTATCAGCGCATCGTCAACTACTTCAAACCCCGCTTTCTGCTGGGCCTCACCGCGACGCCCTTCCGCATGGATAACCAGGACATCTTCCAGTTTTGTGAAGACAACGTGGTCTACGAGATCAATCTGCAGGAAGCCATCAACAAGGATTATCTTGTACCCTTCCACTACTACGGGATTACGATTACACCACCGATTACAGCAAAATACCCATGGCCAACGGGCGCTACGTGGCTGATGAGCTGGAGAAGGCGCTTTCCATAGCCAACCGGGGTGATCTGGTCCTTAAGCACTACTTGAAATACCGGTTCGCGCGGGCCCTGGGTTTTTGCAGCGGTATCAGGCATGCCAACTTCATGGCTGAGTTTTTCCGCAAGCATGGCGTTTCTGCGGCAGCGGTTCACAGCGGCGAAGGGCCCTTCACCATGGAAAGGAAAGCGGCTGTGGAAGCACTTGGCAGGCGCGAGATCGAAGTGATCTTCTCTGTGGATCAGTTCAACGAAGGGGTGGATATCCCCGAAGTTGATCTGGTCATGTTCCTGAGGCCCACCGAATCCTATACCGTCTTCCTGCAGCAGCCGAGGCGGGGGCTGCGCAAGGCAGAAAACAAGGAGTTTCTCACCGTCTTGGACTTTATCGGCAACTACCGGCGGGCCCACCTCATACCTCTGGTCCTCACAGGGCGCAACCCCCAGGAGGAAGGGGAGCAGTTTTACCGCATTCGCGATCTCTCCCTTCACCTGGCCGAAGGATGCACCGTCAATTTCGACATGCGCCTCTTGGATGTCTTTGAGGAAATGCGCCGGTATGACCCGCTCCCTGAGCGCATGAGAACCGAATACTTCCGCTTGAAAGCCGATTTGGGCAGAAGGCCTCTGCGGCTGGACGTCCATGTGGGGAGCGACATTGTCTCCCGGGAATACCTGCGGCCCCGCCATCTTAGGCCCCATAAAGGCTACTTGAGATTCTTGGCGGATCTGGGCGAGCTCACACCTGAGGAAGAGGGATGGCTAGGCACCGATGTGGAGGAGTTCTTGATCGACTTAGAGACAACTGTCATGGCGAAGATGTACAAGATCTCCACCATTGGCGCCTTTATCCAGGAGGGGCAGCTCCTCGCGTCCGTGTCCAGTACTGAAATCGGGAGGGCGCTGCAGCGCTACTACGAGGATCCCCGCTTCCATGTGGACATGCGGGATAAATCCAGCCGAGGTTTCCAGCAGTGGCCCCTGGAAAGGTGGACGCGCCTTGCGGAAAACAACCCCATCCACTTCCTGGACAGAAGCTCACCATTTTTCCAGTATGACCAGATCAACAGAAGGCTGCGCCTGGCCCCTGGGATCGTGGAAAGGCAGTCGCCGGCACTCATCGAACACGTTCAGGACATTCTGCGCTACCGAGAGAGGCTGATGGTGGCACGCCTCTACAAAAGAAAGAGTGACTGAGAGGGGGATTACCATACCTACCTACAACAAGATCGTACGCGACCGCATCCCCGAGATCATTCAAAGTAAAGGGAAGCAGTGCCGCTTTTCCGCGGTGAGTGGAGAGGAGCTGCTTTCCGGTTTGGAGGAGAAGCTGCAGGAAGAGTTTGTGGAATTCACGGAGAGCGGCAGAAGCCTGGAAGAGCTGGCAGATATTCTGGAAGTAGTGGACGGGCTGGCTCTGCACCTCGGTTCATCCTTTGATGAAGTCTTGGTGCTGAAGCGGGCCAAGC
>DGEY01000102.1:0-6318 GCA_002391385.1 Firmicutes bacterium UBA3914 | reverse complement strand
TCAAGAGCGGGGCGGCTTTGAGCAGGGAATCCTCTTGGAATGGGTGGAGGATTAGAACCCGGAGGGCGGTTAAGCCATGGATAATCTGGTTTCCCGGATCAAGGCAGAACTGGAACGGGTAAGCTGGACGTCCTCCGGGGCCCACATCAAAACCGGCGATGTCCGCAAGATCGCCTCCCAGGCCTTTCGCAGCCTGGGGGACAGGTCCAAGGACCATGTGTTTTCCCTCTGCGAAGAGCTCTTAGAGCAGCGCAGCTGGCCCATGAAGGTGATCGCCTTTGATTTTGCCTACCGGGTGCGCAGACAGTACAATCAGGCGGACTTTGCCGTTTTCCAGCGCTGGCTGGAAGAGTATGTGCGGGGCTGGGGCGACTGCGACGATTTCTGCACCCATGCCTTTGGGGAACTGATCTGCCAGTATCCAGAGCTCTCCAGAAAAACCCTCCTATGGACCGAACGGCGGGAGTTTTGGCTGCGCCGCGCCGCCGCGGTTGTGCTCATCCCCTCCATCAGGCGGGGCAAATACATGGAGACAGACCCCCTCCAGGTGGCTGACCTGCTGATGCAGGACGAACACGACCTAGTCCGCCAGGGCTATGGCTGGATGCTCAAAGAGCTGTCCGCTAAGGAACCGGATCTGGTCTTTACCTATCTCCGAAAGCACAGGGCAGTTATGCCCCGGGTTGCCTTCCGCTGTGCCCTGGAGAAACTCGGTGAGGAGAGGCGAAGAATCCTGATGCAGTAGGGTTACCCCCTTGACGGGGGCAGCGCGCCAGGGCACCGTGTCTGGGTGGCCGCGTTCAGTCCCCTTTTTCCAGCAGGAGATCCTCCAAATTTCCAGAATTATTTGCCATACCCTTTTACCTGCACAGAGGAGGAGAGTCCTTGGGCAAGTTCATCCACGCCGCCGATATCCATCTAGACAGTCCCCTGCGGGGCCTGGAGCGCTACGAAGGCGCGCCGGACCAGGTCAAAAACGCAACCCGCCAGGCGTTCGACAACCTGATCCAGCTGGCCCTGGAGGAACAGGTGGATTTCCTGCTCATCGCCGGCGATCTCTATGACGGAGACTGGCGGGATTACAACACCGGTCTGTACTTAGTTAGCTGTATGAACAAACTGCGGGAGGCGGGCATCCCGGTGTTCATTGTCCGGGGTAACCACGATGCCCAAAGCGTGATCACCCGCAGCCTCCCGTTACCGGGCAATGTACATACCTTCGATCACCAAAGGCCCGAGACTAAGCTGATCGAACATTTAGGCGTCGCCATCCACGGGCAGAGCTACCCGACCCGCCAGGTCACCGAGAACCTGGCCCGGGCCTATCCAGACCCTGAGCAGGGCCTGCTTAACATCGGGCTGCTGCATACCGCCTTAGATGGCAGGGAAGGCCATGAGCCCTACGCGCCCTGCTCCCCCCAGGAGCTTGTCAACAAGGGCTACGACTACTGGGCCTTGGGACATGTACATGGGCGGGAAGAAGTTCAGCGGGGCAGCCCCTGGGTTGTCTTCCCCGGTAACCTCCAGGGAAGGCACATCAACGAAGGGGGGCCGAAAGGCTGCACCCTTGTCACCTTTGACCACGGCCAGATCCTCACTGTGGAAGAGCGCCGCCTGGATGTGCTGCGCTGGTCCCGCTGCCGGGTGGACTGCACCGGTTTCCGCACTCCAGAAGAAGTGCTGGAGCGGATCCACGGGCTTGTCCTCCAAGAAATGGAAGCGGCCGAGGGGCGGCCCGTGGTCTTCCGCTTTGAGCTCACCGGAAGCACCCCGGCCCACGGGGAGCTTGTGGGCCAGAGGGAGGAGTGGGCAAACCAGATCCGCGCCACCGTGCTGGACACTTCCTTCCGCCAAGGCTGGCTGGAGAAGGTGAAGCTGCGTACGACCAGCCCCAGCTCGGCAGGGGGGCCCCTGCCTGAGGAACTGCCCCGGGGCTTTTTGGAGAAGTACTTCAGGGAGCTGGGCCAAGACGCCGAATTCCTGGCTGAACTCAAGCAGGAGCTGGCGGCGCTCAAGGCCAAGCTGCCCCATGAGCTCTTCGCCAACCATCCCGACCTCAACTGGGAGAACTCAGCGGTGTTTGAAGAGCTCCTAGCTGCGGCTAAGGACCTGGCGCAGGTGAAACTGACCGCTCGGGAGGTGAGCACCCATGAGGATTAGGTATCTCCGCCTGCCTGCCTTCGGCATCTTCACTGAGCAGGCCGTTAGCTTCGCCCCCGAGCGGGGGCTGCACCTAATTTACGGACCCAACGAGGCGGGGAAGAGCACCCTGCTCACTGCCATCGGTGATGCTTTGTTCGGCATCCCCCGGATATCTCCCCACGCGTTCCAGCACAAACCCGCGAGCTTGCGCATTGTCATGGGTCTGCAGCTGGCCGATGGGCAGGAGCTGGCCTTTATCCGCCGCAAAGGGAACAAGAACACCATCTCGGATCTGGATGGAAACACCCTACCCGATGATCTGCTCGCTTCCTATCTGGCCGGCCTGAGGCGGCCTGAGTTTGAGGACATGTTCGGCCTTGACCACCTGCGCCTGAGGGAAGGGGGCCAGCGTCTTCTGGAATCGGGCGGGGAATTCAGCCAGAGCCTTTTCGAGGCCGCTTCGGGCCTGCGCCATCTCCGGGAGACCTTCCAGGAATTAGAAGAGAAGGCCAGGAGCCTCTATCTGCCCCAGGGCCAGAATCCCGCGGTGAACCAGCTGATGAGCGCCTACAAGGAGCAGAAAAAGGCCGCGGAGGCCGTGGGCCTTTCCGCGCAGGCGTTTGAGGAGCTAGAAGCAAGGTACCAACAGGAACAGGAAGAGCTGGCGGAGCTCGCCCGCCGGATCAAGGAAGCCCGCAGCAGACAGGCCAAGCTCCAGCGCATCCAGCGCACCAAGCCCCTGCTCACCCAAGGGCGCGCCCAAAAGGAGCGGCTGAGGCAGCTTGGCCCATTGCCTTCTCTGCCCGCGGGCAGCGCCCAGCTCTATCAGGACCTCACTACCCAGCTGCACAGCGCAGAGCAGCAAGAGAAGACCGTAGAGGGCCAGATCCGGGAGCTGGAAGCTCAGCTAGCAGAACTGGACATTCCTGAAGAACTCTTGGCCCAAGGGGAAACGGTGGCTGACCTTTTCAGCGGGCTGGGGAAATACCAGGAGTGGGTGGATGCCCTGCCCCAAGTGGAACTGGAGATTGCCGAGGCCAGGCAGGGGGCCCTCTCCCGGCTGAAAGAGCTGCAGCCCAGGGCCGCAGACCTGAAAGAGGCCGAACAGTATCGCCGGCCCCTCACTGCCATCGCCTTGGTGGAGGATTTAGCTGAGGAGTACGGTGAGATCCAAAAAGAGCTTACCAAGGCCCGGGAAGCAGTGGAGCTGCGCCGCGGAGAGCTGGAGCGGACCAAAGGGAAGCTGGACGCCTTCGGGCCGGTCCAGGATACCACCGAACTGCAGCGCCTGGTGAAGGAGATTCAGGCCAAAGGCAATCTGGAAGAGCAGTACAAAGACCAGCTGCTGGCTCTGGAGGAACAGGAGCAGCTGCTCCAAGGTCAGCTGAGTAGGCTCGCCCTGTGGGGCGGGACCCTGCCAGAACTGGCCCAGGCCAAACTGCCCCCGGCGGCCACCGTGGAGAGCTTTCACCAGGAGTACCAGGAGCTCAAAGCAGAGCGGGACGCCCTGGGGAAGGAAATCAGGCAGCTGGAAGAGGAGATCTCCGGGTACCAGCTCCAGATCAAACTGCAGCAGACCCGGGGAGCTGTCCCTGCGGAAGAGGACCTGCTTAACGCCAGGGAACGCCGAGATTACGGCTGGCAGCTGGTGCGCAGAGCTTGGCTGGAGGGGCAGCCCGATCGGGAGAAGGAAAAGGAGTTTTCCCCGGACCAACCCCTGGCGGAAGCCTATGAAGCAAGCGTAAGTCAGGCGGACCGCATCGCGGACGAACTGCGGCGGGAAGCGGACCGGGTGGCCCAGCTGCAGAGCCTGGAAGTAAAGCTGGAAAGCGCCGTCCAGATCCTCCAGAACAAGCAGCGGGCCCAGCAGGAGCTGCAGGCCCGGGAAGAGGACTTCGAGCGGCGCTGGCTGGAGATTTGGGCTGGCCTTGCGCTGGAGTCTCTGCACCCTGCCGCGATGAAACAGTGGCTGGAAGAGGCTGCAAGGCTAGTTGACGGCTTTGCCCAGCTGCAGCAGGGCAGAATTAAAGCGAAGCGGCTTAAGGAAGATGTGGAAGGCTTTAAGACCAAGCTGGGAGCGGCCCTCCAGCAACTGGGCGCAGCTGACCAGGGCAGCCTTCCGGAACTCCTGGAGCGGGCCAACTTCATCCTTGCAGAAGCCCAAAGGCGCTGGGGAGAGCAGACCAGTTTGCAGCAGGCCCTCAGCGACCAGCAGGCGGCACTGAGCAGAGATCAAGAGACCCTAAAGGCTGCCCAGGAGAAAGAACAGGCTTGGTCCAGCCGCTGGGCCGAAGCCATGGAGCAGCTGGCTCTTCCCGCCAGCACAACCGTACAGGTCGCAAAGCGCTATGTCGCGGCTTTGCAGCAGCTCTTCGAGCTTTTGGACCAGCTCCGGGAAGCTGAGCGGCGCCGGGACCAGCAGCGCAAGTTCAAAGAGGCCTACGAAGCAAAAGTGCAGCAGGTGGCACACCAGTGCGCTTTAGATCTGCCTCTGGAGAGCATTCCCCTGGCGGTCCGGGAGCTCATGAAAAGGGTGCAGGCTGCCCAGCAAAACCAATCCGCCAAAGAAGAAGTCCTCAAGCAGCTGGAACGGGCCCAAAGGAACTTGAGGGAGCTGCAGGAGCACGCGGCCCAAAGCGAACAGAGGCTGGCGGAGCTTATGGCCACGGCCCAGTGCACCACCCGGGAGGAGCTGGAGCAGCTGCTTGCGCAGCACCGGGAAGCGGAAGAGCTGCGCCAGAAAATCAAGGAGCTGGAAGAACAGCTGCTCAGCACCGGAGATGGACTATCCCTGGAGGAACTGCAGGCGGAAGCGGAGCTGGTGGAGGTGGACAGCCTCCCTGGTGAGCTGGCCCAACTCGGCAGGGAACTGGAAGAGCTGGAAGCACAGCAGGAGGCCTTAAACCGGGCCTTCGGCGTCACGGAGAAGGAGTACAAGGAGAAGGTCCAGGGCACAAGTCTAGCCGCGGTGGAAGCGGCCGCGCAGGCCCAGGATACCTTGGCCCGCTTAGCTGGGGCAGTGGAGCGCTATGTTCAGTTGAGACTAGCCGCAGCTATTTTGCACAGGGCTGTGGACCGCTACGGGCAGGAGCACCAAAACCCGGTACTGAAGCGGGCCGGCGAGATCTTTAAAGAGCTTACCGCCGGCAGTTTCCAGAGCCTCGCGGTGGACTACGACGACCGGGACAAGCTGGTGATCAAAGGAGAGCGCGCCGGCGAACTGGTGGGGGTCCAGGGGATGAGCGATGGCACCCAGGATCAGCTCTATCTGGCTCTGCGCCTGGCCAGCATTGAACGCTACCTGGAGGCCAAAGAACCCCTGCCCCTGATCCTGGATGATGTGCTCATCAATTTCGACGATCGCCGCGCCGCCGCGGCCCTGCGCACCTTGGCGGAGCTGGGGCGCAAGACGCAGGTGATCATGTTCACCCACCACCTGCGCCTCGTGGAGCTGGCCCAGCAGGAGCTGGCTCCAGAGGACTTGGCCCTGTACCTTTTGGGTGGCGACGCAGCAGAGGTGGAGCCCGTTGAGCCTTCAGTGCCCTCGGCCGTGCTGGGGTAAACCGCGACAGGGGAAGGCGAGGTCGATCCTCCGTAAGCGTTAAAGCGACCGTACCGTGACAAAAGGCTTAAGATGGTAAACGTTCTGAGGATCCTACAGGCCTGGGGTGGGGTGAAAGGAACAAAAAGCTTCTACCCTGTAATGGGAGAGGTTTAGGGTCATTTCCGGGTTGTGCGGCAGTAATCCGGTATGGTTTCTGACCAAGGTAAGAACTCGTCCAGATCTTTGGCCGTGGCGTTGGGCAGTTCCGTGAACAAGTACTTCAGGTACTCGAATGACTTCAGGCCGTTCTCTTTGGCCGATTCAACGACGCTGTAGGTTGTGGCACTGGCCCTGGCTCCCCGCGGGGTGATGCAGAACAGGAAGTTCTTCCGCCCGATCACAAACGGCTTGATGGAACGTTCTGCTCTGTTGTTGCTGAGCTCCAGCCGTCCATCCAGAAGGAAGTTGTTGAGCTCTTTCCAGTGCTTGAGGCAGTAGGAAACAGCCTTCCCTAAGTCGCTCTGCTGGACACATTCTGCGCTGGTCTTTTCAAGCCATGCCAAGAAAGCCTCCAACACAGGTTTGCTGCGCTGAAGCCGCTGCTCAAAGCGTTCTTGGGGCTGTCTCTTATC
>DGEY01000032.1 GCA_002391385.1 Firmicutes bacterium UBA3914 | reverse complement strand
ATAGACAGCCACAGGGCCGCAGATGAAGTTGTTATCACCGCCGGGCGGGCCGAGCCCCTCACGATCCACATCGTTGGGGACGGCGAGGTTGAGCAGGAAGTGCTCTTCACGCCTTTGAGCACCGAGTACTATCCCCGCACTACCCGGATCAGGCTGAAGGCCGTACCGGCGCCGGATTGGCGTTTTAACGGCTGGGTGGGAGTGCCCGAAGACGTGGATCCCGAGAACCCGGTGATCGAGATCACCGTGGATGAACCGGTGGAGCTGTGGGCTGAGTTTCTACCGACGATCACAGTTAGCGTGGGAGTGGAGTTCCTCCACACTTTCCCCAAAGCCTATGAACAGCTGGTGGAAGAAGGGCAGGTCAGCCTGGGGCCCTCCTCTCAAGCTTGGGCTCAGCCGCAGGCAGCAAGTGCGGCTGCTTGGGCTGCCAGCCCTGTGGAAGGCGAGTTTATCGCCCTGCTGGATCGGTCCCTTTCCCGCGAGGAGCAGGTGCATCGGCTGGAGGAGGACGGCTACACAGTTTTGGATACCATCGAGATTTTGGGAGCACACTTGGTGCGGCCAGCGGACTCCCAACTGGGTGTGCTCAGCCAGGAAGGTCATCTCCGGGCTTTGGAGAGTGTGGCCGGTGTCCTGGCGGTGGAGCCGAACCTCCCAAGGGTCGCCCAGGCTTTCCGGGTGCCCGATGACCCCCACTACGCGGGCCATCAGTGGTGGCATTACGAGCAGATCCGCCTGCCGCAAGCCTGGGCGGTAACCACGGGAGATCGCAGCGTCCGCGTGGCCGTGCTCGATAGCGGTGTGGACACGGATCACCCGGATCTGGTGGGGCAGTTGGACTTGGAATATGCCTGGAACTTCACCTGGGAAGACTCCATAGAAGACCTTGATGGACACGGTACCCACGTGACCGGAACCATCGGTGCCAAGACCAATAACGGATTGGGCGTTGGGGGCGTTATGTGGGAAGTGGAAATCCTCCCGGCGAAGGTCTTGGCTGCTGACGAGGGAAGCAGTTGGTCTGTGGCCCAGGGTATCCTCTACGCAGCCGGGGCCCTCAATGATCAGGAAGATAAGCCGACCAATCCCAGGCCAGCGGATATCATCAACATGTCTTTAGGTGGACCTTACAGCATCCTGGAAGAGCAGGCAGTGCAGGAAGCCCATGCCCGGGGAGTGATCATGGTTGCCGCCACCGGCAATGATGGGTGGCCCGTGATCGAATATCCCGCGGGCCTTCCAGAGGTGATCGCGGTGAGTGCCACCGGCAGCGGTCTGGATCTTCTGCCTGGCCCCTATGAACCGCCTTTGGCGGAATACTCTAATTTCGGCACTGGCGATTTCGTCGTGGCTCCCGGTGGGGGAGGGGTTCCAGACATTCTGGATTATGTATTGAGCACGTTTCCGGATGGTAAGTACGCGGGATATTACGGTACGTCCATGGCGGCGCCCCACGTCACGGGCGTGATCGGCTTGATGCTGGCTAACGGCATACCCAAGAGCGAGGTGCGGGAGGTTTTGGAGCGGACCTGCATGAAGATCCACAATCGGAACTCCTACTTCTACGGCCACGGACTGGTGAACGCCTACTGGGCAGTGAACGGGGTGGAACACATCCGCTTAATCCAGGGCCTGCGAAGCGGAACTGAGATTCAGGCGGTGGTGGAAGAACTGGTGCCGCTCCCCGGTGACCAATGGACAATGGAGCTGGTTGCCGGCGAGTACCAATTGATAGCCTGGGTGGACGTGAACGGTAACGACATATTGGATGTCGGTGATTACTACTCAGAAAGCGAAGTGCTCGAATTCGACCACGGCGATGGTTGGATATGGGCTCCCGTCCTCAAGGAGGTCCATCCGGTGGATTTGCCAGACAGTGCTGCTGGGCAGGCAGCTCTGGGCAGTATGGGTCACTACCAGTTGATCAAGCAATGAGTCAGAGAGGAGATGGACCTGGCACCCCACGGGGTGCCGGGTCTTTTTTTGCTCCGGACCGCTCCTGCCTTTTTTCGGAAGGTAAAGATGTGGATTTCTCGAAAGATAGTACAACAACGAAAAACGACTCGGGAGGCAGCCGCTATGCCGCGCATCTACGGACGCCAAGTGATGCTGAGGGAATACCGGGAAAGCGACTTTGAGCATATCCGCGCTTGGGTGAACAATCCGGCCATCACCAACAACCTCTCGGACATCTTTCTCTACCCCCATTCCGCAGAACAGACCAGAAAGTTCTTGGAGATGACCACTTCCGGGGAGTGGAAGGGTTTTGTAATTGCCCGGGCCGATACCGGGGAATACCTGGGCCAGATCGATTTTGTGAACCTGGACCTCAAAAACGGCTGGGGCGAGCTGGGCATGGTGATCGGCAGTGAAGAAAACCACGGCCGGGGCTACGGTACCGAAGCTCTGGAGCTGTTTCTAACCTTTGCTTTCCAGGAACTGCGCCTTAACAGGGTGGAGCTTGTCTGCTGGGCTTACAACACCAGAGCCCGCAGGGTTTACGAAAAGGTGGGCTTTGTGCAGGAAGGTGTGCGGCGCCAGAAGCGCTTTCGCTTTGGCACCTACCATGATGTGATCTGCTACGGGCTGCTCAAAAGTGAGTGGGAAGCCCGCCGGAGCGAGCCTATCTAAAAGGAGGGTACCATGGATATTGACAAGCTTTTGGAAGAGCTGGAGGTGGAGGAAAAGATCGCCTTGGTCTCGGGGTCGGATCAGTGGCATACAACCCCTGTACCCCGCTTGAATCTCCCCGCCATCATGCTGTCCGATGGGCCCCACGGCCTGCGCAAGCAGGAGCTCAGCGGCGACAATCTGGGGCTCGGGGAAAGCGTGCCTGCCACCTGCTTTCCCCCTGCCGCCACCAGTGCCAACAGCTGGGATCCAGAGCTGCTTTTTGCCATGGGGCAGGCCATCGGGGCTGAAGCGCGGCAGCAGGGCGTGTCCGTGGTGCTGGGCCCCGGGGTCAATATCAAGCGTTCGCCCCTTTGTGGGCGCAATTTCGAGTATTTCTCCGAGGACCCCTACTTGGCCGGGCAGCTGGCCACGGCGTGGATCAAGGGGGTCCAGTCCCAGGGAGTGGGGGCATGCCTCAAGCACTTTGCCGCCAACAACCAGGAGAAATGGCGGATGCTCAACGATTCCTTGGTGGATGAACGGGCGCTAAGGGAAATCTATTTAGCCGCCTTCGAACAGGCGGTGCGGGAGGCCCAGCCCTGGACCGTCATGGGTGCTTACAACAAAGTGAACGGCACCTACGCCTGCGAACACAAGCGCCTCTTGGAGACCATCCTGCGGGAAGAATGGGGGTTTCAGGGGGCGGTGATCTCCGATTGGGGTGCGGTGAATGATCCCAGCCTGAGCCTGGAGGCGGGGTTGGACCTGGAAATGCCCGCATCCCATGGCGTCAGTGCCGCCAAGATCCGCCAAGATCTGAAAAGCGGCCGCCTCAGCGAGGCCGCCCTGGACAAGGCGGTGCGCCGCGTTTTGGAACTGGTGGCCAAAGCCCAGGAAGCCCAGGCCGGGCAGGTGCAGTATCCCTGCGATTACGATGGGCACCACCTTGTGGCACGGCGGGTCGCCGCGCAGTCCGCTGTATTGTTGAAAAACAAAGGGGGTCTGCTGCCCCTGGGGCGGGGACAAAAAGTGGCGGTGCTGGGAGAATTTGCCCGCCAGCCCCGCTATCAGGGGGCAGGCAGTTCTCAAGTCAACCCCACCAGACTGGAGACGGTGCTGGAAGAGCTGGAAAAGACCGGGGCCCGCTTTGACTTCGCCCCGGGGTACTCCCTGGAGGACGATGTGGTGGATGAAAGACTTTTGGACGAGGCCTGCCGGTTGGCCCGGCGGGCAGATGTGGCAGTGATCTTCGCCGGCCTGCCGCCCCGCTATGAATCGGAAGGCTACGACCGCGCCCATCTGGATCTACCGCCTAATCACAATGCCCTCATCGCCCGGGTGGCAGAGGTCAATCCCAATGTGGTGGTGGTCCTCTCCGCGGGTGCCCCTGTGGCCATGCCCTGGCTGGATCAGGTGCCGGCGGTGCTCCATACCTATCTGGGGGGCCAGGCTGGGGCCGGGGCCGTGGTGGATCTCCTCTGGGGCAAAGTGAACCCCTCGGGCAAGCTGGCGGAAAGCTATCCCCTGAAGCTGGAAGACCATCCCGCCGCTCAGTTTTTCGCCTCTAACCGCTGGCAGACCGAATACCGGGAGAGTATCTTCGTGGGTTACCGCTACTACGATGCCGCCCAGAAAGAGGTGCTCTTCCCCTTCGGCCATGGACTCAGTTACACCCAGTTCACCTATGACCACCTGCAGCTTTCCGCCACCCGGCTGCAGGATACCGACCGTTTGGTTGTGCGCTGCAAGGTCAAAAACACGGGGGAAAGGAGCGGGGCGGAGGTTGTGCAGCTTTACGTGGCCAAAATCGGTTCACCGCTGCCGCGCCCGCCCCAGGAGTTGAAGGGATTCGCCAAGGTTTACCTGGATCCCGGCGAAGAGCGGGAAGTGGAGTTCATCCTGGATGAACGGGCCTTCGCCTATCACAACGTGGAGGTGGGCGCCTGGCATGTGGAAGCAGGTGCCTATGAGATCCGTATTGGTGCATCCTCCAGGGACATCCGCCTGGCGGAGCGGGTGCAGGTGGAAAGCAGCAGACCCGATCTTCCGGTTCCTGACTACCGCAGCTCCGCACCTGCTTACTACAACCTGCACCGGCAGATGTTCATTCCCCGGGAGGACTTCGCCGCCGTCTACGGAAGGCCCATTCCCGCCCCTCAGCCGCCGGATCGTTTTGATGAAAACTCCACCCTGGAAGACCTAGGGGCAACGGGCCTGGGCCGGATGATCTTGAAGGTGGCCCGCAGGGCGATCTGGAAGGAGATGGGCCGACCCCGGGAGACGGATCCCCAGTGGCTGATGACCTGGGCCATCATGCTGGAGATGCCCTTAAGGTCTGTGGCGGCCCTCAGCGGGGGTAGAATCCCCATCCACTATGTGCGGGGACTGATCGCCTGGGCCAATGGGGAGCGGGGCCGGGCACTGCGCCACTGGTTTTGGGGGCAGTAAAAAACCCAGGGCGGCTGCCCTGGGTGGGAACGAAGTAGTGCTGGAGCGTTAGAAGATCAGGAACGGAGGGAAGAAAATCGGCGGATAGGGCTGGCTTTTCTGGCGCGGATGTTTCTCCAGATCGAAGAACTTCTCGGCCTGCCGATTTCCTAACAGTAAACTCTGGACACTTGCTACACGCTGCTTCTTCATGGTCAATCTCCTTTCCCCTGGCGAAATTGGGAAAACAAAAAGCGTACCTGCTAGTTGGCTGCACTGAGCCTACTAACACTTACGCCTTGGAGTACTCCTGTGGGGTTAGCTGACGGGTTAGGACGCCCAAGTCGCCCCTCTCACCAGCTGGCGAGATTCACCCCAAAAAGTTGGGTCCCCCACGCCCTAGCGGGGCTTCGGAGATTTCAACTATATTGTAACACTGCCGCCAGTTCCTGTCAATGAAAATGATAATTATTCCCTATATGTAAAACTTATGCTCCGGACTCGCGTTTTCATGGGGACGGGAGCCCGGTTAATGCGGAAAGCATGCATTCCTTGCAGCGGATTTGGAGGGATGAACG
>DGEY01000089.1 GCA_002391385.1 Firmicutes bacterium UBA3914 | reverse complement strand
AGATGTGTATAAGAGACAGGGTGAAGAGGTTGTTGTGGAGACGAAGATGCAGCAGTTCCTGGAGATCCGCAAGCTGGACGAGGAGAACGCGGAGGTAACCCAGGGTCAAACCCAGGTCTATAGCTACGAGGATCTGGGAGAAGCAATCAGCTTCATGGGTGGACTCGGGGGCCTGGCCATGCTCTTCGGGGGGCCGTGGTTTGGTGAGCTTATGTTCCTGGGCATGTGGGCGGCGGATCTGGAACTGGAAGTGGGCAACAACATGCAGCTCTTCGACGGGTCCCGGGTGCGGGTTGTGGATGAACAGACCGTGGCTGGAGTCCGGGGTTACCTGGTGCGCAAGTTCGTCCGGGAAACCGATGAAGAGGGCAATCGCCAGGATATCACCACCTCCGAATGGGTGATCGCTCCCAATGTGGGCTGGCCCTTATCTTTGACCATGTATGAGGACGGCGAAGTGTCCTACGAGATGGTTTTAGTGGAGTACGAGAGGAAATAGGCGGGAAAGAGATAACTGAGACGGGAAACGGCTGGCTGTGGCTGGCCGTTTTTCTTTTGTGGAGGGGAAAGCGCGGCAGCTGGGCTCATTAGGCGGGGCTGCTTTTGCCAATTCCTTGACACTGCCCAACAGAAAGTGGTAAAATTGACTTAGTTAACCGGTTAGTCAAGATGGAGGAGAAGGTATTGAAGCCTGAGCATAAACCAGAAGCAAAGGACAGGATCCTGCAGGCAGCCGGCAGGCTTTTTTCCGAGAAGGGCTATGAGGGGACTAGAGTATACGAGATCGCCGATGCCGCGGGTGTGAACAAAGCCCTGATCTACTATTATTTCCACAACAAGGAGGACATCCTAGACAGCCTCATCGACTCGCTGATGACCGGAGTGTACCAGATTGCCCTGGAGTTTGTGGACAACTGCGTTCGGGCCATGGTCCAAGACGGCCGCTTGTCCATTGCCGGAGACCGCTTCTTGTTTGCCCATGGGGAGGCGTTGAAATATTTCAAGCGCCAATTGAATAGGTATTACGCGGACATCATCGATTATGTCTTGGAAAATCGCCGCGTGGTACGGATTGCCATGTTGGAGTCGCTGAAGGGAGGGAAGCACAAGGGCAGTCTGTTTAGGATCATGCAGCTGTTGGACAGCGGGCCCGAGAATTCGCTGCACAGCTCGCTGAAGGCAGCGGCCCAGGATGTGAACTACCATGAAGATCTGGTGTTCTTTGAGTTCTTCTTTGTGATCATTCCCCTGGTGAGTATGGCTGCCTTCTACGATGATTACAAGGAAAAGAGCCTGCTCAGCGATGAGCGCTTGAAGGAGCTGGCCCTGAGCTCTTACGCCACTTTAGCTGAGGGCCTGGGGGCGCGGCATATTGCCCTAGCTCCTCAGGAAGACTGAGCGGCTCCCCGGGCCTGCTGCGCTGGTCTAGGTGAACGGAGAGATCAACCCAGGGAAGGAGAGATGGTTGGATGTCAGTCAAGCAAAGTCTCCAGGCTGCTGCTTTACGGGAATCCCTGCGCTACGTGCGACGCAATCCCGAAGAGAACTTCGCTAGGCTCCTCGGTCTGATCAGGCCTTTTGCCCGTTTGCCCTGGCACCGGGAGATTATCCGCCAAGCGGGGGAGATGTGGGCGGATCCCCAGAACAACTGGCGCAGGCTCACAGAAAGGGCTCTACGGCAGCTGGCACCCAAGGTCTCGGAGAAGATCGTGATGAACTTCTTCCTGAATGCCGCCTTGATCGGCGTGCCCATCGCCCGGGCGGTGGAAGAAGAACACGGCTGCAACGTGCCCTGGGCCATTTTGATGGATCCCACCTCCAACTGCAATCTGCGCTGCGAAGGGTGCTGGGCGGGGGAATACGCCAAGGGAGCGCACCTCAGTTTGGAGGAACTGGACGGGATCATCCAGCAGGGTAAGGAACTGGGGGTCTACTTCTATCTGTACTCAGGGGGCGAACCGCTGCTGCGGGCCGCGGACATTATTCAGCTGGCGGAAAAACACAATGATGCTGTTTTCTGCTCGTTTACCAACGCCACTCTAGTTACCCCCGAGCTCGCCGCCCAGCTGGCGGAAGTGGGCAATGTGGCTCTGGCCATCAGCGTGGAAGGTTTTGCCGAGGCCAATGACTTCCGCCGGGGCATTGGCGTCTATGAAAAGACCGCGCGAGCCATGGATCTCCTGCGGGAAGTGGGGGCTCCCTTCGGCTTTTCCACCTGTTACCATGCGGGAAACACCGAAGAAGTGGCCTCCGAGGAGTTCGTGGACGCCATGATCGAAAAGGGCTGCCTGTTCGGCTGGTACTTCACCTATATGCCCATTGGGCAGCATGCCCGTCCGGAGCTTTTGGTCACGCCTGAGCAGCGCCAGCTCATGTATGAGCGGGTGCATGAGTTCCGGGCCACGAAGGATATCTTCCTCATCGATTTTTGGAACGACGGGGAATACTGCAACGGCTGCATTGCCGGGGGCCGGCATTACCTGCATATCAACGCCAACGGTGATGTGGAACCCTGCGCCTTCATCCACTACGCAGATACCAATATCCGGGAGGCAACTTTACTGGAGGCCTTGAAAGCGCCTTTGTTTATGCAGTATCGGGAGCGGCAGCCCTTCAACGCCAATCCGCTCAGGCCCTGTCCCCTCCTGGATAACCCCGATGAGCTGGTGGAGATGGTGAACAGGGCTCAGGCCTACTCCACCCAGCGCCGGGACAATGAACCGGTGGAGGTTGTGGCTGATAAATGCCGGGAGGCTGCGGCCCGCTGGGCGCCGGTTGCCGACAGCATCTGGCAGCAAAAAACGGCCCAGCAGGTCAAAGAGGCTATTTGAGTAAGAGGTTCTAGGGAGGCGTCGCGGCGGCGCCTCTCTTTTTTTCTGGGGGCAGGTAGATCGGCAGGAAAATATTACTAAGGCGGTGAATTACTTTTAGCAAATCGGGCAGTACAGAAGGGAGAATCCCTATGAAGCGCCGTTTAGGCACCATCCTGTTGGCCCTGCTCTGTGCAGCTTCCAGCCCTGTCTGGGCAGCTGATCTCTGGAGTGCCCCGGTGCAGACCCAGCAGTGGTCGCAGCCGGAGTACACGGAGCCTTGGTCGGAAGTGGAGTATGTGGAACCGTGGGGGGAGGCTGGAAGTGTAGAGCCGCCTGTCCCCGGAGAAGCTCAGGGCGAGATCGACCCCATGCTGCTGGATTTTGAGAGTCTATACGGTATCTGGTTGATCTGGACTCCAAGCGCCCCCCTGGGCGGCGGGCACGTGCAGCAGGGGAAAGACCAGGGGATGGTGGCCATCAACCCAGATGGCACCTACGTCCTTTTGCATCAAGCCTGGGACCCTGACCCCGTGGAGGGCAGCTGGCGCCTCTCGTACCCTGGGGAAATCAACGGTGAAGCGGTGCAGGCCATTGTGCTTCTGGATGGACCAACCGGGACCCACTGGGCTGTGGCCCCGGACCCCAGCGGCAAAGTCCGCCTGCTCTGGGCCATGCAGTGGGCCGATGGCTCCGCCCTTTGGTTTTTCGATGCCGAACTCTATCGCTAAAGGATGTTTGGAACACAAGGCAGCTCCCTGACCAGGGGGCTGCTTTGCGGTGCGCCCGGCATG
>DGEY01000027.1 GCA_002391385.1 Firmicutes bacterium UBA3914 | reverse complement strand
TGGCTTCTTTTATTCCAAGGGGAAACCAATTTTACACAATTATACGGGCTCAACTGTCGCTTAAGGAATGCCCGGAAAAGTGTTGACTTCCCAAACTCTGCGGACTAGGAGTGACTGGCGTGAGGGGTTATTTGGTTTCCACAGGTGTGCTGCCCATTTGTGTCGGCAGACCGTTCTATGACTACACCGGTATTGTGGAAGGCTACAGGCGGCTTGGCCTCCAGGGTATCGAGCTGGTTTTCCTGGCCGAATGGGACAAAGGCCACCCGCCGCGAACCCCAACTTCGGCGGATTGGAGCCGTACGCCGAAAGCAAGCGTGTCTGAGATAGTGGATCTGTGCTCCGCAAACGACATCGCCGTTCCCGCCATCCACGTAAACAGGGATGTGGGTACCATGCTCTGCTCCCAAAACAGGGAAACCATACTGGAGGGGCAGAGGATTCTGGAAGAGAACTTGTGGGGAGCAGAACGGCTGCAGGCGCAGATTGCGGTGCTGCACTTGTGGGATACCCACGCGGAGCGCCTGGATCTGGGCAGGTTGTTCCAGCTGGCTTGGGAAGTGGCCAGAGACCACAAGGTTCCCCTGGCCGTGGAGAATATACCCATAAGTGCCGAAGGTCTAACCCAAGCCAAAGCGTGGGAAGAGCTGGCCGCCATCATGCCCGAGGATTACGGCTTCACATTGGATCTCAACTGGTGTTCTCTCTACGACAACTTCGCTGAGCTTTCATGGTTTAAACACCGCATACTCAACGTGCATGTCCAGGGCCGCGTTGTTCAAGCCGGCAAAAGTGGCTGGACCTTGGCGCCCAGGGTCGGAAACCTAGATATCATCAAGTGCCTGTCTGAATTCTGCGGTTCGGGCTATGATGGCTACATCACTCTAGAGCTGAACAGCCCCAGGGGAGAAGATGACTTCCGAAGGGCGCTGGAGATCATCACAAGTGCCTAGAACCTGCCTCAGCTGACAGCCCCCCCTGACACAGTCTAACTCGGATGTGAACAGAAGGATTTTGCCATCCTTTGTTGTATTTCCCATAAATCCCAAGCCGGGAAGGGTGCTGAGCTATGAATCAAGGGCAGAAGATGTTTTATGACTTTATCATGGAGCGGGTTTAGGCAGACAAGAAAGAAGCAGTCCAAGCGCTGCTGGAGGAAAGCTTTGCCCGCTACGCTGCGGGAACCTTTGACAAAGAGTATTTCCAGGAAGTCGCGCCGAAGATTCTTGCCGTTGTGAGGCCAGAAGCGGCCGCAGAGGTGCAGGAAGCCATGGAGCACTTCGCTTCGAACTTGTAGTTTGTACGGGCTGGGGTAGCAGTATCCCAGCCCGGGTTTCTTTCGGCGCTCGGCCCACTTACTTGTTGGCTCCGTGAACGCACCTGTGCCGGGAAAGGAGTTGCCAGAAGAGCAGAGAATCCAGTCTCAAGAGAAGAAAGGGTGAAGGGGATGCAGTACGATGTACAGAGCCCTGAAGAGTACCTGGAGAAGTTGGAGAATGGCTGGCGCGAGGAAAAGCTCTTGGAGGTGCGCCGGCTGATCAGGGGCAGCACGGCCCTGAGCTGGAGGAGCGTATCAAGTACAAGATGTTGAGTTACGGCACGGAACAGGGGGATCTTTTCGGTCTAAATGCCCAAAAGGGGTATGTGAGTTTGTATGTGGGTGAGATCAGCAAGATTCCCAACGTCGGCTCACTGTTGGAACCGTTCGATACAGGGAAGGGATGCATCCGGATTCGGAAATCCATAGACATTCCCAGCACCGGGCTGGAGGAGTTTATCTGCGCAGCTGTGGCTCTGTGGAGGAGCGGCGGGGATAGCTCCTGCTAGTGCGGCCTTTTTACCCTGGTTCCAGAACTGCGAGAATTCCTGTTAGCCAAGGAGTGATCCATTCCGGCCACGAAATCCCCGGCAGAGCTGAGCTAATTATCAGCGTGCTGAGGAAAAGATGAGTAGGGGGTTATCAGTATGGACCCAGTCCAGTGGAATGTGGGTTTAAGTAGGCTTGTCCTGAGCGGGATTATGGGTTTGGCTGTTGGCGATGCGCTGGGTGTGCCGGTTGAGTTCAGGGAAAGAGAAACCCTGGCCCGAGACCCTGTGGTTGGCATGAGGGCTTACGGTACATACAACAAGCCTGCCGGCACCTGGTCAGATGACACCAGCATGACCCTCTGCCTAATGAGCGGTCTTGCTAAGGGGCTAGATTACGATGAAATCATGCGCAACTTCCTGAAATGGTACAAAGCGGGTGAGTTCACAGCCGATGGACACACCTTTGACGTGGGAACAACCACAAGTGCGGCCTTGGAACGATTCGAAAGAGGTGTTCCTGCCCTAGAGTGCGGGGGAACCGGTGAGTACGACAACGGCAACGGATCTCTGATGCGAATACTTCCCCTAGTGTTCTATCTCAGTACTGTATATGGGGTGAACTTCCAGGACAGCAGTGAAGCATTTGACATCATCCATAACGTCTCTGCTTTGACCCATGCCCATAAGAGAAGCCAGATTGCCTGCGGGATCTACCTTTCTATTGCGGCCATGCTCCTAAGCGGCTCTGATCTGGAACATGCCATTAAGATCGGAATCCATAAGGCTATGGAGTATTACGAGAAGCAGCCTGAGTACGCTGAAGAACTAGGCCATCTCTCGCGGCTAAGGAGTGAAGATTTCAAGAAGATACCTAGGGAAAAAATCAGCAGCAGCGGCTATGTTGTGTCTTCACTGGAGGCCGCCATTTGGTGCTTGCTGAATACCAACGACTATGCAAGCTGCATCCTAGAAGCGGTCAATCTGGGAGGCGACACCGACACAGTGGCGGCCATTGCAGGGGGATTAGCAGGGCTAGCCTATGGATACGAGGCAATTCCCCAGGATTGGCTTGACGTGCTAGTAAGGAGAGAATACTTGGAAAAAGCCTGTTACGAGTTCAGTCTGGCCTTGGCGCGTCGCGACACGGGTAGCCAGTCTTAGTTTGCTGCCCCACTGCAGTGAAGGCTGCGGTCTTTTTTTGAGGATAGGTGGTCCTATGCTGGCGTGAGGAGGCGCCCCCTCGGTAGTGCAAAACCTATGGCCCTCCAGGGTGCGATCAACCTTAGGGTGGCCCCAGAGTAGGGAGTGATCACGGGCTACGCGGAAAACGGCAAGGTACTCTACTGCCGGACGTACTTCGACAAGGATTACTGGAACGAGAGCCAAGACTATCTGGAAAGCGACTTCTGGCCGTTTTTGATCATGCACTTTGGTGAGAAAAAGGCGAGACCAAGTGATCTGGACAATCTAGTGGCGTCACTGCACACCCTTGTTCAATCCTTTGAGGCGGAGTGCAGCAGCGGGTATTTCCAGGGAGCAGAGGCCTAGGAAAGATGGATAGCCGGACTGCGCAATGACGGCTTCTGGGATCAGAGCAGCTCCAAGGACGACGTTGAAAGGCTGCTGGCCGTAAATGACTACCTGCTGCTCAGCCTGATCGATGCCAGAAGGTGTGCCGTAGAATACCTTGGCGAATGTGTTCCTCTCTTGACAGGTGCAAAAGCGGACTTGCTCACGAAAATGGCGTCACTTTACCGGGGAGTGGCCGAAAGGCTGGGTTCTTTCCGCAACAAGGTGAAGGCCAGCGACGGAGAAGACCTCCGCTACAACGCGATAGGCTTGTGTTGGATTACCTCCCGGAGTTTGTGATGGTGGACGAGAGGTACAAGGAGATCACCGTACGCATGCTCCTCAACCACACTTCCGGCATCCCAGGCACCATCAACAAGGACTCCGCGACGGCGGTGAAGAACAGGGCGTTCGTTCAGGAGACTCTGGAACGGCTGCGGACCACCTCGCTGGTTAACGATCCGGGGCGGATCAGTGTCTACTGCAACGATGGCTTCACGGTTGCCCTGGCCTTGGTTGAGAGGGTTTCCGGCCTCAGCTACGCCGACTTTGTAGAGCAGAACATCTTCAGCAAGCTGGGTATGACCAACACCAGCGCCTACTTAAAAGAGGGCAGCGCAAACGTGGCCAGGGTATACGAGGGGGAGAGTGAGTTCCCCCTGCCCCTCGAGCACTTGAACGCCCTGGCCAGCGGCGGCATAGCTTCCGCCGCGGTGGACCTCTGCAAGTTCGGAGAGATCTTCCAGGTTGGATCCATGCTCACGCCGGCCATGTTGGCAGAGTACACCAGAGCCCAGTATGGGCCGGAAACCGTTCCCGCGGGCGCTCCCCTCATAGATAGTGGACTGGGCTGGGACCAGGTGCAGGTCTACAAGTTCAGGCCCCTAGGCGTTGATGTGCTGGCCAAAAGCGGCAGGACACTTCATTACAGCGCTGAACTGTATGTGGCCCCTAGGAGCGCATCAGCGTGGGGGTGATCTTTGCCGGGACAGCCGATCCCGTAGCGGTGGCAGATGCGGTGCTTGAAGCCGCCTTAGAAGACTTGGGGCTTGCGGAAGGCCCAGTTACTTCAGCTGTCCTGTCTCCGGAAGCGGAGTTCCCCAAGATCTCCAGCAGATCGAAGGGTTTTACAACTCGCCGCTGGGGCTCTTCCAGGTGCAGCTGACTGAGGACAAGAGCGGGATCGTTATAGCTGTCTTCGATGGAATAGGTTATACACCGTACATCACCGCGGCGTACCGGGCTTATGGCAGGTTCTACACTCCCAGCGGCACCAGCTATCCTTTCTCTGAGGGGGAGCTCGGCAGCGTCATCCTCGGTCATCCGGACAGCTCAGATGCGGGCTATGTCATTTTTGAAAAGCTGATGCCTGAAGCCGAAGTGGATGACCCGGCGTTCGCCGGCAGGACCTGGCTGCTCCGCAACCTGAGCAGGCACGATCTCTTGCCGTGGATGGCCCGGACAATCGCGCTCCCCGAACTGCCGGGTTATGTAGTTTTATTCGACGGCACCTATTACACACCGCTGGCCCTCAGCGACCCAAGCAGCACCAAGATGGCTTTCCCATTATATCCGCGACCAGTTCGAGATGTTTGTGCGGGAAGAGCAGGGCGAGATGCGGCTCTACAATCACGGCTATGTGTTCAGGGACGCGGCTGAGCTTAGCACCATCGGCTCCGGCGCCCGTTTGCAGATAGGATCTGCAGGCGAAAACGAAGGGGGCAGGCTGGGATTTAGCGGCAAAGCTGGTTTTGAGTTTACAGGGCCGGGAAGGGTTGTGGTGTTCTCTGGGGAGCTGGAGGTGGCGTATGACAGCCTCACATCGCCGGAACGCGAGGCCGCTGTGGAGGAAGGGTGGTACCTGCTCTTCATAGGCGAGCCGGGAGCTGAGCTCACGGTTACTGCACCCGGAGATCTGGGCTGAGCAGGTCAGCAGATCGCCCTTTCCCTCGCCTGATTCGCCTTCTGGCACCGCCTTTGGTTAATAAAAGCCGCTGCGGATTACCGCGGCGGCTTTACGTACGAGTATCGCTTTTTACAGTTCATCGGTAGGACAGGCGGCAATGCCCAGCATGCCTTGGCCTCCGTGGACAGCCAGGGAGGCTCCCATTTCGGTGACGAAGACTTGGGCGCA
Source organism: Firmicutes bacterium UBA3914 (assembly GCA_002391385.1). Lineage (GTDB taxonomy): Bacteria > Bacillota > Limnochordia > Darwinibacteriales > Darwinibacteriaceae > DTU010. The sequence continues at coordinate 76 of DGEY01000027.1, read as the reverse complement.
GCGCAGGCGCTCCTCGACTCTCTGCTTAAAGTCCGCTGCCTTGTCCCGGGCATTGCTGTGAATCACGGCGACGGTC
>DGEY01000031.1 GCA_002391385.1 Firmicutes bacterium UBA3914 | reverse complement strand
TGCGCCGCCGGCGCGGTTGACTTGGGGGTAAGCGTTGCGTATAATATGGGTATTATCAGGAAAAGGACACGATGGGGAGAGTAGTTAAGTGCGCCGCCCAGAGAGGGATGCGTTTGGTGGAAGCATCCTGCGGTCAGCTTAACGAAGTGCACCCCTGATCCGCCAACCGAAATCGCCCGCGAGAGTAGGCTTGGACGGCTGGCACCCGTTAGTGTGCCGAGAGTGCTGACATGCCGGCGCGGGGCGCCGCATGTTGGAAGCAGAGTGGAACCGCGGCCCTCGTCTCTGTGAGAGAAGAGGGCTTTGTTGTTCAGGAGGATAGATGCATGATCTGGGAGGGAAGGCGCGTGAAGCGGGAGATCAGAGTGTACAACACCTTAACTCAAGAAAAGGAAGTCTTTGTGCCCAGGGAGCCGGGGAAGGTAAGCGTGTATGTCTGCGGTGTTACCCCCTATGCCGATACCCACTTGGGGCATGCCCGGCCCAGCGTGGTGTGGGATGTAATCATCCGTTTCCTGCGCCATCTGGGTTATGAGACCCTGCATGTCCAGAACTTCACCGACGTAGACGATAAGATCATCCAAAGGTCCCTGGAAGAAGGGGTGCCGGCCCTGGAGATCTCCAAACGCTATATTAAGGAATACCTGGCCAGCATGGATGCGCTGGGCGTCCAGCGGGCGGACTATTATCCCAAAGTGAGCGAGCACATCGAAGAGATCATCAAGCTCATCCAGGGACTTGTGGACAAGGGTCACGCCTATGCAGTGGAGGGAGATGTGTTTTTCAGCGTCGCGTCCTTTGCCGAGTACGGTAAGCTCAGCAAGCAGAAGCTGGAGGAGCTGCGGGAAGGGACCCGCTTTGAGGTGGACCCCAAAAAGCGGGATGCCGCCGATTTCGCCCTCTGGAAGGCGGCCAAACCGGGCGAACCCGCCTGGGACAGCCCCTGGGGCAGAGGCCGGCCCGGCTGGCATATTGAATGCTCAGCCATGAGTTTGAAATACCTGGGTGAAGAATTTGACTTCCACGGCGGCGGAAATGATCTCATCTTTCCCCACCATGAGAATGAGATCGCCCAGTCGGAGGCGGCAACCGGCAGGCCCCTGGCCCGCTACTGGGTGCACAGCGGGATGATCACCCTCAAGGATACCAAAATGTCCAAATCCCTGGGGAACATCGTCTCCCTGAAGCGCCTTTTGGAAGAGTACCCCCCAGCGCTGCTGCGCTTTTACCTCCTCTCCACCCACTACCGTTCCAGTTTGGAATACTACGAAGGAAAGCTGGAGGAGATGAAGCGGGGTTGGTCACGCCTGAATGAGGCCGCCCGCAAGCTGCGGGAAGATCTGGCCGAGGCCCAGGAGGGTGAGCTGACAGCCTTTGATCAAGAGACCCTAGATAACCTGGAGCGCTATGCCGATGAGGTTGTGGATGCACTCAGCGATGATTTCAACACCGCCATGGCCCTGGGTGTCCTCTTTGATGTGGTGCGGGAGATCAACAGCTACAAGCACAAAGGGGGATTCCACCGCCAGGTGCTGCAGAAGGGCTGGGATATACTCCAGCTCTGGGCCGGGGAGATCCTGGGTGTGCTGGAGCTGGGGCAGCAGCGCCAGGAAGGCCTAACCGACGGGTTGATGGAGCTGATCCTGGCCATCCGGGAAGAGCTGCGGAGGGAGAGGAACTTCGCCCTGGCCGACCGCATCCGCGATCAGCTGGCCGAGCTGGGTGTGGTAGTGGAAGACACGCCCCAGGGGCCCAGATGGAAGGTGTGAGCGGTGTTTGTGCAAGGGGATTTGAACTTACAGGAACTGTCGCCTTTAACCCTGGCCTATGTGGGCGATGCCGTCTTTGAGCTCTATATCCGCACGAAACTGGTGGCCTACCCGGCCAAAGTGCACGATCTGCACCGCAGCGCGGTGAAGTACGTGCAGGCTGCCAAGCAGGCGGAGATTATCCATGCCTGGGAGCCGGAATTGACCGACGAGGAAAGGGAAGTGGTGCGCCGGGGCAGAAATGCTAAAGGGGGGGTACCCCGCAAGAGCGGTGCGGTGGAGTACCGCTTGAGTACAGGTATGGAAGCGCTTTTGGGCTACCTGTATTTGAGCGGGCAGGAGGACCGGCTGCGGGAGCTTTTGAGCAGGGTCACCCCCACCGTGGAGGCGTAAGACAAGGAGGATGGCTATGCAGGTTTTGAACAAGGGATTTGTCCGTTTGGTGGAACACATGGGCGGCGATGCTGCGGTGATCCGCAATGCCCGGCGCTGCTGGCGCAGCGAGTCCAAATCGGAGGATGCCGACCGCCAGCTGATCAGGCATCTCATCCGCAAGGGGCATAAAACCCCCTTTGAGGCCATGGTCTTCACCTTTGATGTGAAGGCGCCTTTGTTCGTGGCCAGGCAGTGGTTCAGGCACCGCATTGGCTCGTACAACGAAGAATCGCTGCGCTACTGCGTAGCCCTGCGGGAGTACTACGTGCCCGAGGGACTGGAGGGGGAGCTCTTGGAGGCCTGGATTAGGCAGAATGAAGGGGCTTTTGATTTCTACTATGAGCTGGTGAACAGCTATAAGCTCCCCAAGGAGCAGGCCCGCAGCGTACTGCCTGTGGGGATCTATACCAACTTCTACTGGACCGTGAACGGCAGTTCCTTGATGAACTTCCTCATGCTGCGCACGGCCAAGGATGCCCAGTACGAAATCAGGATGTATGCCAATGCCATTTTGGAACTGGTTAAGGAAGCAGCCCCCATCTGCTTCGGGGAGTTCGAGAGGGAGGTATTAAAGCGCGGTGGTTGATGTGGCCGGGCGCCAGCCCGTATTGGAGGCACTGCGCTCAGGGCAGGAGATTAACAAGCTGCTGGTGGCCAAGGGTCCTAGGCAGGGTGCGCTGCAGCAGATCGTGTCCTTGGCCAAGCAGCGCGGGGTTGTGATCCAGGAAGTGGACCGCAGCGTGCTGGACCGGCTGAGCCCTTCCATCAATCACCAGGGCGTCATCGCCCAGCTTGCGGAAGTGCGCTACTGGGAGCTTGCTGACCTTGTGGCCCGCCCCAGCGGAGACCCTTGGCCGCCCTTTTTGGTGCTCCTGGACGGGGTGCAGGATCCCCACAATCTGGGGGCCATCATCCGCAGCGCGGAAGCCTTGGGCGCCCATGGGGTGGTGATCCCCAAACGCCGGGGCGCCTTGGTGACGGAAGCTGTGATGAAGGCTTCGGCTGGGGCCGCCAATCATCTCCCCATCTGCCGGGTGACCAATCTGGCCGCCACCATTGATACCCTCAAGCAGGAGGGCTACTGGGTATTCGGCGCGGATGCCGCCGGCGAGCCCTGCTTTGAGCAGGATCTCACCGGCCCCATTGCCCTGGTGGTGGGGAGCGAAGGCTTTGGCCTGAGCCGCCTGGTGCGGGAAAAATGTGACTTCCTCTCCTCCATCCCCATGCGGGGGCAGGTCAACTCCCTCAATGCCTCGGTGGCAGCCTCCCTGCTCATGCTGGAGGTGGTGCGGCAGCGGAGCCTCCGCCAACCTTGACCCCCGCTAGGCCTTGGTGTATAATAAACCTGTGCCGTTTGGACAACCGTGTCTCGGACACGAGGGGTGGAGGCGATGGATGGTGAGTGTTAATGCCCACAAGAGGTGCTGTCACATGTACGAGAGCTTGAGCGATGAGGAAATCGTTCAGCTGGCTCGGGACACCGACGATGAGGCCCTGGAACACCTGATCAACAAGTACAAGAACTTTGTCAGAGCTAAAGCACGTTCCTACTTCTTGATCGGAGCAGACAGGGAAGACATCATCCAAGAGGGCATGATCGGGCTGTACAAAGCCATCCGAGACTTCCGTCCAGATAAACTGGCTTCCTTCCGTGCCTTCGCGGAGCTGTGCATCACCCGCCAGATCATCACTGCCATCAAAACAGCAACCCGCCAGAAACACATTCCCCTGAACTCCTACGTTTCCCTGAACAAACCCATCTACGACGAAGAATCTGACCGCACCCTTTTGGATGTGATTTCTGGCTCCAAGGTAACCGATCCCGAGGAGCTGGTCATCAGCCGGGAAGAGTTCTCCGATATCGAAACCAAGATGGTGGAGTTCTTAAGCGAACTGGAATGGCAGGTCCTCATGTTCTACCTAGAGGGCAAGAGCTATCAGGAAATAGCTGATGAGCTGGGACGCCATGTGAAGTCCATCGATAACGCCCTGCAGCGGGTCAAGCGCAAGCTGGAGCGCTACCTGGAAAAACGGGAAAGTATTCACTGAGATACCCACCTGCTTAATGGCGAGATTGCTGTTGACAGAACCTGAATAGGTTGCTATACTTCTAAGTGGTTAAGCCGGTGTAGCTCAATTGGCAGAGCACTCGACTTGTAATCGAGAGGTTGTGGATTCGAGTTCCACCTCCGGCTCCATTCATCAACGTGGAGGGATACCCAAGCTGGCCAAAGGGGGCAGACTGTAAATCTGCTGGCAGTGCCTTCGCAGGTTCGAATCCTGCTCCCTCCACCATTCCTCATAAATAACGACGCGGGGTGGAGCAGTCTGGTAGCTCGTCGGGCTCATAACCCGAAGGTTGTCGGTTCAAATCCGGCCCCCGCAACCAGATTTTCCAACCGTCAGAGAGATTCTGGTGGTTTTTTGTTGCCAGGATAGAGAACTCCCATACTATGACTCTAGAGATGCCTCTGGAAGGCTGGGATGGGAGGGCTCTAGTGTGCGGGCGTTCATGATCGCTCTGGCAATTACATATACTCTCCTCTGGCTGGTCCCCCTGTGGCTGGTCTGGCCAGCGGGCGTGTTGGTTTCCTTGTATCTGGTAACACTAAGCCTGAGGTTCAAGGGCCGGGAGCTCACTGACGGACAGATCTTGGCGGTTCTGATTGGATCATGGTTAGTCGTTTGCTGGGGCCTTGTCCTTTTCCTAGCACACTAGGAGGACTTTTTGGGGGCTTGGCGAATGTAACCGTAATCCTAAATTAGCAATGTTTTCCGGGAGGAGTGGAAAAGACAAAATGGCTAAGCAAAAGTTTGAGAGAAACAAACCCCACGTCAACGTAGGCACCATCGGCCACGTTGACCACGGCAAGACCACCACCACGGCTGCCATCACCATGCTGTTGGCCCGTCAGGGGTTGGGACAGGGGAAGGAGATGTC
>DGEY01000018.1:24433-33426 GCA_002391385.1 Firmicutes bacterium UBA3914 | reverse complement strand
CCTACTCTACCCTCTCCGTCGCGAGCGTCAGATGTGAAGAAGAGACAGGGTACGGGCTCCTTCGCGAGCCCGTATTCTCGTTATTAGACAAAAAAGGGCCGCGCAGGATGAACTAATCAACGTTCATTCTGCAACAGCCCCATTCCCAACTCTTAGCTCTGTTTCCCTCCGTGGGTTTCCACATCTTTGGCACCGTGCTGCCTGAGGATGGAGCTGGCGTCATTTGCTTTGTCATCGCTAGTCTCGATTACAGCCAAGACGCCTCCCTGCTTCAGGTTCTCTTCGTATTGGCGCCCCTTATCTTCGGGGATGCCCAGGTCAATCAAGCCCCCGGCCACACCCCCAGTCACCGCACCGGACAGGGCGCCGGCCAGCGGCCCCGCCGCCACAATGGGCCCGATGCCGGGGATGGCCAGGGCGCCAACACCAGCCAACAGGCCCGCCACGCCGCCCAGGGCCCCACCCCAGGTGGTTCCCTCGGCGATGGAATCGGTGCCGAACTCTCCCCCCGTTTCCATGTCGGTGCCGCCCCGACGGGCCTTCTCATCTTTGGCCACGATGGAGATCTCGTTGTCTTTGAACCCTTTATCTCTCAGTGCCTTAACCGCCTTTTCGGCCGTGGATATGTCACTGAAAACGCCAATGACAGTTGACAATAATGTTCCCCCTTTCCATGTCTTAGCTCTAGCTTACCCAAAGAAAGGGGGCTTATTCCAACTGCGTCCTTCCTGAATTTTCTTCATCACCGCACTGTAGTCCTCAGCCGTGGTCAGATCCACAATGATCAAATCCCGGCCGATCTTTTTGATGCCCCGCCAGGGGATGACAATGAGCTTGGGCCGGAACCAGCGGCTGCCGTAGGGAATCACGATAGACTGCACCTCACCGGTGCGCAGGTCAATGATCAAATCGGTGCGGTCCACAACCCCAAGCCGGATGCCCTCATCGATGCAGACGATCTCCTTGCCCGACAGTTCCGAGTAGCGCATACCACCACCTCGGCTTAGCATATGTGCACGCGCGAGGGGCTAGAACTGCCACCCCCAAGATAGTTTGAGCTGGGCCGGCTGGCCGAAGCTCGCGGTGAGGTTGCCCCCATCATATTCCCCCAGCTCCAGCTGTACATACTGCTTGGCCCTCTCCCAGCGCACCCTGAGGTAAGTGTGGGCTCGGTGCAGGAGGAAATCGTACTTCGCCACCAGGCGCCACTTCAGGGTCCTATCCAGCTGCACTTCGAGACGGGCGATCCTGCGCTTGGCATCGGCGCGCCAGCTCCAGCTCCCCGCCTCGGTTTCCCGGTCATGGCGCACCACTAGATTTACGGCATCAACCTGCCAGAGCAGACCCTCCCCGCTGTAGCGCAGCACCAGCGCCCGGGTGGGTTCCAGCCGCCACTGCACGCTGAAGTTTTCCCCTGCCCGGCAGGTGAAAGCCAGGCGGTTATAGCTGCGGGTCCCTGCCAGGTTGCCCTGGCGGCGCAGATCCACCTCCCCTTCCAGGGCGCCAAGGGGAAGCTTAAGTTCCAGTTCCCAGCCCCTACGGCCTGGAGGGTAGCGGTTGCTCTTCGCCAAAAGACTGGCAAAACCAGGTTCGATGCTCTGCCAGGTGAAGCTGCCCTGCAGGCCGCTGCCGCTTCTTTCCAGTACCACAACGGTGCCCCGGCTCGCCAAAGTGCCCTCCTGGACCCAGCCCGCGGCTGCCGCCGCGGCCCAAGGTCCCAGCGCGGCCTCAGCCTGCAGAACTGCCGCGGTACCCCCCTGGCCACCGCCGGCGAACTGCAGGTGCAGACCCCGGAAACCGAGGGGCCCCGCTTCCAGGAGCGCCTCTGCGAACAGCGCGCTGACGGGATCCCCGCTGCGCAGGGGTACAGCCTGCAGAAAACCGAAGGAAGCTTGGGGGCTTTCCAGGGTTAAGAAGGAACTGGCTGGGGAGCGGTTGTTTTTGCTGATTAAGCGGAAGAGATCAGAGGAGGTGTAGTGGTCTACATCTCGTCCAGCCCGCAGGAGAAAGGGGCCCAGGTCACCAAGTTCCAGCTGCCACCTGGGGCTAAGCTGGAAAGCCCCCTCAGAGCCGTACTCCCCCACCACACCGAGGCGCAGGTCTGTGGAATCCAGCTGGTGGTCAAAGGAAAGGTAAAAGCTCTGGGCAAACCCGTCGGGGGATAGAAAGCCGGAAACTTCTCCGCCCAAGCCCGCTGCGGAGGCTGCAGCTGTGGCGGCCAGGCAAAAAAGGACAAAAAAAGCTCCGCGCATGTACAAAGAACACTCTCCTTTGGACATCTCCCTGGGCGCGGAGTAACAGTATTATAACACAATCTTCTATTTGTTCCAAGCATACCCTTCCCGGTCAGTTCGGCCCTCCTGCCGGGCGAAATTCTCCTGGTTTTTGCGGATGTAGGCCCGGTACAGCTCTTCCGGCCCGATGCCGGCCTTCAGGCACATGCTGACAAAGAAGTGCAGCACATCCACGATCTCTTCCAGGAGCCGCTCGCGGTCGATCTCCTTGGGGTCTTTCCACCACTTGAAATTCACCTCATCCAAGATCTCCGCAAGCTCGGACATGATGGCCAGAACTTCCTTTTGAATCCAGACCTCCTGGCTGAAGTTGAGGCCCCGCTTTTCCACGACTGCCCGGTCAAAACGCTCCTGCAGATGGAAAATCTTCTTCAGCATATCTTTCTCCATGCGACATCCTCCCTCACATAGCGGCTGGGCCCCACAGCAGCCCAGCTCCAGCGCTCTGGATGGTACAGCTCCCGGGCCAGCTCCACAACCTGTGGATGCTGCACATCTTCAACCAAGCGAAGGACCACCTCCGGCGGCAGGGGACCGCCGTCGTAGATCTCTCCCTTGGCCAGCCGGGACATGCGGGTACTGGTGCTTTCCAAGGAGAGCAGCAGTCCGCTGCGCAGCTGCTGTTTGGACCTTTCCACCACCTCTTCCGTGATCAGCTGGGGAATATCTGTAAAGAGCCCCTGGAGCACATCCCAGACCCGGCCCCAGTTCCTGGGGGCGAAGCCCGCATAGACCCCGTAAAAGCCCACATCACTGTACAGGTCGTTGAAGGAATAGGTACTGTACACCAGGCCCAGCTCTTCCCGGAGCTTCTGGAAGAGCAGAGAACTGACCCCTCCGCCGATGATCACATCCAGAACCTGCAGGGGATACCTGCGCTCATCGCTGCGGGCAATGGCCGGGGCGCCCAGGCAGAGATGTACCTGCTCGATCTCTCTGTCCTGGAAGCGGCAGCTGCCCGCGGTGTACTGAGGCTTGCTAGCTGACACCCTGCCGCCCCGGGGCAGCTTGCCGAGGGCTTGGGCGAAAGCTTCCACCACCTCCCCATGGTGGATGTTGCCCACGCAGGCGATGACCAACCGGTCGGCGGTGTAGTGCTTGGCCACATACTCCCGCACCTTCTCCGCTGTGAACGCCTGAACGGTGGCCTCTGAGCCCAGGATGTTCTTACCCAGGGGATCTCCAGGCCAAAGCACCGCGGAGAAAAGGTCATGTACAAAGTCCTCTGGAGAGTCTTCGTACATGCGCAGCTCCTCTAGAACCACGTTTTTCTCCTTTTCCACATCCTCCGGCAGAAACAGGGAATTGAGCAGCATATCCTGGAGCAGCGCCGCGGCCGTGGAAAAGTGCTCGTCCAGCACTTTGAAATAGTAGCAGGTCTGCTCCTTTTCCGTGAAGGCATTGAGGTGACCGCCCCGCTGATCCATGATTTCCGCAATGTCCTGGGCCGAAAAGTTTGCGGTGCCCTTAAACATCATGTGCTCCACAAAGTGGGACATCCCCCACTCATGCGGCTCTTCCAGCCGGCTGCCCACTTCAAACCAAGCGCCTAAGGTTACCGAGCGCACATGGGGCAGGCGCTCGCTGATTATTCTAACCCCGTTGGGTAACACTGTCTTTTGGTACATGCCAGACCTCCACAGCACTGCCGTTCTTCACCAGCACGTGCTGTTCTTTCCACTGAAATTGGCGATATGAATATGATACCATAGATTCAGCACATCAGAAAGGGGGAGTGCCCTTTGAACCGAGGTGCCGTTGTGGCCATCTTATCCATGCTCTTTTATTTTTCATCCCTCTTGGGCGGACAGGCACCCCAGCCCGTGGAACCCCTGGTTCCCGCCGGACAGCAGCAGGCATTGGAAGTCCTGGGGCGCAGGGCGGAACTTGCCCTTGAGGCACTGACGGTGCGCGCCGCCCCCTTCGCAGAGGCACAGGCCCTGGGAGTAATCAAGCAAGATACCGAGCCCGTGGTCATCCTGGACAGGCAGGACGGATGGTACAGGATCCGCCCAAGCTCAGGACCGGTGGGCTGGGTTCCCGAATATGGGCTGAGACTGCTGAAGGAGGCCCCCAAAGAAGGGGGGCCCATGCTGCTGGGCCTTTATGAACCGGAGAGCCCCGCCTACGAGACGCTGCTGCAGCATTCCTCCCACCTCACCGCCCTCGCACCCCTGGGGTGGAGCCTGGGCAGTGGCGGGCAGATCACCGCGAACTTTGACCCTGTGGACATGGGCAGAAGCCTGTATTTCGCCGGCAATCAGGAGCTGCTCACCTTCGGGCACATCCAGGTACCGGCCAGCCCAACCCAGCTTCTGGCCAGTCCCCAGCTGAAGGAGCAAGCCCTCCGTGGGCTGGTCCAGCTCACGGAAGAGTGGGGCCTGAAGGGACTCCTTGTCCACCTGGCCTACACCCCAGGACCTGAACAGGCTGATCTTTTCGCCTTCCTCACTGCCCTCCGGGGAGAGCTGGCAGCCCGCGGGCGGCGCACCCTGATCAGCCTCCCCTGGCAGGAAGGCCTGGACTACGGCGCCGCAGGCCGCGGAGCCGACTTCCTTTTGCTCCACAGCTCCCCAGGTACCCAAGGCCCTGGCCCTCTGGCAGCCCTGCCGGAGCTGGAGGCCATGCTGGAAGCAGTTACCCAAACTGTAGACCCGGGGAAGATCATCCTCAGCCTGCCCACCTCCGGTCTAGATTGGACGCGGACAGGCACAGCCCAGGAAATCAGCCATGGAGAAGCGCTGGAGCTGGCGGCCCGGCACGGCGCGAAAATCCGCTGGGATGCCTCCTCCATGACCCCGTACTTCCACTACGGAAACGGCCGTGAAGTATGGTTTGAAAACCGCTACAGCTTGAAATACAAGTTGGAACTGGTGACCAAGTACCGCTTAGGCGGTGCAGCCCTCTCAGGTTTGGGCCAAGAAGACCCGGCGATCTGGCAAGGCGCTGCGGCGAATCTAATCGGCTAAGAGCTCGCTCACGGTGACACATTGAAAGCCCCGGGCCGCCAGGTGATCCAAGATCACCGGCAGCGCCTCCAGGGTAGGCTGTGTGGGATGCATGAGGATCAGGGCGCCATTGGCCAGCCCGCTGAGCACCCGGTCGATGATCTGGGTGGGAGCGGGCCGCTGCCAATCCACGGTGTCCACCGTCCACAGTACCGTTTTGTAGCCCATCTCCGCGGCCACCGCCACTGTCTGCTGCGTATAATCCCCCGCGGGAGGGGCGAAGACCTGGGGCCGCTGTCCTGTGGCCTCCAGGATCAAATCTTCCCCCTCCTGGATGAGCTGGGCCACCTCCCCGGGACTCATTTCCCCGGCTAAGCCGTGCCAGCCGCCGTGGTTGCCAATTTCATGTCCCCCCTCAGCTATGGCCTTGGCCAGCTGGGGGGCTTTTTCCACCCAGCGTCCGGTGAGAAACCAGGTCGCCGCGACATCGGCCTCGGCCAACACCTCCAAAAGGCCCGGGATGTACTCATCACCCCAGTCCACATTGAACATCAAAGCCACCCGCGGTTCGCTGGTGGGCCCGCGATAATAGGGGCGGAAGTGGGCCCGGGTGATGGAAGGGAGCACCACCACCGTCACCAGCCGCACCGCAGAGCGGGCCGGTGCCTCAAGCAGGGCGGCCACCGTGCTCTGCACATCCACCACCTGCCCCACAACTTCCGGCAGCACCTCACCCCGCTGCCAGTCCCAGCTGGCGTTGCTTGCTTCCACATAGAAGCTCTCCGCCAGGCTGGCCACCACATCATAGAGCTCCTCCTCCAGGAGCCCCTCCACCAGCTGCCCCTCTAAAGTGACCCCTGGCTTCACTCCGTACAGGGCCCGCTGGGCCGCCTCATAGACCACAGGGGCCAAAAAGAGCAGGGCTATGCCCACAATGATACCGGCGGTAAAGAGGAGGGCCCTCTTGGTGATGATCATGCCTAGCTGCCCCCTTTGCCGGGACGCTGGGTACCGGCGTGATCAATGTAATAATCCCCTTTGTGCAGCAGCTGGGAAACGGGCACTATTTCATAACCCTGGGCGAGCAGATCGGGGATCAGACGGCGAATAGCCCCAGGAGTACCTGGAGCTGCGTTGTGGAAAAGCACGATGGAGCCGGGTTTGATCTGACCCATAACCCGCTCGTAAATCTGGCTGCTGCTCAAGTTCTTCCAATCCAGGGAATCCACAGACCATTGGATGGTCTGGTAGCCTAAGGCGCTCGCCACGGAGATGACCTCGTTGGAGTACTCGCCAAAGGGGGGCCTGAAGAGGGTCGTTTTCTGCCCCGTGAGCTCGTGGATCAGATGCTCGTTCTTCTGCAGTTCAAAGGCAATGCCCTGCTCGCTGAGGGTGTTCATGTGGGGATGGGAGTAGCTGTGGTTGCCCAGTTCATGGCCTGCGGCGGCAATTTTCACCACATAGTCGGGATGCTTATCCACCCAACACCCTGCCAGGAAAAAAGTGGTTTTGATCCCGTGGTCCTGGAGGATCTCCAGGATCTCGTCCGTCAGGTCAGCACCCCAGGTGGCGTCAAAGGAAAAGGCCACCTTCTTTTCTGCCGTCTGCACGCTGTAAATGGGTACCAGCCGGCCCTTGGATAAAACACTGATGATCAAAGGCGCACGCAGCTGGGGAACCATGCTCAAAAAGGCCAGCATCAGCACCAGCAGCAGGTACCACCACCTGACCTTCACCACATAGACGCGCATGACCTCACCTCTAGGGCATTTTATTCACCTAGAGGGCGAAGTTATGATTCCCGATCCTCTTGATCACCTGTTTGGTTGCCCAGAACTCAGCGGACTGGGTGGTGTGGGGGTTGTAGAAAAACAGTGCCCCGCCCGTGGGATCTTCCCCAGCTAAGGCCCTGCGTACCGCTTCCACGCAGCTGGCATCGGCCTTCTTGGGCAGCTTGCCCTGCTCCACCGGGGTGAACTGCCCCGGCTGGTGCAGAACCTCCCAGACAGAATCGGGGTACCTGCTGGAGCGCACCCGGTTGAGGATCACCGCGGCCACCGCCACTTTGCCTTCGAAGGGTTCACCCCCCGCTTCAGCCTGAACCACCCGGGCCAGCAGTTCCACTTCCTCGCTAGTCACCGTGACAGTGCTGCCATCGTGGAGTACCAGTTTGGTCCCGCTCTGGGTGGTGGTGGGCAGACGCAGCCTGGTGCCCACCTGCAGTGTGGTGGGATCCTTGATTTTATTCAGCGAAGCCAACTCCTGCCAGGAAATGCCGTGGGCCAGGGCAATATCCCACAGGGTATCGCCTGGCTGCACTATGTGAACGGGGCCTGAATCCGCTTGGACCAGGCAGGAGGTGAGGGTCAGGCCCAGCAGGATCAAAACTAGATTGCGCATCATCTTTCTCCTTAATCGGTGAAGTCGGTAACACAATATTCCACATCAAAACCGCCAATCCTTCAGCGCCCTAACCGATCTAGGAAATCTAGGAAGCGGCTGCCCTCGATGACCCGTGAGAAGGAAATCCGTTCAGAAAGCAGGTTCAGCGCGGCTAAAGCCGCAAGGAGCACTGCCTTAACCGCCAGGGGTAAGTACCACGCGGCCATCAAGCCCAAGGCCGCTCCTAAAGGATTGGCTCCCGTATCACCCATCATGGCCTTGCGGGACAGATCCCAGGGCAGGTAACCCAAAACGGCACCACAGAGCACCTGGAGGGGTACAGGCCGCGGAGTGAAAAAGTGAAAAGGCAGGCTAAGCAGGAGAAACGCTTTGGCCGCCCGCCCGGGCCGCAGGTCCAAAAGGTTCAAGAAGTTGGCCCCCAGGGCCATGAGCCCGCCGTTGACCAGAAGCTCCAGCCAGCCGCTCTCCAGCAAACTGGCGGCAACCAGCGCGCTCACAGCCCCGCCTAAAGCCTTCAGGGCGCCGCTGGAAAGAACTCCACCGCGCAAGTGCCCCCGGAAGCCCTTCTGATCCGGGCTGCCCAAGGCATCATCAACCGCCCCCAAGGCGGCAAAGAGCAGGAGCAGTATGGCGCAGAGCAGTGGCTGCACGGCCCGCCCAGAGCGCAGGATCATCACCAGCACCGCGGGGAGCAAAAAGCTGTAGCCCAGCCCGGCGGGAACGGATTCGCCGCGGTAATTGCGGCTAGCCTGTTTTTTGTACAGGGGCAGAAGCAAAGGTACGACTAGATAGGCCAGGGCCGCCGCGGCTAGATTCCAGACCATCGATGCCACCCCTTCCGCCAGCAGTGCCAGAGGGCGCAAAGCACATGCACCATCTGGCGCCCCCGGTGCCAAAACCCCCGCAGGCCCCGGCCGTGGGCCCGGTGCCGCATGGGCAGGGGGACCTCTAGCACCCTGAAGCCGTGGTGCAGGGCGCCCACGGTAAGACTCACTTCCACGCCAAAACCACGGGCCAGCCCGCCCAGCTCCCGCAGGAGCTCCGCCCTGATGGCCCGCTGGCCCGAGAGGGGGCTGGTGACTTGCTGGCCCGTGAGCAGCCTCACCCCCAGGATAGCTGTGCGGCGCACCAGTCCAAAGCCCATCTTGCCTTCCGCGGACTGCCCGCCGGTAAAGGCAGCCACCGTCATGTCCGCCCGGCCTTCCAAGACGGGATCCAAAAGAGCCCTGGCCTGCCGGGCGCTCGTGCCCAAATCGGCATCTAGGAAAAGGTACACATCCCCCGCCGCCTGGGCCAACCCGTGTTCCAGGGCGGCTCCCTTCCCCTGGTTGCTGCTGAGATCGACAAG
>DGEY01000018.1:19380-24217 GCA_002391385.1 Firmicutes bacterium UBA3914 | reverse complement strand
TTCTTCGTTGTAAGCCGGGATCAGCGCGACCACCTTCATGGGAATAACTTCTGGGCACTTTCCTGCAGGCCGTAGTGCCCCTCTAGGTCCGCGGACAGGGCCAAAAGCAAAGCGATCTCCCCGAAGCTGGTGTCAATGCTGTCCACCTGGAGGCTGGGGGGCAGCTCCGCAGCGGACGGCTTTAGCTCTCGACCCCAGACAAAGCTGAGGCGGGTTCCCGCGGCGGCCAGGGCCTGGACGATCTCCTGCTCCGTCTGGGAAAGCCTTTCGCTGGTCAGGGGAAAGATCACCGTCAGCCCTTCATGGAAATCCATCTGCCCCAGGCGCTCCAACCCCACCATCTCCACCTGGGCCCCAGCCTGTTCCAGTACCGAGGCCAAGGAGCTTTTCCCCTCCCCCACCACCACAACCGGCCGGCCCGTCAGCCGGCCCCGGGATATACTCTCTTTAAGCTCCAGCCAAGCCCGGCTGGACAGGTCCAGTTCCGCCTGGAGGGCAGCTAACTGGGCCCTGTTTTCCCGGAAGCGCTCCTCCAATTCGCTGATGAGCAGGGCCTGCTCTTCCACTAAAGAGTGATCTGGAAAGACAGCGCCTCCGATTAGGATGCCCAGAATGAGGCTGAAAAACACCGCGAGGAGCGATGCCACGTGGTAGCGGAAGCCCAAGTTCACCTAGAGCCACCCCGCAATCAGGCGCAGCTGCAGCCAAAGCAGGCGCAGGAAATGGCGCCAGGGAGAAGCTAAGCCCATAAAGAGCAGAATGGGGATCAAAGCCGCCAGCACCAGGGGCAGAGCCCCAAAGGCCGTCTTGGGCCGATAAAGATCGCTGACCTTCTTAGCATCCAGAAGGATGGGCCCGATTTTCAAGCGGGTCAGCAGGGTGGAAGCCATGCCCGGGCGCCCCTTCTCCAAGAAGTCGATCATATTGGAATGGGAACCCACCAGCACAATCAGCTCAGCCCCTTTGTCGTGGGCCAACAGCAGGGCCAGGTCTTCACTGGTACCCGGTGCGGCAACCACATGGAAGTCCAGGCCCAACCTGGTCAAACGCTGGGCACTGGGGCAGCGCCCGTCGGGATAGGCGTGGGCAACGAGCTGGGCTCCCGAGCGCAGGGCGACATCGGTTACGCTGTCCATGTCGCCGATGATAATGTGGGGCCGGTAGCCCGCCTGCAGCAGGGCATCTGCCCCCCCATCCACCCCCATGAGGATTGGTCCCGCCTCTTGGATAAAGGGAGCCAGAACCTGGAGATCTTGGCGGTAGCCCACTCCCCGGACCACCACCACCACCGCTTTGCCGCTGCAGTCCACCGGGAGGGGTGGAAATTCGATGCGCCCCAAGATCACATCCTTTTCCCGTGCCGCGTATTCCAAAGTGTTGCCCACGAACTTCTCCAGCTCCCTGGGGAGATTGAGCTTAGCAAGCTCGGCCCGCCTTTCAATCATGTGGCCGGTCACGATGGTGCCCACGGCGATCACCTGTCCATCCTTGAGGACCTTGCGGCCCTGGATCTCCACCAGATCGCCGTCCTGAAGGAGCTGGAAGATCTCCTCACCCACGCTGTCCAAAAGGGGTACACCGTGTTCGTGCAACAGGCGCGGTCCTAAGTTGGGGTAGCGGCAGGTCAAAGAAGCATGGGCATTGATCACCGCCGCAGCCCCCGCTTCCACCAACCCCGCGGCTGCCACCGCATCCAGATCTTCATGGGCGATCACCGCAATTTCCTGGGGCTGGAGCCGCGCCGCCAGCTCCTTGGTGCGCCTGCCCAGCCGAACCCTGCCCCGCATCCCACCACCTCCCGGCCACGAAAAAAGAGACGGTCTCTACCGTCTCTTAGTATGCGCTTCTACCAGCCTCTTTAGCCCTGGCCTTCCGCTGCTAAACCTACCAGGTTCACCATGGTACTGATGAACTCGGAGTTGGTGGGTTTGCCTCTATTGGCCTGGACATAGGGGAAGATCGCGTAGAGCTGGTCCAGATTGCCCCTGGCCCAGGCCGCTTCCAGGGCATAGCGCATGGCCCGCTCAACTTGGGCCCCGCTCACCCCAAAGCGCTCCCCAAGGGCGGGGTACAGATGCTGGGTGACCGCGTTGAGCCACTGGGGATGCAGCGAGGCCAGGTAGATGCCTTCGATCAGATAGCGGTAACCCTTGTAATGGGGAGGTATGCCCATCCGCTCGAAGTAGGCTGTGCAGATATCCTGCACGAGCTTGAAGGAAAGCTCCCGGGCGGGCGCCTCCACCGGAGACTGCAGCAGCTGCCTGATGCGCTTTTCCAGGACAACCACATCCACAGGGCGCAGGAGGAAATAATCCGCGCCCAGCTCGGCAGCCCTGGCCAGAAGCTCCTCCCCTGGGGGAGTGCTGGAAACCATGATCACTTTTGTCTCGTCCCGTTTCAAACTGCTCCTGATCTCCCTTAAGGCCTCCATGCCGCCCCGGGGCTGGCAGTACAGATCCAAGAGGATCACCTGGGGCTTGTTCCCTGCTACCGCCGGCCCGAGATCAGCTGCGCAGTCCAGGCCGCGGTAGATAAAGCCGTCTAACCTGCGGAAATAGGCGGCCACCTTGTCCCGAAAGGCCTGATCGCTATCTACCTGCACGACACGGATCACTCCGGGCCCCCCCTTTTACCCCACGCGCCCGGCCAGCAAAAAGGTCTTAGAAATCGGTGAATAATGGAAGTTCTTATCCAGGCGGAAATTCACGATTTCGCCCGTGGAAGCCATGTGAATGCGCGGCCCCGAGCACTTGAGTTTTTCCTGCCCGATGAGGATGGCATTCTCGTTGTAGACACTGATGGGTAAATCCTGCTGGATATATTCCAGTACGCGCCGCTCCACCTCCGCCAAGTCCACTTCGGGTTGGCGGGTAAACTCCACCACAAACCCGCGACGCACATCGCTATGGAAAGTGGGCGGTTCAATGCCCATCTGTTCCAGGACAATGCCCGTTAAGTCCTCGGCGCTGTGGGCCATCTTCCGGTACACCAAAGACTCATAGGCTTCCTCCGCAATCTCCGCGGGGAAGGGCCCGAAGAGGGTGGGAATGGTGACCACCACCTCTTCGCCAATACCGATGAGCATTTCCGCGTTGACGTTGAGCAGAGGATAGAGCAGCTCAAAATGCTCCACCACCACGCGGCGCCCAGCAGATATGGCCTTCTTGACGGCATCCGCCAGCTCCCAGAGGGGCGTGAAGGCCATCTCAAAGCGAACGTCCAGATGGTAAGTGTGCGTTCTGAAATGGTCGGCCTGGGCGTCCTCCAGGACCGGCAGCGGCCTCACGTTCACGCCATCGTCATCATTGGTGAGCACGAGTCCAGGGAACATGCCCCTGATGATCAGGGACTTGCCCGCCCCCGCATCACCGATGACGCCGATGAGCAGAGCTTCGGCATCGAGATACCGCTGGGCCACGATCTGCCCCAGGTGCATCAGGCGCTGGCGGCCCCGGGGCGCGTAGTAAACTGCTTTGACCAGCGTGGTGTAATGCATCTCACAACACCGCCTCAGCGTGCCGCGCCACGTGGCAGTTAATGTTTACAGCCACAGGCAGTCCGGCGATATGGGTGGGATAGGTTTCCACAAAGAGTGCTAAAGCTGTTTGGGTCCCCCCGAAGCCCTGTGGCCCCACTCCCGTTTTGTTCACCAGTTCCAAAAGCTCCTCTTCCAGCTTGGCGATGTGGGGCTGGGGATGCTTGGAACCAATCTCCCTGAGCACCGCTTGCTTGGCCAACAGCGCCGCCTTTTCCATGGTGCCCCCGATGCCCACGCCGATGATGATGGGCGGGCAGGGATTGCCCCCGGCTTCACTGACTGTCTTCACCACAAAATCCTTGATCCCCTGCACCCCGTCCGCGGGTTTGAGCATCTTCAGGGCCGACATGTTCTCACTGCCGAAGCCCTTAGGGGCCACAATCAGGCGCAGCTTGTCGCCTGCCACCAAGGACACATGGAGTACCGCCGGGGTGTTGTCCTTGGTGTTCACCCGCTGGATGGGATCGGCCACAACACTCTTGCGGAAGTAGCCTTCGTCGTAGGCCCGGCGCACCCCTTCGTTCACCGCATCACTGAGCAGACCGCCCTCAATGTGCACATCCTGCCCCACCTCGGCGAAGACCACCACCATGCCCGTATCCTGGCAAAGGGGCATCTTCTTCTCCCGGGCGATTTTGGCGTTCTGCAGAATCACATCCAAGATATTCTGCCCCAGGGGCGACTCCTCCTTCTGCTCCGCTGCCACCAAGGCCTGGTAGACGTCCATGGGCAGGTTGCAGTTGGCGTCCAGGCAGAGCTCCTTGACCTGGGCCACAATGTCCTCGTACCGGATTGTCCTCAACACCTATCCCCTACCTTGCTTTGCTTTTCAGTAAGGCCACCAGGCGGTTCATCTCGTTGGTGCAGATGGCCAAGCCCTCATCCACGCCCATACCGGGCTTAGACAAGATCTGCCGCGGCCGTGTGGCCACCGCCAGCTGCACGGTGATCTGCGCGGAGCGCTCAGTTTCGTTGCAGGTTCCGCCCAGATAGGGAATGATTCCGTGCTCATGGCAGTACAACACCGCCTCCACACTGTTGTTGATGCCGCCCAGATCCGGCGCCTTGATCTGGATCATATGCCCTGCTTTGGCTTGGGCAAACTCCTTGATATCCTCTAAGGTATTGCACCACTCATCGGCCACGAAGACCACGGGGATGTTGTGCTTGTCCACATATTCACGGAGTTCTGCCATCACCCGAATCTGCTCAGCCTTGGAGCCGCAGTCCACCGGCCCCTCAATGGCCAGGCGGTGGGGTGCCGCCAGTTCCGCGAGCTCCTGAACATAGTGGCCGATC